>PLPU01000545.1:6974-11046 GCA_003159975.1 Acidobacteriaceae bacterium
AAGATGTGTTCGCCATTGGCTTCCGCAACCGGCTTGAAGAAGACGACTACATCGCCCCGGCGCGGATCGCGGTAATGAACGAAGGGCGCCCAATGCGCGGCAGGTGAAAAGGTGACCCGGTCGACCAGCACATGATCGCCGGTGAGCAGGGTGCTGGCCATGGATGAGGATGGGATGAGGAAGATCTGAAACAGGAAGGCGAAGATGAACAGGGCGACCGCGACGGTGCTCAGGTTTGAGGTCAACCCGTCAAAGAAGGTTTCGCGAGGTTGTTCGGGGGGTGGGGCGGGTGTGGTGCGATTTGGCTTCCTGGTTTTCATTTGGCCTCTGCGCTCATTCCATAGTGATTACGACTGGTGGGGGATGGTTGTTCCTTCTGTCTGCAATTTGGAGCACAAGCACCGAAATACAACAGCAGATCCTTCGCTTTGCTCAGGATGACAAAACAAAAGACGCTAGCGTAACAAATCTTCAAGCGCGGTGGACACGTTGGTCTTGTCGTCGCGGTATTTGACGATGACGGGGGCGTAGACGCTCAGGCCCCAGCCTTCGGCATTGGGATGGGTTCTGTTTCTGTTGACGGCGCGGGAGCCGGGGACGACGATCGCGTTTTCGGGAATGATGAGGGGCAGGCCAGGGCCTGAAGACGTGTCGGAAGTGGCGCGGATTATTTGTCCCTTGACGAGATCGAAGACGGGCGTGCCGCGGGTGAGGATGGTGCCGGCAGCAAGGACTGCGCCTTTGCGGACGATGGTTCCCTCGTAGACGCCGGTGTTGCCGCCGACCAGCACGTCGTCTTCAATGATGACCGGGCTGGCGTTGATGGGCTCGAGGACGCCGCCGATCTGGGCCGCGGCGCTCAGGTGAACACGCTTGCCGATCTGGGCGCAGGAGCCGACCAGGGCGTGCGAGTCGACCATGGCGCCTTCATCGACGTAGGCGCCGGCGTTGATGTACATGGGCGGCATGCAGACTACGCCTTTGGCGACGTAGGCGCCGGAGCGGATTGAGGAACCGCCGGGAACGAGGCGAACGCCGTCAGCGGCTGTGAACTGGCGGGCGGGGAATGTGTTTTTGTCCACAAACGACAGGGCGCCGACGGAAAGCTGCTCGAGAACGCCGACGCGAAAGCCGAGGAGGATGCCCTTCTTGACCCAGGCGTTGACGCACCAGCCGGTGGGCGAGTCGGGATCGGGTGAGGCGGCGCGAACCTGGCCGCTTTCAAGGGCGGCGCGCAGGGCGAGGAACGCGGTCATGGCGCCTGGGGCACTGGCGGCAACGGGGCCGGCGGCGAAGTAGTGGGCTATTTCCTGTTCAAGAGGGCGGGTCGTCATTCCATCCTGAGTGTATCAAGATGGAATGACGATTTGGGGGAGGGTGAGGGTGCGGATTGGGCGGTGCGGATAGGGGGAGGGCTTGTGTTGAAGCTTGGGCGCAGAGGAGCGCAGCTTAGGCCAGCGACGGTCCGGTGCGAGATTCGCTTGCGAGATCAGGCTGCGGCGTTTGACGTCACTTTGACCCTGACGTGGCCGTTGAGCCCGACCGGTTGGACCCGGAAGGAATTCTCTCCCGCGGGAATTAGTGCGAGCGGGATTGAGGTTCTAGCGGGAGATTGGTGCAAATGCTTGGACTCGAGCCAAGCGCAGAGTCGAGGGTCGAAAATTTCAGGTTGTCCCCGCCAGAAATCAGGGTCCAACCCACATTGAATCTGCAAATGATCCAGTTGCAATTCGATAACGGCGACGGTCTTCGGAAAATAACGCCGAACGTTGGAAACCCCGACGTGGAGACCGGTGACGCCGCGACTCTTGGAGTGTGTTTTGACCACCATACGTACCTGCTCTTCAACAGCGGATAAGGCAAGTCTAGGGAGTCAGGCAAGGGGATACCGATACTGATGGATGGAATTCGCGGTGCGAATTCCTCATTTGAAACTCACCAGTGGGGAGGTCCGATGTGGGAATAGCGTGCGCCCCTTTTTCTGCCCTGTCGAGGTTCATCCGGTTGATTCAACTTTGTACACGCGCCGTACACTTCAACAGATGCGCGCGAGCGCAAGAGGTTGCCAATCATGGCATCGCTTGCCAAGAATTTATGTCTCCGCAAAATCGCTCGGCGTGGAGAATGCCAAGTCTGTTGTTAAAGGAAGATGAGTTGCAGCGGGAAGAATGGCGAAGGAAGCGGACTGTCGTTTTTGGGGAGTCAGTTCGCGGTGCGGAGGGCGTCTAGAAGGGCGGAAGCGATTTGCTGCTGCTGTGCGGGGGTCATGCGGTTGAAAAAGGGAAGTGCAAGGGTGCGCCGGGCGATGGATTCCGTGACGGGGAGATGGGGTGTGGCGGCGCCGGGTTGATTGAGCCATGCGGGCTGAAGGTGGATGGGCGGGAAGTAGCGTCCGGTGGCGATGCCTCGCTGGGTGAGGACGGCCTGGATGCGGTTGCGGTCTGTCGATTGAGGCAACCGAACGACGTAGACGAACCAGCTGATTGTGCGGTTTGGAAGAGCCAGGGGTGGGAGTTCGAGGGCGGGGAGGTCTTTGAGGAGTGTGTTGTAGCGCAGGGCGGCGGATTGGCGGAGTGCGAGCATTTCTTCAATGCGGCTGAGCTGGACGCGGCCGAGGGCACAGGCGATGTCTGAGAGGCGGTAATTGTAGCCGGGTTCGGCGTGGTCTAGCCAATCGGCGCCTGGCTGCCGACCTTGATTTCGTAAAGAACGGAGGCGGCCGGCGTGGTTGGCATTGTGGGCGAGGATGGCGCCGCCTTCACCGGTGGTGAGCTGCTTGTTGGGATAGAAACCGAGGACGGCCAGGTCGCCGAAGCTGCCGGCAAGGCGGCCTTGAAACTCGGCGCCGATGGCTTCACATGCGTCTTCAATGAGCGCGAGGTTGTGGCGGCGGGCGATGGATTGGAGCGCGTCCATGTCGGCGGGGACGCCGAAGGTGTGCACAACGAGGATGGCGCGGGTGCGTAGAGTGATGGCTTGCTCGACGGCTTTCGGGTCCAGGTTGAGCGTGACGGGATCGATTTCCGCGAAGACGGGAGTGGCGCGGACTTGCAGAACGGCGTTTGATACGGCGATGAAGGCGAAAGAGGGGATGATGACTTCGTCGCCCGCCCCGATGTTGAGGGTGAGCAGGGCGAGATGGAGGCCGGCGGTGCCGGAGCTGACGGCTACGGCGTGGGGCACGGCGTGATAGGCGGCGAGCGCGGATTCAAAGGCGGCAAGTTCGGGGCCGAGAGACAGGTGAGGGGTGCGAAGGACGGCGGTGACGGCGTCGATTTCGGCTTCGGTGATGTCGGGGGCGGAGAGAGGAATGGTCATGGGCGGCTCAAGTTTATGGTCTCCCGCCCATCGCGCGATGAGGCTGCGCGATGGATGGGGCACAGTCGATTTCAGGCAATTGGAGTTGGTTGTTTGATTAACAGGCCTTCCAAGGGAACGGTGGTGAGGACGCGAGCGATGGTTTGGGCGGCGGTGCCGTTGCCGTAGGGGTTTTCCATGCCGGCGAGCGAGTTTCGGAATTCCGGGCTGAGGGCGCGATGGAGGGCGGCTTGGATCGCCTCTGTCTCTGCAGGGGCGTCGATGATGTTTCGAGCGCGCTCGCGGCCTTGCTGGCGCATGCCAACGTTGACGACGGGCAGGGCGAAGGATGCGGCTTCCATGATGCCGCTTGACGAATTACCGATCATGCAGGTCACGTTGGCGAGAAGGCTCCAATAGGTGATTGCTTCGAGGTTGACGTAGATGTGCGTGTTGGGGCGCGCGGCGGCGAGTTGCCTGGTGCGTTGGATGAGCGCGTGGCTGCCGGCGTCGGCGTTGGGGTAGACGAAGATGAGTTGGCCGGGGGCAGCGGCGAGCACGGCGAAGAAAGCGTCAGCTTCAGCGTTGGTGTTTCTGAGGATGGTGACGGGGTGCCAGGCGGCGAGGATGGTGGGCGGCGTGAGAGTGATGCCGAGTTGGGTTTCGATTGTATTGCGGTTGAGAAGGACCGAACGGGTGAGGTGGTCGAGGGAGGGTGCGCCGGCGTGATGAACTCGGCCTGGCTCTTCGCCCATGGAGATGACTCGGCGGCGCG
>PLPU01000118.1:0-169 GCA_003159975.1 Acidobacteriaceae bacterium
CGATCAGCTGGAGCACGCCTTCGGCCATCACCTATGGGACCGCGCTGAGCGCGGCGCAGCTCGACGCCAGCTCGACGGTGGCCGGAACCTTCGTGTATACCCCAGCCTCGGGAACGGTTCTGACCGCCGGAACGCAAACTCTCTCGGTGACCCTGACGCCGACCGACAC
>PLPU01000118.1:263-4896 GCA_003159975.1 Acidobacteriaceae bacterium
TACACGACGGCGACCACAACCGTGCAGCTGAAGGTGAACCAGGTGACGCCCACGGTCAGCTGGGCGGCGCCCGCGGCCATCACCTATGGGACTGCTCTAAACGCGACCCAGCTTGACGCCAGCTCGACGCTGGCCGGAACCTTCGTGTACGCGCCAGCGGCCGGAACGGTTCTAACCGCCGGGACGCATACGCTCTCGGTGACGCTGACCCCGACCGACACGACCGACTACACGACAGCGACCACAACCGTGCAGCTGACGGTGAACCAGGCCACGCCCGCGATCAGCTGGGCGGCGCCCGCGGCCATCACCTATGGGACTGCTCTGAGCGCGACCCAGCTGGATGCCAGCTCGACGGTGGCGGGCACCTTCGTGTACTCGCCGGCGGCCGGAACGGTTTTGACCGCCGGAGCGCATACGCTCTCGGTAACGCTCACTCCGACCGACACGACCGACTACACGACGACGACGGCCACCGTGCAGCTTACCGTGAACCAGGTTACTACTCCGGCAATCAGCTGGGCCACGCCTTCGGCCATCACCTATGGGACGGCGTTGAGCGCAACCCAGCTCGACGCCAGCTCCACGGTGGCCGGAACCTTCGTGTATACGCCTGCCTCGGGATCGGTTCTGACAGCCGGGACGCACACCCTCTCGGTAACCTTCACCCCGAGCGACACGACCGACTACACCACGGCGACCACAACCGTGCAGCTGACGGTGAACCAGGCCATGCCCACCATCAGCTGGAGCGCGCCTTCGGCCATCACCTACGGGACGGCGTTGAGCGCAACCCAGCTCGACGCCAGCTCCACGGTAGCCGGAACCCTCGCCTACACGCCTGCCTCGGGAACCGTGCTGACAGCCGGAGCGCATACGCTCTCGGTAACGCTCACTCCGACCGACACGACCGACTACACCACCGCGACCACCACGGTGCAGCTGACGGTGAACCAGGCCACGCCCACGATCAGCTGGAGTACGCCTTCGGCCATTACATACGGGACGGCACTGAGCGCAACGCAGCTCGACGCCAGCTCCACGGTGGCCGGAACCCTCGCCTACACGCCGGCCTCGGGAACGGCGCTGACGGCCGGATCGCATACGCTGTCGGTCACCCTGACGCCGACCGACACNNACCGACTACACCACGGCGACGACAACCGTACAGCTTACCGTGAACCAGGCCACGCCCGCCGTCGCCATCGCCAGTAGCGCCAACCCGGTCCTGGTCCAGAACAGCCTCACTCTGACGGCCACCGTCACCTCCGGGGCCGGTACGCCGACCGGGACCGTGACCTTCCTAGACGGCTCTACACCGTTGGGCACGGGAACGCTGGCCGACGGAGTGGCGACATTGACAACGTCAAGTCTGACCGTGGGAACGCACTCGATATCGGCGGCGTACGGCGGCGACCAGAACTTCGTCACCGCCGCCAGCAGCCCGTTGACACAAGTGGTCCAGGACTTCAGTATCAACGTGAACCCCTCCGCGCCCGCAGTTGTAACAGCGCTCCCCGGAGGCACAGTGGTGTACACCTTCACTGCGACCCCGCCGACAGGGTCTACCTTCCCGGCTAACATCGTGCTAACAGCGAGTGGATTGCCCGCTGGCGCTACTTACAGCTTCTCACCGGCCACAATTGCGGCGGGTGCGGGCTCGACCACAGTAACGCTAACCATAGATCTCCCGCAGACGAATGCCGCGGCACGACAGGTCGCAGCGGATCCTGGCATACAGCTGGCCACAAACAGCGGAGGCAAGCGCAGCGGTACAAGTGGGAACGTAGTCAGAAGGCTGGCGCCATTTGCTCTGGCGCTGATCCTTCTTCCCTTTGCAGGCAGGCTGCGCCGCGCGGGAAGTCGGCTGCGCCGCACAATGTCTTTGCTGCTGTTCATGTTGGCCGGCATCGGTGCCATAGCTGGGCTGGGTGGTTGCGGGTCCGGCACGGGCTTCTTCGCCCAGCCGCCAGAGACTTATACAGTCACCGTGACCGCAACCTCGGGAGCCTTGTCGCACTCCTTCACATTTACCCTCACGGTCGAGTAACAAGGAGACAGATTGAAGATGCGCAGAATGATTCCAATCGCGATCCTCCTGGCGGCGCTGCCCATTCCCGGCCAGGTTCCCAGTCGGACGTCCGGCACGGCGCCCCTGGAAGTCACTCTGGCGTACAGCGCCATGCGCTTTAATACTATCCCGGGCGGATGCGGCTGCTCCTGGATGCCGGGGGCCAAAGCGGAGTTTCGCGCCGCATTCTCCCGCCATATTGGCCTTGTGGGCGAAATCGCGGGCCAGCACGCGGGCGCTATCGACTCCGCTCACCAGGACCTCAGCCTGGTGTCCTATCTCTTCGGCCCACGGCTCTCATGGCCAGTCCACAGGTTCACGCCTTTTGTCCAAGGTCTGATGGGCGGCGTGCATGGCTTTGATGCGACCTTCCCGAACCCAAATAATTCCACCAACGGATCAGACGCCTTTGCCCTGGCCGCCGGGGGTGGTTTGAATATAAGCCTCTCGCGCTACTTGGCCCTGCGCCCACTCCAGGCAGATTACTTCCTGACCACCCTCCCGAACAACGCCGCCAATCGCCAGAACAGCTTTCGGCTGGGAGCTGGCATCGTTTTCAAGCTTTCACCACCCAGATAACGGTAACAAACAGACTTGTATTGTGCCTCGTGAAAGTATGCCATGAACGGCGCCGGAAAGAGGTTGTAGTAAGAACCGAATGAAAGCAACCTTGCTGCATGCAAGATGGAGCAAAGCCCTCCGGGGGGCGGATTGCAGGATCAGCCCTCGAACATTCCCCTCCCCAAACCTCGATCCGGGCATAACAGGGCAGGATTTTGAGTGCGGAGGCATTTCTGGAAGTGGTTTTCGTTGGGATAAAGGGGTATTCGGTGACGACGGATTGTTGCGGAATCAGCACCAAATCAGTAGAGGGAAGTTAGCGGGCGCGCTTCTCGCACAGTTCATCACCGGTTTCGTCAGTAGTCGTACGGAGCGGCAGGTCAAGCAGCCAGATTGTACCGATGATTCAGGCCACCGAGCGTTGCCATCGCCACAAACTCACGACCTACATCGGCATTGTTCTCGATTTCACGATTAGCAGGTGTTTCTTTGGGCGACGCAAGATGCGTTCGGTCTTCGTGGTAGCAACGGACGCACTCATTCAAAGGGCGTTTCGGATGTCGCACATTGTGGGCGATCACATGATCGAGCAAATCGCGGCGGCAGTTGCCAACCCAAAGCTCTGCAACGCCGTTCTGCCACGGGCTACGGAAGCTGGTTTGCTTGGACTGGAAGCCAAGTCTCGTTACGGTACCGGCGCTGGACTAGAACGTTTCTAATTTAGGTATTTACATTATGTGCGATAATACCCCTGTCTGTAGAGAGGGGGCTGGATGCAATCGTATTCGCAGGATTTGCGTGAGCGGGTGCTGTGGGCGCTGGATCGTGGCGAGAGGCCGAGTGCGATTGCGCGGCGTCTGGAAGTGAGCCGCGTTTGGGTCTACCAGGTTCGTGACCGAGCACAGACGTCGGGCAAGCGGACCAGCTTTCAGATCGGCGGCCATCGTCGTTCACGAGTGGCTGAGATGGAGTCGGTGCTGCGCGCCTGGATCGAAGCGGAGCCTGATCTGGCCTTGTCGGAATTGTCCGCCCGCTTGGCCAAACAGGATGTCTTGATCAAGCCCGGTGCACTATGGCATCAGTTGAACAAATGGAATCTCACCTTCAAAAAAAACCCTGCACGCCAGCGAGCAAGAGCGCGAGGACGTGCAGCAAGCTCGGCGAGAATGGGTTGAAGCATTGCCGAGGATGGATATAGAAAAGCTCGTATTCATCGATGAAACGTGGACATCGACAAGCATGACGCGACGCTGTGGACGCGCTCCCAAGGGCAAACGCTGCATCGCCTCGGCCCCACACGGGCACTGGAAGACGACCACCTTTGTAGGCGCGCTGCGCCACCGCCGATTAACCGCGCCCATGGTCACTGACGGCCCCATGGACGGAGAGATGTTTCTCGCTTATGTGCGCGAATTCTTGTGTCCAACGTTGCAGCCTGGGGACATCGTTGTTCTTGACAACCTCAGCAGTCACAAGGTCTCGGGTGTCGAGGAAGCGGTCCGGGCAACGGGCGCCACTTTGCTTTATTTGCCACCCTACTCTCCCGACTTCAACCCCATCGAGAAGTTCTTTTCCAAACTGAAAGCACTGCTCCGCAGGGCAGCCAAACGATCCATCGATGCTCTATAGAAGGAAATCGGCGACCTACTCAATGCCGTTACACCAACCGAGTGTTCGAACTTCTTTGGCTCATGCGGATATGTAAACACTTAAATCGAAAATGTTCTAATCCTACAGTTGTAGTTCGGAGATTCCGGAGGGAGCAGGGGGTTTTAACCCCCTGAAAAAGGCAAATTGTCGCGGCCTTCAGGCCCGGGCATTTGCCGGCCTTCCTGCAATTGAACCAAATACAACTGTAGTACTAATACTACAGTTGTAGTTCGGAGATTCCGGAGGGAGCAGGGGGTTTTAACCCCCTGAAAGAGGGCAAACTAACGCGGCCTTTAGGCCCGGGAATTTGCGGGTTTTCCCGCAATTGAGCCAAATACAACTGTAGTACTA
>PLPU01000465.1:0-4227 GCA_003159975.1 Acidobacteriaceae bacterium
ATGAGCGGCTTCCCCGCCTGGGCCGCGTGGCTCGTCGTCCACATCTTCTTCTTGATCGGCTTTCGCAACCGCGTCTCCGTCTTCGCCGCATGGGTCTGGACCTACTTCACCTTCACGCGCGGCGCGCGGCTGATCACCGGGGACCAGCGGCTGCCCGGCTGGCAAGACCAACTGGACGCTGGACCAGCGGAAAAGCAGACGGAGCCAGCTTCTAGCCTCTAGCTGCTAGCTTTCAGCTCGGACCTCCGCCCTGCAGGTGCTTTGTATCAGGGCCTGACTTCAGTCATGTCGAATACATCCCCACAAACGGACCCGGGCTTCAGCCCTTGCCGTCATGCAGGCCCCAATGACCGCCTGTGCGAGTTTCCCGCGAGCGTTCCCCGCACCGCATCTGCCCCGTCCCGGAGGGACCGGATGAAATTAGCCACGGGTGAAACCCGTGGTCAGCCGTTCCTATCGCCCGCTGGCGTCCTGGAGGGACGCCGTGAGGTACCCACCGTCCAGAACAAAACACGGTACACCCAAGGCCTCCAGATTCATGAAAAGCCCGCCAGGTCATTCGTCGGAGGGAGCGGGGGCCTTCAGCCTCCCGAATAGACCATCCAGATTCAACACGGCTTTAGCCGCGGGCCTCTCTTCTTCGAACTGCCAGCGTCACTTCGTCCGCAGCCTGAGAACCTTTCCGGCCCTCTGAGCTTGTTGACAAACTCCATCCTGGGCGCGCTGTGTGTCAGGGCACGACTTCAGTCGTGCCGCAGCCAGCTTAGAATGAGAGAGATGGGGCTTAAGCCCCACACGCTATCTCCAGGTGTACTAAAAAATTGCCCCCTTGTCAGCCGCCCGAAAACCTTTCCGGCCCTCTGAACACCTCTTTCCCTCCAACACGGCTGAAGCCGCGACCCCTTGAGCCCCCCTGCATCATTCCCCTCAAAAAAACATTCGCGAGATTTGCCGATAATTTCCTTCCCGAAGCGCACAATGGGCTTATGAAGACAAGTTCAAAAGCCACAAAGAGACCCTGTCAGGGACGCGGCCGGTCCGAACCAGCTCGCACCCCCCCCCTACCCCCCCCTACCGCTTTTGTTGATGACAAAGGAGTTAGGTGGTTTTCCGATTTTCCAGTGAAGAAAACAAACAAGTTACGAGTACTGCAATGTCGGGAAACCGCCCATTTGCACTCAGAATGGGGCAGTTTTTCGCCTGGAAATCTGAAAAAACGGGTGCCCTGGATCAGGGTTCCCGCGGATGCTCTTCGTCCGCGCGGTGATGATCTCGCTTCTGACACATCGGAAGCTACCAGCGGGAAGCCAGAACCTAACAGTCGCTCACGGAGGAAGTAAACTAATAAGGCCATGCTCGACTTGGGATTTGTTCGCTCCAACCTTGAAGCTGTCGAAGAAAAACTGCGCGCGCGCGGGGCTGATCCTGACGCGCTTCTGGGCGATTTCCGTAAGCTAGACGACGGCAGAAGGCTAGCCATAACGCTGTCGGAACAGGCAAAAGCCGAACTCAACAAACTTTCCCTGGAGATTGGCCAGCTTAAAAAGAGCGGCGGGGAGGAAGAAGCAACCGAAAAATTAAAGAAGGTTTGGGACATTAAAGAGGGCCTTCCCGTGCTCCAGAAGCGTGCGGAAGACCTTGAATCGAGACTGCGGCAAACGCTCGCCAGCATACCCAACCTCACCCGCGACGAAGTGCCCTCCGGAAAATCCGAAGCCGACAACGTCACCGTCAAGATTTGGGGCAAAATCACCGCCTTCGACTTCTCTCCCAAGCCGCACTGGGAGCTTGGCGAAGCCCTCGGCATCCTCGACCTGGAACGCGCCGCCAAGCTCTCCGGCGCGCGCTTCGCCGTCTACTTCGGCGCAGGCGCACGGCTGGAACGCGCGCTCATCAGCTTCATGCTCGACTTCCACACGACGAAACATGGCTACAAGGAAGTCCTGCCGCCGTTCATGGTCAACAGCAAGTCCCTCTTTGGAACCGGCCAGTTGCCCAAGTTTGCCGAAGACCTCTTCCGCTGCTCCGACGCCGACGCCGAAGCCGTCGCCCGCGGCGAGTTCAAAGACAACGACCACTGGCTGATTCCCACCGCAGAGGTCCCGGTCACCAACCTCTACCGCGACGAGATTCTCGATGAATCCCGCCTGCCCATCTGCCTCACCGCCTACACGCCTTGCTTCCGAGCCGAGGCGGGCGCAGCCGGCAAAGATACCCGCGGCATCATCCGCCAGCATCAGTTTCAAAAGGTGGAGCTGGTCAAGTTCGTGCGCCCTGAAGACTCCGATGCGGAGCACGAGCGCCTCACGCGCGACGCCGAAGAAATCCTCGAAGCCCTCAACCTGCCTTATCGCCGCGTTCTGCTCTGCGCCGGCGATACCGGCTTCTCATCCGCCAAGACCTTCGACCTTGAAGTCTGGCTGCCCGGCCAGCAGCTTTACCGCGAAATCTCCTCCTGCTCCAACTTTGAAGCCTTTCAGGCGAGGCGAGCCAACATCCGTTATCGCCCAGCAACCCAAGGCGCCAAAGCCAAGCCGGAGTTTCTCCACACCATCAACGGCAGCGGCCTGGCCGTGGGCCGCACCTGGCTCGCCATCCTTGAAAACTATCAACAGCCCGACGGCTCCGTGCTTATCCCGGAAGCCCTCAAGCCCTACATGGGCGGCCTCGAACGCGTTGTGAAGGAAACAGAATGACCACTCCCTATCCCGCAGCACCGAAAGCCCGCCGTACCGTCAAGCAGATCCTGCTCAGCTATTTCTACTGGACCTATCCGCGCGGCAGTTTCCACTACGACATCATGGTCTCGCTGATCCTGCTGTTCATTTTTCTCACCCCACAGATCAAGGGATGGAGTTATGGCGACAAGCCCTCGCCGATGGGTGGCCCGCTGCATCCCATCCAGGTTATCGGCAACGACGGCCAGGGGGTCATCGTCACTGTCCAGGCTTCCGACATGAGCCTCGACCTGCACACCACTGCCCCGGACGCGGTGGTGAAGAAGGCTCTCCGCAAGGCCATCGAACCTGTCACCGGCGATGCCGTCGTTGTTGACCATTGGGAGACAACCACCGACGCGCAGGGCAATTCGGTCTGGAAGGTCTGGGCGCATCGCTAACCCATCCGCAGAATCCCCGAACGTATGGGCTTCGATTTTTTGCGGAACATCTGCCCCACTCGCGCATCCAATCAAGCTAAGGAAACCCATGCGATCCGGCATCAAATTCGGTCTGGCAGCATCCATTGCACTCGTCCTGTCATCGGGACTGCTCGCGCACGCCGCCGCCCCCGCGCCCGAGACAAAGGCTATCTTGGACCGTCTCGACGCGGCTTCCGCGAAGTTTCACTCCACGTCAGCCGACGTTGAATTCGATACCATCGAGACCGATCCCGTCTACGACAAGGACGTGCAGACGGGCCAGGTTTATTACGACCGCAAAGGCAGCGCCTTCAAGATGGGCGTCCACTTCACAGAGCACAACGGCAACAACGGGAAGTCCGCGGCAAAGGTTTACACATACTCCGACGGCATCCTGAAGATCTTCGAGCCCGCCACCGACGAGGTCACCACGGTCGCCAAGGCCAGGCAGTGGGAGAAGTACGTCATGCTCGGCTTCGGCGCCAGCGGTAAGGAGCTTTCCGATCAGTGGACCATCAAGGATCTCGGGCCCGAGAAGATGGGCGGCGTCAATACCGAGAAGCTTGAACTGGTCGCGAAAGACCCTGAAGTCCGCAAGAATCTGACCATGGTCACCATCTGGATCGACCCCGACCGCGCCGTCAGCCTCAAGCAGATTCTCGACTTCACTTCCAGCATCTCGCGGGTCAGCACCTATTCCAACATCAAGGTAAACGAGTCGCTACCCTCCGACGCCTTCACCTTCAAGACCGACAAGAAGACGCAATACCGCAACGAGTAAATACCTCTAGAACTTAGGATTTGCCGCCCTTTCCTATTGACAAGCGATTGTAGATATGGCAAGATATTTGCATGCTGTTCTGTTCGGTGAAACCCCGAACGCTGCCCTGGACCCGGGGCTTAAATGCGGCAGTAAATGGCCACCTTTATTGGTGGCCATTTACATTTCTGGGCTATTTCCTCAGATACAGCGGTTTCCCTTTGAAACACTTCGACGCGGAGAGCGGATCTGTCAGGTATGAAGTCACAATCTCCTGGCGGGGGTTGAATCTCGGACCAAATGCCGCAGTGAAGACCAGTTTTATCGT
>PLPU01000465.1:4255-29942 GCA_003159975.1 Acidobacteriaceae bacterium
CGGATGATAATGCGAGGGATCAAACGTTCCGGCCTCCAGCTCCTCAACGAGCATATAGGCGCGGGCTTTCTCTCCAAGCGTCCGATGTTTCATGTTCAGCATTTTTCTGAAGTGCGTTTCTTCAATGCGTATTTGCCTATCGAGGCAATCGGTGAAAGGGCACTGCGGGAGAAAGTCTGCTTTGAACCTTACATAGGTATCCATGACCCCAAGTTCGTTGTACGGCGGGTGTTTTCTTCCCTTGGCATATAGGAAACGATGTTCTGGAGGAGTTACATTCGCATTGAGTAAGGCTGTCCGGAGATCGGTCATTTCATCCTTGCAATCTCAATTCTCGCATTCGGCGCTCCGTCATCTTCCGCCAACTCCCATAAACCCCGATCCCGCCCAGCGCAAACAACATGGAAAAGCACTCCAGCGTGTAGCGCGCCTCGGGAGCCTCAATCGTCATCAGCAACCCGCTGCGCAGCACCATGTAGAGCACCATCCACGGCCACAACCTGGGCCTGAAGATCAACCCCATAATTGCCACCAGCAGATACAGCGCGTTCAGCCCCGCATAGGCCCAGCTGAAGCGGGTCTCCGCGTTGTGGTGCGCATACACCCACCAGTCGAGATCGATGTTGAGGTTCTCCACGCGCGGCCTGAGCCACATATCGGCCATGCGGCCCAGCGGCAGCCAGATATAGAAACGCAGCGGATGCGCCCTCACACGCTGCTCGGCCACGCGCGCGAAGCCGGCGTCAGTCTGCTCCGACAGTTGCTGCCCGTCGTCGTTGTATGTCTGCGCCAGTGCAGCCGTCTCAGCGCGCTGCGCGGGTGAGTCGAACGCCCGCGCCGGCAGCTTGCTCAGGTCCAGCGGCCCATCCGGCACATTCCAATAAATGTCGTAGGTGGAAACGAAATCCAGGCACCAGGTTTTCATCCATCGCTGCCAGCCTGGATTCACCGTCTCGCCGGGATCGGTGGCGTAGCGCGGCGCCAGCGGCTGAAACACGTGAAAGACGCGCCAGTTTCGGGCCGTCCAGACGGCGAACGGCAGCATCGCCAGCAGAAGGCAAACCGCCGCCATCCGCACCAGCCTTGCACGCGCAGCCGCGCCGCGCCTCAACCAGACCAGCAAAGCCGGCGCCAGCGCCGCGCCCACCAGCGCTCCATCGGGCCGCAGCAGCGCCGCAAAGCTCACGGCAAACGTAAACCAGAGGGCGCTCGACCACTCCAGTTTGTCTTGAAGTCGCGCAACAGCCCACAGCGCCAGCACAATCGAAAACAACGTCACGCTCTCGGTGAGCGGAGCCGACGCATACGAAGCCGTGAACGGGCACAGCGCCGCCAGCCACAGCGTCCAGAGAGCAGCGCCCCTCTTCATCCCATCCGGCACAATCCGCCCTGCAAACGCTGCCAGCAGCAGGCACGCCACCAATTCCAGCGCGATCTGCACGTACGCGACGGCGTTGTAGTTCTCCATGCCGAACAGCTTGAAACAAGCGACGAGAAACAGCGGATACCCCGGCAGGCGGATGAGTGTCTCGTGCAGCACGCCGCTTCCGTCGGTGATCGCGTACCGCCCGTGCAGCAGCAGGTTCTTTGCCAGGCCCCCGTAGAGCAGGGAGTCGCCTGAAAGCTGCGGAAACTCCTTCAACATCCACAGGCGCAGCCACGCCCCCGCGGCAAGCGGCAGCACCCACGGCCACGCCCGCCCAGCTCTACCGGTTCTCCGGCCCAGGGCCGTCCATTGACTCTCTGCGGCAGCTTCCATACGATTCGTCTTGTATAGCATAGGGTCTGCCGCCTCATCCCCGCAGACGCATTCGCGGCTTCCACCGAGTCCGGCCACGTAGAATTAAACAGAGCGGCCATGCCCGATAAGCAGATATTCTTCGACCCCCAACGCAAGCGATGGAAGCGCCTTCGACGCATCCTCGATGTGTCGGCCGTGGTCATCACGCTGGTTCTGGCGGGATTCATCTTCAACGTGCTCCGCGTACAGCCTCTGCCTGAACTGCTGCTGCCCACCCCAAAACATAACTTCAAGGCCCTGCCCGACCGCACGCTGCAGATAAAGGGCGCCAAGGCCCGACCCGCCCGCCGCAAGACCGGCCGCAAGCCCTCCGAGATTCCCCTCAACTCCGGCGAAGGTTTGCGCGCCGCCTATTATGTGCCCTACGACGAAGCCAGCTACGCCTCCTTCAAGGAGCACGTCCATCAGATCGATATGCTCTATCCCGAGTGGCTTCACGTCGACTCGCCCAATGCGACGCTGCTGTCCATTCACAACGACAGCCACCGCGAGTATCCAATTGTCGACGGCTCCGCGGTTCACGACCCTGACGAAGACAATCGCATCAAGCGCGTCATCCAGGAGGCCAAAGAAGACACCGAAATCTTTCCACACCTGAATAATTACAATCCCGGCACGCAGAACTGGGAATCCAGCTATGGCGACGTGCTGAAGAACCCGGCGAATCGCGCTGCCCTTCGCCGCCAGATTCTCCGCTTTTTCGACACGTATCCGGTCTACCGCGGCCTGTCGCTGGATTTTGAGAGCCTGCCTGACAGCGCCTCGCCGGCCTACATGAGCTTCATCAAGGAACTCTACGGCGACATGCACGCGCGCAACCTGCGGCTCTGGGTCAACACTGCCGTTGCCACTTCCGACGACGAACTCAGGCAGATCGCCGCCAGCTCCGACGGCATCATCCTCATGAACTACGACGAGCACCAGGTAACCAGCGAGCCGGGCCCCATCGCCAGCCAGGAGTGGTTCGTCGGCAACCTGACCAGGGTGCTCAAGATCGTTCCCAAAGAAAAGATCATCTGCGCCATCGGCAACTACGGCTACGACTGGGAGCTCTCCATTCCGCCTGCGCCAAAAAAAGGCCGTCCGCAAAAGCCTGTCAAGCCGAAGGTGCTGTACACCGATGACTTTCCCGTCTCCGAGGCATGGCAGCGCGCTTCCGATGCCGACGCCGATCTCGATCTCGATTACGACTCCCTCAATCCCCACTTCGAGTACATCGATGAGGATGCAAACCAGCGGCACGTGGTGTGGTTCCTCGATGGCGTGACCGTGCTCAACGAGCTGCGCGCGGCCCGCGAACTCGGCCTGCAGACCTTTGCGCTGTGGCGCCTCGGCTCTGAAGACAGCTCCATGTGGAATGTGTGGGACAAACCCAGCAGCCCCGATTCGCTGCATGCCCTGTCTTCGGTTCAACCCGGCCACGACATCGACATCGAGGGCGAAGGCGACATCATGCGCGTTACCGGCCTGCCTCAGCAGGGGAAGCGCACCGTCACCATCGACACCGACGAACCCGACCCGCACAAAAAGCTCATCGTCGATGAGCACATGGACATTTATCCCCGCACGTACACGGTCGAGTACTACGGCTATCGACCCAATGAGGTCGCCATCTCCTTTGACGACGGCCCCGATCCAAAGTGGACGCCGAAGATTCTCGACATTCTGAAACAGAAGCACGTCAACGGAACCTTCATGCTCATCGGCGCCGAGGCCGCTGAGAATATCGGCCTCATGCAGCGCGTGGTGCGCGAAGGCAATGAAGTGGGCAACCACACCTACACCCATCCCGACATCAGCGATATCTCACCGCAGCAACTTGACCTGCAGGTGAAACTTACCGAACGCCTCTTCGCCAGCAAACTCGGCGTCCAGCCGCTTTATTTCCGCCCCCCGTACGACATCGACGAGGAGCCCGACACCGACGACCAGGCCGCGCCCATCGTGCGCGTTCAGAATGAGGGCTACATCGTCATCGGCAGCAAGATCGATACCGACGACTGGGATGAGCATCCCCGCAAGTACCCCGGCGAAATTGTTGCGTCCGTCCTCGCGCAGTTGCAGACCATGAAGACCAAGCCGCAGTTCCGCGGTTCCATCATTCTCATGCACGACGGCGGAGGCAACCGCCAGGCAACCGTCGACGCGCTGCCCGTTCTCATCGATGCCCTTCGCGCTCACGGCTACACCATCGTGCCCGTCTCCGCGCTCATGGGCAAGACCACCGCCCAGGTCATGCCGCCGCTCACGCTCTGGCAGCATCTGCGCGCGCTGCCTGACTCCATCGCATTTTCCGGCGTGCAGCTCATTGGCAACTTCATCGTGATGGTTTTCTTTGTCGGCGACGTATTGATGAGCGCCCGCCTGATCGTCATCGGCATCTTCGCCATCATCGATCGCCTGCGCAAGCCGCACAGCAAGGCTTCGCCAGGATTCAATCCGCGCGTCGCCGTGCTCATCCCCGCCTACAACGAAGAGACGGTCATCGTGCGCACCATTCGCTCCGTCCTCAACTCCGACTACAGCAACCTCCATATCATCGTCATCGACGACGGTTCACTCGACCGCACCGCTGAAGTTGCCCGTGAAGCTTATGCCGCCGAACCCCGCGTGCAGGTGCTCTCCAAGCCCAACGGCGGCAAGGCCGCGGCCCTCAACTTCGCGCTCGACCGCCTCGAAGAAGACATCTACGTCGGCATCGATGCCGACACCGTGATCGCCGCCGACGCCATCTCCAAGCTCATTCCGCACTTTGAAGATCCGCGCATCGGCGCCATGGCCGGCAACGCTAAAGTCGGCAACCGCGTGAACCTGTGGACCCGCTGGCAGGCCCTCGAATACATCACCAGCCAGAACTTCGAGCGCCGCGCACTCGATCTCTTCCACGTCGTCACCGTCGTTCCCGGCGCCATCGGCGCGTGGCGCACCGCGCCCGTCAAGGCCGCCGGCGGTTATCCGCTCAACACCGTCGCCGAAGACGCCGACCTCACCATGAACCTGCTTGAACAGGGCTTCAAGGTCGACTATGAAGACCGCTCGCTCGCGTTCACCGAGGCGCCAATCGACGCCAAGGGCCTCATGCGCCAGCGCTTCCGCTGGTCCTTTGGCACGCTCCAGGCAGTCTGGAAGCATCGCGCCGCTTTCGTCCGCAACAAGGCCATGGGGCTCTTCGCGCTGCCCAACATCATTGTCTTCCAGATGTTCCTGCCCCTGGTCTCGCCCTTCATCGACATGATGTTCCTCTACGGCGTCTTCAACTACTTTGTCGACCGTTACTACCACCCCGAAGCTGCATCCGCCGCCAGCTTTCAGAAGCTCCTGGCCTACTTCGGCGCCTTCCTGCTCATCGACTTCGTGACTTCTACCATCGCGTTTTCGCTTGAGCGCAAACACCCCGCCAACAAAGGCGACCGCTGGCTGCTCTTCCACATCTGGCTGCANNTGCAGCGCTTCGCCTACCGCCAGATCTTTTCCATCGTCCTGTTCAAAACCGTCAAGCGCGCCATCGACGGCAAGCCATTCAACTGGGACAAGATTGCCCGCACTGCCAAAATGAGCAAACACACCGAAGCGTTAACCGAAACGCCATAGCGTCCCCTTCTTGTCTTGCTTTGGTCCTGCTGTGCTTGCGTGAGCACGTACTCTTGCCGAAAGCCGATTCAGGATCGCGCGCCAGGTTTCCCCCTCAATAGACTTGCCAGTAGGGTAACATTTACGTTACCCTAATCCATGTTAGAGATCCGTGAGTACATCAACCCAAAGGGCCGCATCCCTTACCGGAATTGGCTTACGAAGCTCGACGCCCCAGCCCGTGCGCGGATTGTGACCGCAGTCCTCCGCGTTGAGATGGGAAATCTGGCTTCGGTGAAGAGCGTTGGCAGGGGAGTCTCGGAGCTTCGACTGGATTTCGGACCCGGTTACAGGGTCTATTTCGGCAGGGATGGGGAGCGTCTCGTGATCCTGCTTTGCGGAGGCTCAAAGCGACGTCAACAGGCAGACATCGACGCCGCGCAGGCGTATTGGTCCGACTACAAGGCACGCAAGCGGGAGGAATAAATGCCACTCACACGAAGTTTCCGCGAAACGATACACGAGCAACTCACCGACCCCGAATTTCGCCGTGAGTTCCTTCGCGAAGCCGTGGCCAACATGGTCGCAGGCGACCTTGACACAGCCAAGTCAGTACTGCGCGAATACATCAACGGCACGGTCGGTTTCATCGCCCTCGGGGAAGCTCTATCCAAGTCGCCCAAGAGCCTCATGCGCATGCTGTCCCCTCAGGGCAATCCGCAAGCTCGCAATCTGTTTGAAATGGTCGTTTGCCTTCAGAGGATCCACGGAACAATCCTCGAAGTGCAAGTCAGCAACACTGCCGCAGCCTGAACTTGCCAATCGAACATCTTCTATCACCAGCCACCCCTCGCCCCCGCATATATACTCTTCCGCAAGGCCAATCACGCAATGGACCCATCCAGTTTCTTCGCACCGAACCTGACAACACAAAACTTCGCCGTCCTCACCATTGTTCTCGCCTTCATCGGCTACCTCGCCACGTTTATGAGCGCGCGCATGCTGGCCCGCCGCCGCGACAAGCTCGACCTGGTCAACAAGCGCCTCAACGAGTTCTATGGACCGCTCTACGTTGCCTCCCAGGCCGGCAACATCGCCTACCGCTCGCTGCTCCAGAAGCAAGGCAAGACCCAGTGCCACCCCATTCGCGACGAGGACATGAAAGAGTGGGTGCTGTGGATGAAAACCATCTTCATGCCCCTCAACGATGTCCGCGAGAAGATCATCATCGACAAAGCGTACCTCATCATTGAGGAGCAGATGCCGCGCTGCCTGCTCGACTTCGTCACCCACGTGGTCGGCTATAAAGCCGTGCTGTCCAAGTGGGCCGAGGGCGACTTCGGCGAGCGCCGCTCCACCATCGGTTGGCCCCCGGAGTTCGACGGATACGTCGAGCGCTCCTACAAAGCCCTCAAGGCCGAGCAAACCCGCCTGCTCCACAGCTCGATCTGGGGCTTCTACCACCGCGTCGCAAACCGCAAGCGGCCGTAGACTACGCAAAAAAATCGGCCGCAGCCGGGGCTTTTCCGCTTCCTTCGATCAATTGCACCGTTGCCCATCATCGCCCAGACGCTTCGTTCACGCCATCGCCGGCGCCGCCACGTTCTTCCACAGGCGCAAGGTCGGCTCAGCCTGGTTAATGGTGTAAAAGTGCAGACCCGGCGCGCCGTTGCGCAGCAGCGTCTCGCACAGGCGCGTCACCACTTCCACCCCGAAGTCCAACAGTGCCGGCTTGTCATCCTGCAGTTGTTCCAGGCGCAGGCGCACCCAGCGCGGCAAATCGGCGCCGCAGTTGGTACAAAAACGCAGCGTGTTGGCGAACCCGGTGATCGGCATAATGCCCGGCACCACCGGGATGTCGATGTTTGCCTTGCCGCAGCGTTCCATAAAGTCGAAGTACGCGTCGGCGTTATAGAACAGTTGGGTCAGCGCCCCGTCCGCGCCGGCCTCCACCTTGCGGCGGAAGTGCTCGAAGTCCGCGCCCGGATTGGATGCCTGCGGGTGCATCTCCGGATATGCGGCCACCTCGATCTGGAAGTCATCTCCGTGCGTCTCGCGGATGAAGCTGACCAGCTCACTGGCATAGTGGAACTCTCCCGGCGCAGAGGCGCTCATGGCAGTGGCCGGCAGGTCGCCGCGCAAGGCCACAATGCGGGTGACGCCCGCTTCCCGATACCGCGCCAGCAGACCGGCGACGTTGGCCCGCGTCGAACCTACGCACGTCAGGTGTGGCACAGCCTCCACGCCGCTATGCTCCACCACCGTCAAAAGCGTCTCGTACGTCCCGTCCTGCCCGGAACCACAGGCGCCGTGGGTAATTGAAAAATAGTCCGGTCCCACCGCTGCCAACTGCGCAATCGCCGCCGGCAGCTTCGCCGCGCTCTCCGGCGTGCGCGGTGGAAATAGCTCGAATGACAAATTCAGCGGCACAGCCATATCCATTCCCCCTGAAAAACGAACAAACAAACCAGATTCCCAGGCCTCGCTTTCGAGACCTGGGTATGTTGGCCTTTTGTACCTTATCTTCACCCCCGCGCGTCTTTCGAGCGCGGGCCGGCCGAAGGCGTCTGCCGCACCGCAGGTGCTTAGTACCGGTAATTGTCCGCCTTGTAAGGCCCTTCCACCGGCACGCCCAGGTACTCTGCCTGCTTCGCCGACAGCGTCGTCAGCTTCACCCCGATCTTCTCAAGATGCAGGCGCGCCACCTCTTCGTCCAGGTACTTCGGCAGCACATATACGCCCACCTTGTAGCTGTCCTTCTTGGCCCAAAGGTCAAGCTGCGCCAGCGTCTGGTTGGCAAAGCTGTTCGACATCACAAAGCTCGGATGTCCCGTCGCGCAACCCAGGTTCACCAGCCGTCCCTCGGCGAGAACGAAGATGCCATGACCGTCGGGGAACGTATAGAAGTCGACCTGCGGCTTGATATTCAGCTTGGTCACGCCCGGCTCTTCGTTCAGACGGTCCATCTGGATCTCGTTGTCGAAGTGCCCGATGTTGCAGACAATCGCCTGGTCCTTCATCTTCTTCATGTGTTCCAGCGTGATGATGTCCACGTTTCCGGTGGTGGTTACGTAGATGTCGCCGCGGCCCAGCGTGTCTTCAATCGTGGTAACTTCAAAGCCTTCCATCGCCGCCTGCAGCGCGTTGATCGGATCGATCTCGGTAATAATGCAGCGCGCGCCCATGCCGCGCAGCGAGTGCGAACAGCCCTTGCCCACATCGCCATACCCGCAGATCACCGCAACCTTGCCCGCAACCATCACATCGGTCGCGCGCTTGATCCCATCGGCCAGCGACTCGCGGCAGCCATACAGGTTGTCAAACTTGCTCTTGGTCACCGAGTCGTTCACATTGATGGCCGGAACCAGCAGCTTGCCCTGCTCCATCATCTTGTAGAGCCGGTGCACGCCCGTCGTCGTCTCTTCTGAAACACCGCGCCACTCCGCCGCCACCTTGTGCCAGTGCTGCGGGTCTTCCGCAAACACCTTCTTCAACAGGTCTTTGATCACCTGCTCTTCATGGTTGCCGCTCGGCGTATTCACCCAGCCGTCGCCTTCTTCAAGCTCATACCCCTTGTGAATCAGCAGCGTCACATCGCCGCCGTCATCCACCACCAGTTGCGGTCCCAGTCCGCCCTTGTGCGCCAACGCCTGGTACGTGCACCACCAGTAGTCCTCCAGCGACTCACCCTTCCACGCGAACACCGGCACGCCCGTAGCTGCGATCGCAGCGGCAGCATGGTCCTGCGTCGAAAAGATGTTGCAACTCGCCCAGCGCACATCCGCGCCCAGGCTTGTCAGCGTCTCAATCAACACCGCCGTCTGAATTGTCATGTGCAGCGAGCCGGTAATGCGGACGCCCGCCAGCGGCTTGCCCGCCGCAGACTTGTTCCGGATCGACACCAATCCCGGCATCTCATGCTCGGCAATATTGATTTCCTTCCGGCCCCAGTCCGCCAGACTCATGTCGGCTACTTTGTATCCCAATTCCGTTTCCACTGCCAATGTCGCCATCTCAATTCTCCTTGGAGTAAATTCCCGCTCTTCTTCACTTCAATAGTTCGCTTCGGCACTTCTTCACTCGGTCACTTTTTCACTTCTTCGCTATTTCACTTCTTCACCGCTCCACTCACATCGTCAAATCGTGATATGTTGATATGTATCAGAACCGCGCCGCTCCGTCAATGGGGAATTATGCCGAGTCTTGTGAAAATCCTGCGCGTCGTCGCCGACCCCAACCGCCTCCGCATCCTGCTTCTGCTGCGCGGCGAGGAGCTTTCCGTCGCCGAATTGCAGGAGATTCTGACCATGGGCCAGAGCACCATCTCCACGCATCTCTCTCAATTGAAACAGGCTGGCCTGGTTGAAGATCGCCGCACCGGCAAGAGCAGTCTCTACCGTCTCAGTCGCGCCGACGGCAACCCATTAGACGATATCCTGGTCCGCGCTGCGAAAGAAATTCCCGAAGCCCCCATCGATCAGGCCGCCATGCGCCGTGTCGTCAAAAAGCGCCAGGACAAGATGCGCATCTTTTTTGACTCCGTCGCCGGCCGCCTCGGCAAGGACTATGTTCCCGGCAAATCCTGGAAAAGCCTCGCCGAAGCGCTACTCTGCCTCATGCCTCCCATGGTCATCGCCGACCTCGGCGCCGGGGAAGGCGCCTTTGCGCTCCTGCTCGCCCAGCGCGCCAAAAAAGTCATCGCCGTCGACACCTCCGCCAACATGATCGAGGTCGCCCGCGAACAGGCCCTGCGCAATGGCGTCACCAACGTCGAATACCGCCTCGGTGACATGGAAGAAGTCCCCATCGAAGCCGCCTCGGTCGATCTCGTCTTTTTCTCCCAGTCGCTCCATCACGCCCTGCACCCCGAGCGCGCCTTGGTTGAAGCGAACCGCATCCTCCGCCCCGGCGGCCGCGTCATCATCCTCGATCTCGTCAAGCANNGCCGTCGCCGACAAGGCGAGCTAAGTGCTCGCTGAGTGATTCGATATCAACTTAAATCGAGCTCGGATTACTTTCGAATTGGCGACAACACGCCAGCTGTGATTCCTAATGCTGACGCGGCTGTCGCGGCGGCGATACCCAGCGTGCTACCATCCCGTCATGAAAAATTCCATTGTTTTTGCGTTTGTATTTGTGGCTTCGCTGACACTCGGTGCGCAAAACGATGGGAATATCAAGTTGCCTCAAGATCCCAAGGCGATTTTGGAGATGGCGGCGCCTTTTTACAATTACGATTCTGCTACAGCGAAGCCCTGGCACTTGAGCTACCACTATCGCCTGCTGGGCGATCTGGGAAATGTGAGTGCCGAAGGCAAGGTTGAATACTGGTGGGCGCCGGGCAAAATAAGCCGGGTAACGTGGACAAAGGGAAACAACGTACACAGTGAGTGGCGTACCGCTGACGATAAGACTTTGCAGCTGGTCAAAGGCGATGACATTACCAGCATGGAGCATCGGCTCAGCAGCGCTGTTCTCTTTTCACTTCCCAAAGCGCAAGATTATGAATCCGGCGATACCAGCTTGAAATTGGTGACCATCGACAATTCAGGAACCGTGAACCTGTGCGTAGCGCTGGTTTCATCAAGACCGGGCTTAATGCCTCGTGCGGATTTTCAACCTGCCGGTCTGCATGGCGTGGGCACTGCCTATTGCTTCGACAGCCAGACCCCCGTGCTGGTTTCCATGCTGATGAATCACACCATTACAAATTCTTACAGCCACATTCAGAAGTTCCAGGATCACAACATAGCCGGACATATCGACATTTCTTACGTCGGAGAAAAAAAGCTCGAGGCGGACCTGGACGAGTTCACGGAGATTAACACTGACGATGCGGCCTTTACCCCCGCACCGGATGCCACAGTGCCTGTGGTCAAAACGGTCACATTCAAGACTGGCCAAAATGGCGGAGTGAAAGCAGGTGTACTCCTTATGAAAGTGTCGCCCATCTATCCGCCCAGTGCGCGCGCAGCGCACATCGGAGGCACAGTAGTGATCAAGGCGATGATCGATAAAAATGGCATGATTCAAAATGCCGAGATCGTTTCCAGCCCCGATGAGTCGCTTTCACAAGCAGCACTTGACGCTGTCAGGCAATGGCGCTATCAACCCTACACATTAAATGGCGAACCTGTCGCGGTAATGACAACAATCAATCTCAGCTTCTCACTTAATCAATAAAACGAGAGAAGAAAGCGTGAGCCGGTCCCACTTCATCCACTCCAAGTAAATGGATTGCGACCTTCGACAGAGGTGACCGTCGTTGCGTGACAGGCGCACAGAGGTCCAACAACGCCATCATATCTCCACGATTTGCCTCTAACCTCTACCTCAATGCTTCGTCCACCCATGCATCCCCGCCTCAAAGCTGCGCCGGTCAAGCCGCGGGAGTGCGCGCATCACCTTGTCGGGGGCAATTGGAAAGTGCCTCGCCGCAATCAGCAGCTCCGGCACACACCAAACGTCTTCCTCTGATGTCATCCAGTGCTTGCCGTCCAGCCGCGCCAGGTTCACGGGCCGTGAGTAGGCACGAAGCGTATGTTCGCCGCGCAGGTTGTAGTAGTGCTCGAAGTAACTCATGGCCAGCTCGCGCAGTGTGCGATACACCGGCTTGCGCGACCGCAATCCCGCAAAGTTCGACTTTGCAATGCTTCCCCACAATCCTCTCTCGCGATAGATGGCCAGCACGTGATCGTCGTCGTGCACAGCTTCCAGGTCCATCAGCAGCGGCGGATGCCCATGAAGGCGCAGTGCGGCCGCGGCCACGAGTGCACCCTCCAGGCAATGTCCCTTGCGCTCCCTCAACGTCCGCTGCGGCGACCCGGCGGTATCCGCATACTGATATGTCAATCCGTCAACGAACTGCTGGATGCGCTTCGGCGTCTTCAGCGCACGCAGCGTACGCACGTTCTGCGGCGTCAAGCCGAAACTCTCGTCCCTGTCTCGCCGCGTTCCGCTTCCCAAGTCTTTCTTGCCTTTCAAAGCCAAAGCTCCAATCCTCTTCCAAAGTCTCGGGAATTATACAAAGCGCCGGGAGCCCCAGGTCAGGGGTACGCGCGGACTCGGGTGGGAGCTCTCCGGGCACAGCGATCGGGCTCCGTCGCGGAAGTGATGGGACAGGTCTTCATCCGTGGAGCGGCGGGCCTCTATTCCGAGGTCTGGGATGTTCCACCTGCCGGATTGAGCCGTCGCTTGAACATTGTGAAGACCTCCGGGCTGAGAAGAATGAGGATTCCCCCGACCCAAAGATAATGGCCAACAAGCGGGTGCATCGGCGAGTCGGTCTTCCAGGATTCGGCGAAGAACGCCCAGGTTGATGCGATGCAAACCAGGATCGCCGCGGCAAGAATGCGCCGGATCACCACCAACCTTCGCCAGATTGTGAACACGAGATAGAGAACGGTCAGAGGATTGACCCATCCACCCAGGATGAGAAAGACAATGCCCGTGGCGTCCCTCTCTTGCCACACAGCGGAGGTCATGTGAAAAAGGCCGGCAGTCGCACCCGTGGCAACGGTCGCGCACATCCAGCCAGTCAGTTCGAACGGGCCTTTGCCAGGTCCGTCGGCGCGCCCCGTAAGCCCGACCGCGGGCATCAGGAATGCAAACGCGAATGCAATGAAACCTACAAGCCGAAGAATGAGAAGCTTCATTCCAGCCTCCCCTCTCAGCATAGCGGTTCACACAGCCGCAAGCTCGTCTTTTCTCAGCCCCGCCAGGCGCGTCGATTCCAGTGCGCCGCGATAGAACATGTTGAACGTGTCGAACGGAATCAGCCGCTTCCCATCCGGATGCGCAATATGAATGCAGCTCTTCTTCACGCTGCGCACATCGAACGCCTCCGCATCGATGAACTGCACAATCAGAATGCGAAAGAGATTCTTGTAACCAAGATCTTTGGGGATGAGCACTTTGGGCAGGCAGCACAGCAGTTCCTTCAGCGTGGACGCCTGCGAACTCGGCGAGTGATTGGTCGCAAACAGCTTGAAGATATGCTCGCGCAGCCCAGCCTCCTGTTCATAGATGATCGTGTTCTTCGCGCCGTCAATCAGCACTTCGGGCGGAACCATCCCGGTGAGCGGAACCGTCTTGCCGCCCATCTTCAGCGCGTATGCCATGGCCAGTGAATCCGGATGGCACGGCACCGGGATCAGGTCCCCGGGCCGGAATACATCCGTCTGTTCCAGAATGCGCCGCCGCACTTCAGTCAGCGTGAGCCGGTGCTGCTTGCTGTCAAACCCCAACACCCGCCCCGCCTGCTGCACCGGTTGAAATGTAACTCCACGCACCGCCGGCTGCTTCAGTGCGAAGTCCACAATCGTGCCCAGCTCGCCGTCATTCACTCCGCGCTCGACCGTTACGACCAGCGTGGTGGAGATGCCCAGCTTATTCAGCCGCTCCAGCGCCTTCTCGCGAATGCCTCGCAAATCCGCGCCGCGCAACTGCATCAGCGGCTCGCGCTCAAGCGAATCGAACTGCAAATAAATCTCAAACTGCGGCATGAACTCCGCCAGACGCTTTGCGAACTCTTCGTCCTGCGCAATCCTGATCCCATTCGTATTCACCATCAGGTGCCGAATGGGCCGCTCCTTGCACATCTCCAGCACGCGAAAGAAATCGGGATGCAGCGTTGGCTCGCCGCCTGAAATCTGCACCACGTCCGGCTCCTTTTCGTTACGCACCACGCAATCCAGCATCGCCGCAATCTGGTCCAGCGTGCGATATTCCGTCCGGTGCTGCCCGCTTCCCGCGTAGCAGATCGGACAGGTCAGATTGCACGCGTCGCAAATCTCCACCAGGGTCAGGCAACTGTGCTGCTCGTGGTCCGGGCACAGCCCGCAATCGTACGGGCAGCCATACTTAACCGGCGTGTTGTAGACCATGGGCTGCTCCGGCGTTTTGATAAACACCTCGCGCGAACGGCGGTAGTAGTCCACATCGTCGGCCACCAGCACCCGCTCGTGGCCATGCTGCGGACAGCGCTTCAGCATCCACACCTTGTTGTCTTCGAACACGATCTTCGCATCCACGCGCCTGTAACACGTCGAGCAGATCGAGATCGCCACGTCATAAAACAGATACGGCCGCAGTTTTTCAGTCATCGGACTTCCTTTTCCTCGCCGATCATACTCGAAATGAATTTATGCATTTCAGCGGCCCCAGTATCGCCTGCTCAGTCAACGAATATAAAACATGCGGATAACAATTCTGTTCCCCACCGCAATGATCGCGCTGCTTATGGCGGCCGAATCATTCCACGCATCTGTGGGCGACACCTGCCGAAAATGGCGAAGGATCGAATTCTCAGATTCCGTTTCGCTCCATACCACTACACCGTCCTGTCGCGTCAGTGTCGCCGTGTCCTTGATGGAGATAGTCATGCTTCCAGGATTTGCCTGCGATGCAGGCCCCCGCGCATCCACTGTCTCGTTCAAAATGGTGATCCGCAAAACTGCATCCGCATCGCCCGCTTCCTTCCCGGTATATGCGTTGAGGCCGGCCTTCCAGGTTTTCTCATTGATCGCGTGCGCAACTCCCTGGGCCAAATCGACGGGGTCGAGATGATGCGTCTCTGAGATATTCATCGCTTCCACGCGGACGCTCTGAATCCCTTCGAGGTTCAGGCGCAGCGGCGGGGGCGGGGGCCTATGCTCCGGAAGCGGCGGCAGAAAGCATGCTCCGCACGCCAGGATTCCAACCGCACAGGCCAGCGTTAGAAGCTTTTTTTCAAGCATGCGCGCCTTTCGTCTCTCGCCGCTACCCGTTTGCGGCAAGGCAATTCCTTCTTATCAAGCTTTGTATCATCTCCTTCGTCGAAGAGTTTTTGTCGTTGTGACACTTTCCTGACTGAACCATCTACCGACGAATGTGGCTGTTTTACTTCTGTTCGTCGCTCTTCGAATCGTCCGAATCGCCAAACAGTTTCTGCGGCCCGTCACTCTTCCCACCCCCATGGACTGCGGCAATCGACGCCACCACCCACACAATCACCGTCACCACCAGTCCCAAAGCTGAGAGGCCGATCACGATGAGTTCGAGGATCCCTATAAAAATCAGGACGGTCCCGCTGCCTCGCGTCTGCGATGAAAGCACTGCAGTCAGCCCGCACAGGCCAAGCGAGATTCCGAATGTTATAGCCAACACCGTAATGACTTTGGCAAAGTTGACGCGATCAACCAGTGGCTCGTCCAATTATTCCCCTTCCGGATCGAATCTCATCCAGCACCAAAAGAACAATCCCCCCGAGGCAACTCCATTGAATCAGATTCAGGCCATGAATCAGTGGTTGGGGTTTCAGGAAGTCGATCACTACCCTCCACGCCAGATAACTCCCCAGAAAAATGCGAAACCGGGCGCCCTCCGGCAGCTTCGCCCTGATGCTGACAATCATTCCCAACAAAATCAGAAAGAGAATCTCGTAGACCTGCACGGGATGGCGGCCAATGCCGTCGCCAAGATCGACAGCCCACGGAAGCGTAGTTGGCTTGCCGTAAGTATCGTCCGCGAGCCCCGCCACCAGGCAGCCAATCCGCCCCACCGCGATTCCCACGCACAGCGGCAGCGCAAACAGGTCGCCCGTCCGCCGCTTGATTCCGCTCAGCTTCTTAACGATCTCAACGCCGAGCCATCCGCCCAGCAGTCCGCCGACAATCGTCTTGCCTCCNNGTCCAGCGCTGCGGCTCAGCCAGTGCATCGCCCTGCTTCGCGCGCATCCGGCGAAACACGGCGTAGCCCGCCGCGTAGGCCAGCGTCTCAAACACCGGGTGCCAAGCCGGGTGCGACCCAACTGGAATCATGGTGGAAGTATAGCGATTGTGCGCTACGGCGTTTTTTCGGCCTCAAGCAGCGCGCGCTTCCGTTCCACGCCCCACCGATAGCCGGTCAGCGACCCGCTCACTCCCACTACACGATGGCATGGCACTAACACCGCCACGCGATTCATGGCGCAAGCTCGCGCCACTGCCCGCGTCGCTCTCGGCTCGCCCATGTCGCGCGCAAGCTGGCTATAACTCCGTGTCTCTCCCCGAGGGATGCTGCGCAGTGCCTGCCACACGCGCAGTTGGAATACGGTTCCGCGCAGGTCCAGCGATTCCGACCCGGCGCGGCCCCGCTCGAGATCGGAGCCATCGCGCACGCTCTCAAGAGCTCGATCCACAAGCCGCGACAACGACGGATCGCGGCGAAGCTCGGCCAGCGGAAACTCTTCGCGCAAGCTGGCCGCGGCCTCCGCCGATGTGGACCCAAGCGCCAGCCAGCACAACCCGCGTTCGGTTGAGCCCACCACGATCCATCCAAAAGATGAACGTGCCGTGCACCAGCCGATCTGCTCACCTTGCCCGCCCTTTGCGAACCTGGCCGGCGTCATTCCCAGCGCCGCGCCCTCATAGGCCCGGCTCGACGACCCAAAGCCGGCTTCATAGATCGCGTTCGTCACAGTCCCTCCCTGCTTCAACGCATTGCGCAGCCCGCCCGCGCGCAGCGCGCGCTGATACTGCAGCGGACTCACGCCCAGCTGCTGCTTGAACATCCGCTGGACCGTAAACGGGCTCAGCCCCGTCACGCGCCCCAGTTCAGCCAGCGGCACTGCACGGTCAATATTCGCCTCTATGTGAGAACGAATCTTGTCCAAAGGTCCGCCTCGCGGAGCGGTCGGTTTGCAGCGCATGCAAGCGCGGAACCCCGCCGTCTGCGCGTCTTGCGCCGAACGAAAAAAACGCACATTCTCGCGCAGCGGACGGCGGCTCTTGCAACCCGGCCTGCAGAAAACGCCCGTCGTCGTCACCGCATAGAAAATCGTAGCCGCGGGATCGCGAACGAGAAGCTGCTTCCACGCTGTCTCCTGGTCAATCATCGGCGCTCTCATTGTGCTGGAGCCATTGCTTGTTGCGGGTTGGGATGTGGTCTTCATGGGAACCATCGTCGCCCATCTTCGGGGTCGCGCGCACTCCGATTCTTGCGCGCAATTCGCATTTCTCTGCAGGTCGTTTGACAAAAGTGCCGTGCCCCATCCATTCCGTTTCTTTCTGCGGAATGGGTGGGAAGCAGTATCGCTCAATCCCCATTCAATTCCACAAGCCGCTTGAGCACTGCCTCCGCCCGCACCAGGTCCGCCTCGGTATCCACGCCAATCGTGTCCCTCGGCGCCGGGGCCACATAAATGTCGATCCCGTTGTCCAGCAGCCGCAGTTGCTCCAGCCGCTCCACTCTCTCGATCCACGACGTCGGCAGCTCCGCAAACCGCTCCAGCGTCGCCTTGCGGTAGGCATAAATTCCCAGATGTTTCCGATAGCCGGCAAACCCGGTCCGATCGCGGTCAAACGGAATGGTCGCCCGCGAAAAGTAAAGCGCCCGGCCATCCGTCGCCGTCACCACCTTCACCGTATTCGGGTCCGCAATCTCCAGCGCCGGACAGCGCACCGCAAGCGTACCCACCTCGACCTCGGGCCGCTCAAACAGAGCCAGCAGCGGCGGAAAAAAATCAGGCGTCAGTGTCGGCTCGTCGCCTTGAACAGACACGTAAATATCCGCGTGAATCGTGCGCGCCACCTCGCGGACGCGATCCGAACCGCTCTGGCAATCGACCGAAGTCATGACCGTGGGGATACTCCGCTCCGCACAAATCGCAGCCACTTCGTCCGAGTCGGTGGCCACCACCACTGGATCCATCAACCCGCTGGCTGCCGCCGCGCGCCACACCCACTCCACCATGGGCCGCCCGGCGATCTCGCGCAGCACCTTGCGGCTGAGCCGAGTCGAACTGAGCCGTGCTGGAATGACCGCGGCAATCCGCAACTTACTCATGCAGTTGAGTGTAATGCGCGCAACCGCTCATTTCCCATCGAAGACCAGTGGCTTTTGATGTTTGAACTCGGGCGCGGTCTCGCCGGGGACGGCCAAATCGCCTGTCCCAGGCAAGGTTTGATCTTCAGGCAAGGTTTGACCTCCAATTCAGCCGCCCGTATCATCAGTAATGGTGCAGCGGCAACTGCGGCGCCTCTCCCGGCGGAGTAGCTCAGATGGTTAGAGCGTGGGATTCATAACCCCAAGGTCGACGGTTCGATCCCGTCCTCCGCCACCANNCTGTTTTTGCTATCATTACGTCTATAGGGTATGCGGCCTGTTCCCCTCAAGGGCCGCACCGGTGGTGTCTGTGTCTCGATTCTTCCAGCGTTCCGTCCTCGTGGTTTCCGTGGCGATCTGCCTCGCCCTCTTCGCCGGCTTTGCCATGGGAGAATTCGGCCTCTTCGGCGTTCATGCCGGCGGCGAACAGGATGGCGCGTACCGCCAAATCGTCGTCTATCGGCAGGTTCTCAGCAAGATCCAGACCGACTACGTCACCGTCCCCAACATCAACGACGTCACCACCGGCGCGCTCCACGGCCTGCTCGAGTCCCTCGACTCCGACTCCAGCTACCTCACGCCCACCGAGTACAAAATCTATAAGGATCGTCCCACCACCGGTGTCGCCCAGGTCGGCATCAACGTCTCCAAGCGTTTCGGCTACGCGGTCATTGTCTCTGTAGCCCCCGGCTCGCCCGCCGACCATGAGCACCTCGCCGACGGCGACGTCATCGAGTCCATCGGCAACCAGTCCACCCGCGAGCTCTCGCTGGCCGTCATCCGCCTTATGCTCGAAGGTAAGCCCGGAACAACACTCAACCTCTCCGTGATCCGCCCGCGTAAGGCCGACCCCGACAAGCTTGCCCTCACCCGCGCCATCCCCGCGCCGCCTGCCATCGCTGAGCAGGAGTACGACAACTCCACAATCCTTTACCTCAAGCCCGGCGTGCTCACCGCTGCCCGCGTAGACGAAATCGCCGCGAAAATCAAGGCCGCCGGCAAAACCCAAAAGGTGCTCCTCGACCTGCGCGACTCCTCAGGCGACGACTCCAAACAGGGACTGCGCCTGGCCAACCTCTTTCTCAAGCAGGGAACCATGGCCACGCTCGAAGGCCAGAAGTTTCCCACCCAGACCTTCACCGCCGACCCGGCGCAATTCATCTGCGGCTCTCCGCTCGCCGTGCTCGTCAATCGCGGCACCTATGGCGCGGCTGAGCTGACAGCCGCGGCCATTGAAGGCGCCAAGCGCGGCGACCTTGTTGGCGAGCGCACATTTGGCGAAGGCTCGGTCCAGAAGACCATCGAGCTGCCCGATGGCGCAGCCCTGCTGCTCACCGTGGCCAAATTTGAGGGCCCCGACGGCAAAAAGATCCAGGACGAGGCCGTGATTCCCAATGTCGTCGTCGGCCAGACCATCGAAGATGATGAGGACGAAAACGCTCCCGGCCCCAAAGGCGACGAGCCGCTCGACAAAGCCCTCAATCTGCTCAAGGCCAAAGCCGCTTAGCAGCAGTTGAACCAGGACAAAAGGCCCGCCATGTGCGGGCCTTTCTCTTGCCTGAACGAAGCGTGCCCCCAAGAGCACTTTCTGCCTTGATATGTGCGAAAGGGCACGACTTCAGTCGTGCCGCAAGACGTTATAAATGAGAGAGGTGGGGCTTTAGCCCCTGCCGTTCAACGCGCTTCCCCTTGACGCTCCGCGCTGAACACATCCGCCACGATATACGAACCCCCAAAATGAAGCACCTTCGGTCGAATCGCTTTCGGCTTTGCAGCGCCTTTGAGGGCTAGCTTCACTTCTTCGCCAATTGCCGCAAGCGCCCTCGCGTAAGCGCGCAGCAGGAATTCCGGCCCCCGGCAGACAAAATTCTTCCCCGAAACCGGCCCAGATTCAATCAGAAGTGGGCTTCCGTCCCAAGCCATGTCGAGAAACAGGTACTGATCAAACGGAATCCAATCATCCGCAACTTTCGAGTGTGCTTGGTAAAGTGCAACGAGCGCCTCCGCCTTGTTGCAAGTCAGAGGCCAGCGCAGTTCAGCACGGCGAGCCGCATACTGGCGCGCTGCCGGATGGCTGCTCGAATAGACTCTCAAACCGCCGCCATCCATTTCCGTAATCTTCGCCTCGTGAGTTTTGCGGCAGGTGACGTTCCACCCCGCAACCCTTTTCCCGCGCTGCCCTTTGTGAATTCGGAAAGACACCTCAAACCCGCCAGGAATGCGGCGGAACTGCTCCATTCGCGCCCAGGAATCGGGCATCCAGTTGATCAACTTGACTGCGTTTTCGATATTCATGGCGATTGAGCGGACCTGCGAGCCGCGGTCGATTCGTAGGATGAGCCAAGCAGACGGTGAGTTTCGAACCATTATAACCGGAAACCTTACACTCATTCTGGTCATCGCTGGGTGCCCCGCTTATATCCTCCGATCCTCTGCCGGTGCTTCCATCTCACGAGTTAATCGCCAGTGCGAGCCTGCCGCGAGCGTCTGCCGCACTGCAGAGACCAGTGGTCAAGCCCCATTCCCTTTGGATTCATGCTATCTCCTTTATCATCAGCGTCTTCCGCTCACGTCTGGTTTGCCGATGATTTCCCCTCAATCCGCTAACATGTATTTATGAGCTATGTCCGAAAACCCGCAACAGCCGCGTTCAGCTCAAGTCGAGCACATCAATCCATACAAGCTCTCCGTTTTCAGGAATTTAGCTTCCAAACTCTTGATAACAATATACTTTACGACAGAACCCTGCCTCCAGTGCATTGAAAACAGACAATTTGCTCCAAACCCACCGGGTGGGGTGGGGAGGGGGTGTCCTGTGTAACTGTGAGAGCTTCCGACGGTGTGTCTGTCATCTGCAATCTGCAACCTGCAATCTCTCGTTCCCCACTCTTGCACCCCATGGTTCGCCGATACCACTCCGCACATCCGCGCGCATCGGAAAAGTGCTAGCCTTAGCCTGAAGCAGTCTCTCTCCAACCACCCTTGAGACATGCTCACGAGGCTTGAATCGCTTGGCTGCCACTCCCTCACAGCCTCTCGAACCGCGACCTTTTGCCCGGCGTCCCCGGCTTGCGGTCCAGGCGGTTCCGCCCAACCGGCGCCGCAAGCTGGCCGGTAAGCTCACCCTCGCCGCTTTGCTCGTTCTGGCCGTCATTACCGGCTCCCTCGCCGGCCTCACCCTCGTCTACTCGGTCGACTTGCCGCAGATCAACGACCTCGAGCGCTACCGCCCCTCCACCACCACCGACCTCTACGACCGCAAGGGCCGCGTCATCGGCTCCTTCGCCCTCGAGCGCCGCGTAATCGTCAACTACGACGACATCGCCCCCGTTCTTCGCCAGGCCGTCCTCTCCATTGAAGACAAGAGCTTCGAGTCCCACTGGGGCATCAACGTCTTCCGCGTCGTCGGCGCCGTCTGGCACGATATCCGCTCCCACGGCCGCGCACAGGGCGCATCCACGCTCACCATGCAGCTCGCCCGCAACCTCTTTCTCTCTTCCGAACGCACCGCCGCCCGCAAAATCCAGGAGGCATACCTCGCCATTCAGATCGAGCGCGCCTTCACCAAGCAGCAGATCTTCACCCTCTACGGCAACCAGATCTACCTCGGCCACGGCATGTACGGCTTCGAGGCCGCCTCGGAGTTCTACTTCTCAAAGCATGCCAAAGACCTCAACCTGACCGAGGCGGCTCTGCTCGCCGGCCTGCCCAAGGGCCCCGTCGCCTTTTCCCCGCTCCTGAATCCGGAAAAATCCCTCCGCCGCCGCAATCTCGTCCTGTCTGAAATGGAGTCAGACGGCGACATCACCCACGCACAGGCTGAAGCCGCCCGCCAAACCCCGCTCGGCCTCCACATCTCCCAGCCGGAAAGCGCCGTTGCTCCCTGGTTCCAGGAAGAAGTCCGCCGCGAACTCGAAAAACGCTTCGGCACCGAGCAGGTTCACGAAGCCGGCCTCAAAGTCGAAACCACCCTCGACCTCGACCTGCAGCAGACCGCCAACCGCGCCATAGCTGACGGCCTGGCCGCCTACGAACGCCGCCATGGCTGGAAAAATAAACAGGAAAACGTGTTAACCGCTGGCGTCACGCTCGAGGACTACCGCCATCCCGACTGGGCCATGCAATCGCACCCCGGCGACTACGTGCACGCCCTCGTGACGCGCGCGCTGCCGCTTGAGATTCACGCCCGCATCGGCCCTCCCGGCCATCCAAACTCTGAAGTGGTTCTGCTTCCTGAAGATTGGCAATGGACCGGCCAGCGCTACGGAGACGCTCTCGTCAAACCTGGCGACATTGTCTACGTCCATCTCTCCGAGGCCACGGAAGGCACAGCCCGCCGCGCCTTTCTGGAACAGGACTCCGGCGCGCAAGGCTCGCTCATGGCCATGGACAACAACACCGGCGACGTTCTCGCCATGGTCGGCGGACGCGACTACGCGCTCTCCCAGTTCAACCGCGCCACCCAGTCCGAGCGCCAGACCGGCTCCAGCTTCAAGCCTTACGTCTACACCGCCGCCATTGAAGACGGCGTCAAACCCACCGACATCATCGTCGACGGCCCCGTCAGCTTCGGCAGCTACACCCCGCACAACTACGAGAACGACTACAAAGGCGCCATGACCATCACCAACGCCTTTGCCGAGTCTCGCAATATCCCCGCCCTCAAGCTCGCCGCCCGCGTCGGCATTCACAAGGTCATCGACGTCGCCCACCGCTTTGGCGTCACATCCAACATTCCCGCGTATCTGCCGGTCGCCCTCGGCGCGGTTGAAATCACGCTCGAAGAGCAGGTCGACTCCTATTCCGTCTTTCCCAACGACGGCATCCGCGTCTCCCCGCGCCTGGTCCGCAAAGTTTCCAACGCCGACGGCATTACCCTCTGGGAAGACTCCCCCGCCGTCAACGAAGTCATCAGCCAGGACACTGCGCGCACCATGATGGTTCTGCTGCGCGCCGTCACCGCCCACGGCACCGGCGTAGCCGCGGCCCAGCTCAAACACCCCCTCGGCGGCAAAACCGGCACTACCAGCGACTTCACCGACGCCTGGTTCCTTGGCTTTTCCCCGTCGATTACCTGCGGCGTCTGGGTCGGCTACGACAGCCGCGAGTCCCTCGGCGAAAAGGAGACCGGCGCCAAAGCCGCCCTCCCCATCTGGATGACCGTCATGAAGGCGGCCATCGCCGGCCATGACGACGAGCAATTCCTCGGCGACCAGCAGGACAGCAAATCCCTCAAGGCGACAGCCGATACCTCTTCAAAACCAGCGGCTCGGCTGCCAGCCGCTTTACCCGCCAGGATAGTAAAGGCCGCTACCCCCGGCAAACCGCCCTCCGCCGCAGACCTCGCCACCCCGGCCTTGAAGCCAACTCCTCAATCAGCCGCCCAGACGACACCTAAAGCCGCTGTTCAGCCCGCCCTGCCATCGCCAATTCGCCAAGTGAAACCAGCCCTGGCTCCGCAGCCCGTCCAGGCCAGACCCGCGGCCACCGTTAAACCCGCAATTCCACCCCCTGACCAGCGCTGAAAGCCTGCCAGACAGCAAACAACCTCAGCGCCTCTGCCCCCTTCTGAATCCATTCTGTACAGCCGCGGGTTTTGACCTCTACAATCGCCGCGGACCCCTCATATGATTCGAAATCCTATTCGCCGCTCCTGCCTGCCGGAACTGCTTGCCGCGATGCTGGCGGTGAGCACTGTGCCAACTCTGCTTCCGGCGCAGGCACCCCAATCACCTGGTACAACAAACCCCGCCGCAAGGGCATGGGCGCAACCCGGCTCCGCCACGCACGTTCAGGTGGCGCCACCGGCGGACTTTCACAAGCCGAGCAGGAACTTCGATACGCCGATTGGGATCTTCGACGGTCAGTCCGACGTTGGAAGCGCAATCGTCCCCGGCAGCGCNNGCGACGTTTCGCTGGCGGCCGATGTCGCCTTCCCTGATCCGAACGGGTACGGCGACCGCAAGGCTGTTCTCATCATTCGCCAGAGTCTCGACGACGACTCGAAGGAGGCCATTGTTGCCCTCCACGGTCTGGGCATGATCCACCTGGCTCAGCGCCCCGAGAGGGGCGCCCGAGTCAAAGACATGGAGTATCGCATTGGCGGGCGCGGCCGTCCCGGCGGCGAAAGCCCTGACAGCTTGGTGCCCGTTATGGCCCGCCGCATCGGCATCGAAAAGCGTGGCGACTCTTTCGCGCTCTTCGTCAGTCTCGAAGGCGAACCGATGCACCAGTTTGGCCCGCCCATCGAGCTGCACATCGACGGGCTGTTTTATGTCGGCATCGGCTTCTGTTCGCACCTGCCCGACAAGTCCGACACGGCGATCCTGTCCAACGTCGTTCTTGAGAACTCGGCAGGCCAGGTTCACTAAAGCTGCCGGAAATATCTCTTCGCCCGTGCCACATCTTTGAATATCTGCGCCTTCAATGCGTCCGGCGATGGCCACGTAATCTCCCCGCGCAGCCGCAACAAAAACTCCAACTCCACAGGCGTGTCGTCGTTAAGCTCTATCGGCTCGAAACCAAGAATATGCGTCTCCACCCCGAACCCCGCGCCTTCAAATGTAGGCCGGTTGCCCACATTCGTTACCGACTGAAAGCATCGCGCGGCCCCCGAAGCCTGAACTGTCAGACGAGTCACATACACGCCGAATCCCGGCAGCAATCCCGCATACGGCGCCAGGTTCACCGTCGGCACCAGCAGCTTTGTGCCGATCCCGCGTCCCCGAGCCGGCGTCGATTTCACCCCAAACGGCCGTCCCAGCATCCATCGTGCCCGGCGCACATCGCCCGCCGCAACCAGGGCCCGGATCGCCGAGCTCGAAACTTCCATCCCATGCGCCCGCACCGCCTGATGCAGATGCACTTCAAATCCAAATTCCGCGCCAAACTCCTTCAACTCCTCAACTCCCGCCTCGGCTCGATGCCCAAAGCGAAAATTGCCGCCCTCGTGCAGCGAACGCAACCCCAGCCGGTCCACCAGAATCGACCGCACAAACTCCCGCGCCGACCGCCCCGCCAGCTCCGCATCGAACCGCAGCACCACCACCGCGTCGATCCCTGTCCCCTTAAGCAGCCGCAGCCGTTCGTCCAGCGGCGTGAGCAACTTTGGCGCTTCCTCCTGCCGAAGAAAATGTTCCGGGTGCGGATCGAACGTGATCGCCACAGCACGCATCCCCTGCGCGCGCGCCTCCTCCAACACCGCCGAAAGAATCCGCGTATGCCCTCGATGAACGCCGTCGAAGTTCCCGATCGCGCCCACCGATGGGCCAAACCCGGCCGGAATCTCCCCGACAGACCTATAAACGGGAATCATGCCTGCCGCATCCATACTCATAAGCTCACAGCCAGCTCGAGCCCGTCATAGGCCAGCGCCATGCCGGCCGGCAGCGAGCGGTTGGTCGCCTCATGGCCCAGTTCATGCGCAATGTGCGTGAAAAAGGTCTGCCGCGCGCCGATCCGCCGCGCCCAACC
>PLPU01000374.1:0-9302 GCA_003159975.1 Acidobacteriaceae bacterium
GCCCCCGGCTCATTGAAAATCGTATTTGTGAAGGTCACCGCCGATTGCTTGATTTCTCCAACCGTTCCCTGTGTCGATGTCGGCTGCGCGCCGTTCTCTTAGTCACTGTAGTTCTGTTTGTGAATTCGATCCATGCCACGGCATCCGATGCGCCGCGCGCACAGCGCGAAGCAGCAGTCATTCAAGCGCGTGAAGGCCACACCACGGTTGCGCTGGCTGCGCTCCAGGCGCTGCTGCAACAGTATCCAGACGATCCGCGACTGCTTGCCGATACCACCATCGTGGCCAATTGGGCAGGCAACGATTCGTTGGTGCTCGATCTCTATTCCCGTCCGCAAACGCCGAAAGACGATGGAGGCGTTGTTGAAGCCGCGGCCCGTTCAGCTCGAAATCTTCACCAATATGACCGGGCCATCGAGCTTTACCGCCTCGCCCAGACCCTGGATTCCGAGCGCTGGCAGCCCAAACTTGGTGAAGCGATGGTCTTGACTGACACGGAAGACTACTCCCCTGCGGCCCGCCTGATGCAGCCCCTGTTACGTCTTCACGGAGATGAGAAGGACGTGATCCTCGGAGAAGCCTATCTCTGCAGCCGTCAGGCTGACTTCACCTGTTCAATCGCCATGTACCAGCACTACCTGGAGAGGTTTCCGAAAGACTCCCAGGTGCGCAGCGATCTCGCGCTCGCGCTTTCTCACATTGGAAGCCATACGCAAGCAGCCGAGCTCTATGCAGGAGTTGCTTCAGCCGTGCCGAAGACGGAATTCATGCTGAACGGGGCGGCAGCAGGCGAGAAAGTAGGCTGGGGCGAAATCGATGCATCCAACCATGCCCAGCAACGGGCTGAAAGCGAGGCCGGACTGGAGCTCCTGGACAATGTGATTGCTGTTTCTGCGCCCGGCGAAGCGACCTGGAGATCGGCGCAATACGATCGCATTGTCGCGCTCTTCGATTTGCACCAATTGCGGGATGTCGTTCATGCTTTCGAAGCGCTGCAGCGCCAGGGACTCGAGGTCCCGGCGTATGCTCTCCGAAGAGTGGCAGAGGCTTATCTGACCCTGCTTCAACCGGAACGCGCTGAAGCCCTCTATCGCAAGCTGCTGCAGCAGTCTCCCACGGATGGAACAGTCTGGAGCGGCCTGGCATATGCGCAGATGGAGCGTGACCATCCCGATGAAGCCTTGAAAACGATCGATCACGCTTACAAAGACTCTCCTCCATGGTTAGCGGCTTTTGGATTAAACGAATCCATGCCCAACAAGGTGCGGCTCAAATTGGAATTGCAGGCAGCAGAGATGCGCGGTGACGTGAATTTACTCGCCGAAGAACAGAAGCGTCTTCAGGACCTGTTGGCATCGGCTCCCGGTAGCGAAAACGTGCGCTGGCAACTGGCCACGACCTATCTTGCCCGCGGATGGCCGGTGCGCGCGCTGGAAGAATCGCGCATCGCCGATGAATATGCCGAGCCCGATGAACTTCCCTCGCTGGCCAGCGCTGAGATTCACGAGGGGGCAGGCCTTCGCGATGCTGTGGACGCGATGTTGCCGGCGCTGCGCAATACGGAGTTTGATAGTCCCGCACTGAAGAGCTTTCTCACCGATCGGCGTATTGAGCGGGAATGGCAGTTTGATGCGGAATCGATCTTTGGATGGGGCAGCGGTCTCGAGGTTGGCAGCAGCGACCAGCATTCCGAGGCCCATCTGTCGACGCCCCTGCTCGATAATCGCTGGCGAATTTATGCGCACGAGCTGAGTGACAGCGGCGACTTTCAAACCGGCAGTGCGGAGCGCACGCGCGAAGGCGCCGGCGTGCATTACGACTATAGCCGCCAGGAGGCCTGGGCCGAGGTTGCTCATGATGAAGGCACCCATCGAATGGCCGGCAGCGGCGGCGCAAAGCTCAGCTTTGGCGATTTTTGGACGCTGCGCGCAGAGGCGGACACCGATAGCTTCGATGTGCCCCTCCGTGCAGTGACGGGAAATGTTCATGGACGCAGCCTCGATCTGGATCTCGGCTGGCGCGCCAGCGAGTTGCGCTCCGCCAATATCGGCTTGCAGCGTGTGCTCTTCAGCGACGGCAACCAACGCGCCGTGCTTTCCGGTGCGTGGAATGAGCGGCTATGGACCACTCCGCGCTTACAGGTGAGCATCGGCGCGGAAGAGTATGCATCCAGCAATTCGCTCAATGAAAACCGGACCTATTTCAATCCGAGTCACGACTTCTCGCTCGGGCCCCGTGGAACGCTCGATTGGCTTACCTGGCGTCGCTACGATCGCACCTTTCACCAGGAAGTCGATATCGATGCGGCTCCGTATTGGCAGCAAAACTACGGGACAGCGGGCGCTGTCGCAATTCACTATGCACAGCGCTGGAAGCTGCGTTCAGGGCTGGAGGGCCATGGTGGCGTGACCTGGAACAGCCAGCCATATGATGGCAGCGGAGAACACAGGACGGCGCTGGAGGCCGGCATTACATGGGGTAGCCAATGAAATATCTCCCGGTATTCCTGGCTTTGCTGCTTCCATGCGCCGTCGCTTCCCCCGCGGATGTTTCCGGGAACGTTGTCGTTATTTGTTACCACGACGTACGGGACGATGTCGGTGGCGCCTTAGTCCAGAATGGCCCCCTTGCCGGATCGTCCGCGATTGTCCCGCAGGGTGTTGGCGCCTCTCTTGATCCGGAGCAATACACGACCAGCACGCGCAACCTGGCCGCTCATTTTGATTGGCTGGCGTCGCATGGTTATCACGTCATCAGCCTGCAGCAGTTGATCGATGCGCGCATCGGACATGGAACGTTGCCGGGTAAAGCAGTCCTGTTGACCTTTGACGATGGACTGCGCAGCGCCTACACCAAAGTGTTCCCGCTTTTGAAGGCCTACAACTATCCGGCGGTCATGGCTGTTGTAGGCGCTTGGATCGATTTGCCTGCTGGCGGCAAAGTCGACAACGGTTCGCACCCATTTTTTCCGGATGACTTCGCCACCTGGGATCAGTTACGCGAAATGCAGAACAGCGGTCTGGTCGAAATTGCTTCCCACACCTATGATCAGCACCGCGGTATTCTTGCCAATCCGCAAGGAAACCTGATCCCGGCGATCGCAGTACATGCATATAATCCGTCAACGCACACCTATGAGACGGATGATGAATATGCGGAACGCGTGCGCGCCGACTTGACCCATAGCCGCGATGAAATCCGCGCTGAACTTGGCCGTGCGCCACGCGCTGTGATGTGGCCTTACGGCGAGTACACAAAAGTCAGCGATTCCATCGCCGCATCTCTGGGCATGCCCGTGACTTTTACCCTGGGTGAGAACTCGGATGCCATCGCGGCTGGCATCGAGGCCATTTCGCGCATCGTGATGACTTCCAACGCCTCTGTCGGAGATCTTGCATCGGAACTCCGAAACCCCGACACAAAGAGCGCCATTCGCGCGGTTCAGGTTGACCTTGACTACGTTTACGACCCGGACCCTGCGCAGCAGGAGCGCAATCTTGGCCTCTTGCTCGATCGCATCAAGGCCTTGGGGCCTACCCAGGTATGGCTGCAGGCATTTGCCGACCCCGGCGGCGACGATTCCGCCGCGGCGGTGTATTTCCCCAATCATCTCTTGCCCATGAGAGCCGATCTGCTTTCGCGTGTGGCCTGGCAACTGCGCACGCGCTGTGGTGTCGACGTGTATGCGTGGATGCCCGTACTTGCCTGGCGCCTGCCGGATGCTGAGCAACGGGCACGTTTGGAGATTCATCCTCGGCCTGGAATCAAGCCGGAGAAACCGGTACGGCTCAATCCGTTTCTTCCCGAAACGCGCGCGATGATTGGCAGCCTGTATGAGGACATGGCGCGATCCGCACCCATCAACGGCATCCTCTTTCATGACGACGCCGTCTTGCGGGATACCGATGATCTGGGCGCTCAGGCCCCTCCCCCGGGCCCGCTGCGCACACAAGCATTGATTGTGCTAACCAACGAGCTGAAACAGCGTGTGCAACAATGGCGTCCGGAGATCAAGACCGCGCGAAACCTGTTTGCCGAACCGGTGCTCAACCCGACAAGCGAACGTTGGTTTGCGCAATCGCTGCCTGCCTTCTTGTCCGCTTACGATGAAGTCGCATTGATGGCCATGCCGCAGATGGAGCAAGCAAAAAATCCGCATCGGTGGTTGCTTAAGCTGGCTGCAAGAGTGGCTGCTTCCAACGGGCTTGATCGCACCGTATTCGAACTGCAAACTGTAAACTGGAACGCTCCCGAGCGGCCGATACCGACTGAAGAAATCGCGCGCCAAATGCATCTTCTTGAGGGCGCCGGCGTGCGCAACCTGGCATACTACCCTGACGATTTTCTAAAAGATCATCCAACCTTGAAAGTCTTGCGGCTGGATTTCTCCACGTCCGAATATTTGCCGCTGCGCGTAGAAGGAGCAAGGTGACTTATGGTTGCCAGGATGCTTCTTGCTTTTGCCTTCTACTATCCGCTCACCATGGCATGGTTCTGGATCTTCGGCGCCGTCAATTATTATCTTCGGCGCGAGCGCAATGCGCCCCTTCGAACCGATCCGCCGAAACTGGAGCACTGGCCCAAGGCCACATTGGTTGTGCCATGCCACAACGAAGAGGAAAACGTACGCGATACTTTGGAATACCTTGCGGCACAGGACTATCCCGACTTCGAGATCATCGCAGTCAACGATGGCAGCCGCGACAATACTGGCCGCATCCTTGACGAATTGACAAACGTTTATCCCCAGTTGCGCGTGATTCACTTTCCTGAAAATCAAGGCAAGGCCATGGGACAGCGCATGGCCGCCTTGGCGGCAAACAGCGAATTCCTGATCTGCATCGACGGCGATGCGCTGCTTGATCGTTACGCAACTCGCTGGCTCATGTCGCACTTCCTCAGCGGGCCGCGCGTCGGCGCCGTTACCGGAAATCCGCGCATCCGCAACCGCTCCAGCTTGCTTGGGCGCTTGCAGGTAGGCGAATTCTCTTCCATCATCGGTCTCATCAAACGCGCACAACGCATCTATGGGCGCGTCTTTACCGTGTCCGGAGTGATTGTCGGTTTCCGTCGTTCCGCTTTGCATCACGTGGCCTACTGGAACACGGATATGGTGACGGAAGACATTGATGTCAGTTGGCGCCTGCAAATGGACAATTGGGAAATTCGCTATGAGCCCAATGCCTTGTGCTGGATACTCATGCCCGAGACGATCAGAGGATTGTGGAAGCAGCGCCTGCGCTGGGCACAGGGCGGCGTAGAAGTCACACAGCGGTATTTGAACAATTTACTGAGCTGGCGCACCAGGACCATGTGGCCCGTCCTCATCGAGTATTTGCTGAGCGTGATCTGGTCCTACGTCATGCTTGCGATTCTTATCCTTGGTCTGCTCGGCACTTTCGTTTACCTACCTCCCTGGATGCGCATACCAGGGCCGCTCCCCACCTGGTGCGGCGCGATTCTCGGGACGACTTGCATCTTCCAGTTTCTCGTTAGCGTGATTATCGATCGCCGTTATGAAGATGGAGTTGGCAGGCAATTCTTCTGGATTATCTGGTACCCAGTCGCATACTGGATCATCGGCATGCTGACAACCGTGGTCGCTGTGCCCAAGGCACTCTTGAAACGGCGTGGTACGCGGGCGGTGTGGGAAAGTCCAGACCGGGGGATACGCTGATGCGCGCTGAGAGGCCTATCATTTCGCATCCAGAGAGGCAGGTGTGGACCCAGCAACTTACGTCAATCACGCTTACTCTCGGTGCGTGGGCCATGTGGGGTTATTTATGGCTGCCGGCCCTGGCCGTCATTCTGTGGATCTTTGGCATACATCTCGATTCCATTTATAAGGTGCGCGTGCCCGACCAATCCACTTTGCTGTTGATGATCCTGATTGTGCTGGCGTGCGACGCGATTGTACGAAACTGGGCCGGTTACAACCGCAGACGCTTTGCCGGGAAATCAAGACGGCTCGGCTCAAACGCCATTCCTCATCCGGATGTCGGAAAGGCATTTGGCGTGAACGATGCCGCCACCTTGTCCTTACTATTGCAGGAGCGGCGTCTCTCTATGTACTTCGATGATGCCGGAACTCTGATTCGTGTTGTTGCCGAAGGAGCCGATAAAAAGGAAGATGCAGCGGCTGAATAAATCCTGCCCCGGCAATGGCCTTCCATCCGACGTTCCAACGTCATTCTCGACTCAAATATCGATGAGTTGTGTGTTTTCAGCGTTGTCCTGAATGTGCCCCATCTTCTCGTGCTTGGTCTTCAAGTAGCCGGCAAACGTGTCCTGCGTCGCAACCTCGGCCGAAACCCGCTCTACGACCGCAATCCCCGCCGACTCAAGCGCCGCCACCTTTTCCGGATTGTTGGTCATCAGCTTCACTGCGGACACGCCGAGCAACTTCAACACCTCGGCAGGCAGCTCGTACGCTCGGCAGTCGGCGGCAAATCCCAACTCCACGTTGGCTTCCACAGTATCCATCCCCTGGTCCTGCAACTCGTAGGCTTTTAATTTGGCCATGAGCCCGATCCCGCGGCCCTCCTGCTGCTCGTAAAGCAGTATCCCGGCCCCTGCCTCGCCAATCCTGCCCAACGCCAGCTCGAGCTGCAAACGGCAGTCGCAGCGCAGCGACCCAAAAACATCTCCGGTCAGGCATTGCGAGTGGATCCTCACCAGCGGCGTCGTCGTGTGAATGTCGCCCATCACCAGCGCGACCAGACCCTCCACGCGTCCGCCTTCCCGCGCGCTCTGCTCGCAGCAGGGCCGTACCGCCGGAAGCAGGCCCTCAAAGCCCAGGATGCGGAACGCCCCCCATCGCGTGGGAAAATCCGCCTCGGCGATTTTGCTTACCTTCAAAAATCCCATAACCCCATTCTACAGAGGTCGTGCCCAGAGATCAGGGGTCAGAGATCAGGGAATAGGGAATAGGGAATAGAACCCCACGCCTACTAGCCGCCTGAAGCTGANNACAACTGACAACTGTCTTCTGCTGTACGCTGGATACGTGACCGTCAACCTCATATGGATCACGCTGCTGGTCAAAATGGGCGTGATCGCCTCGGTAGCCAGCGTGCTCGCGCGCGTCACCACCTTCCGCCGGCTCTTCTTTGCCGAACATCGCACCTCCAACCAGACCCTCGCCCTGCTCGCGTTCATCGTCGTGCCGCTCACGCTAGGCGTCTGGATTCGCACTGCCGTCCCCAACTTCCTGGCCGCCGACATTTCCTTTGAAACGGTAATTCTCCTCGGCCTGCTGATTGGCCCCGGCTGGGCCATGCTGGGCGGCGCTGTCCTGTCGCTGCCCGCCGTCCACCATCACGAATACCTGGCGCTCCCCTTCAACCTGGCTCTGGGCCTGGTAGCCGGCATGCTCGGCCGCTTCGCCGGCAAAGAAGAGATCTGGTCCTTCACGCCGTTCATTGACCTCAGCCTTTACCGTTGGGTTCGCCGCATCCTGCGTCAGCCGCGCATCGATCCCCAGTTCCTGATGCTGTTTATCATCGTCGCCCTCGAGGCGTGCCGTTGCTGGCTGGCGCAGTCCTATGCGCATCCGCCGCGGCTGTTTGCGCTGCTCGCCGGTCCATGGTGGCTGCAGTTGCTGGTATGGCTCTGCGCGCCCATCGTCGTTGGCATCGCGCTTAAGGTTTGGAATACCCTGCGCATAGAACTCAAGCTCGAAGAACAAAAGCGCCTGCTGCTCGAAGCCCGCCTCGACGCCTTGCAGCGCCAGATCAACCCTCACTTCCTCTTCAACACGCTCAACTCTATCGCCTCGCTGGTTCGCATGAAGCCCGAACTGGCGCGCGAGATGACCGTCAAGCTCGCCAACATTCTCCGTGCCCTGCTCAAAGACCACGACACCTACGTTCCCTTGAGCGAGGAACTCAGCTTTACCGACGACTACCTCGACATCGAAGTCGTGCGTTTCGGCGTCGAAAAGCTGCGTGTCGAAAAGGACATCGATCCGCGCACGCTGGGCGTTCTGGTGCCCAGTATTCTTCTACAACCGCTGATTGAAAACAGCATCAAGCACGGTCTTGAACCGCGCCTCAACGGCGGCACCGTAACACTCCGCAGCCGCCTCGACGGCGATCGCGTGCTCATTGAAGTGGCCGACGACGGCGTCGGCATGGGCAACCGCCCCGTCTCCGCGCTGCGCCGCACAGGAGCCGGCATCGGCATGAAAAATGTGCAGGAGCGCCTTGAAGTCCTCTACGGCAACCAGGCGAGCTTTACCGTCGTTAGCAATCCAGGCCGCGGCACCAAGGTGTCAATCGAGATCCCGGCCAATTTACCGGAATAATCTTAGGCCCTTCGGCTTCTTCTGCGGAACGCCGCTCAGCATGGCCGCGCGATGGGCACGCCAATGCTCATATTCTTCCTTGACCGTGACACCCGGCTTGCGAAATTCGCGTTCCTTCTGGTGCATGTACAAGAGGAAGGCCTCGTTCTCATCGGATTCGGCGGCGGAATAGACACCCGCGGAAATGGAGCCGCCAACAGTTGGTTCCTCTGCGACGGGAGCCGGTTGGGCAGGCTGTTCGAAGAGCGGCGCGGTTGCAACTTCCGGCGCGGCAGGCATCGCAACCGCTGGCGTGAAGGGAACTGCAACCTGCTCGGCCATCGGCTCAAAGCCGTCGGACAGCGCCGTCGCCGAGGAAGATTTCGTTCTCGGCTTGCGAAACAGCAGCCGCTCCTCTTTGTAAGCCAGAACAAAGGTCGCGCCGAGCACCAACACGAGGCCCCAGTTGAACTGCTTGCCTGGATGAGCTGCCGTACCAAAATGTACTGGCATCAGGAATAGCCCGACACGCGCAATCGCCACCACCGCGACCAGAAAGCCCGCGTGCACCAACAGGATTCTCGACCAGGGTCGTGAAGGTGGAAAGACCCTGGCTTTCCTGTTAGCCAGAGCTTGGCCCAGGACCTCGACCGTGTAAGCGACGCAAAACCCCACATCCAGGTTCCCGGGTAGACCACGCAGGGCAACGGCCGTCAAAATGCCGGCAACAATCGCAAAAATGTCGATAATTCTGTCAAATAGGAAAAACATTCGCCCTCCCTTGCCGAGAAGAACAATGCGCGTCGATCCACTCAGGCTTAGCGTCTACCCCATTCCCCGCTAAGCCTGACGAGATAAGTCTTGATCGGGTCCGACGATCAAAGTTTCAACCCGCAGTGCCCGAAATGCAAGCTCAATTCAGACAAAAGCAGGAGTAAGTCCATAAATACTGAATGCCTTGGCTCTTCGCCCGCGATGGAATCCAAACCGCGCATCGTCTCCAGGGCCGCGAAGGCAG
>PLPU01000347.1:0-10394 GCA_003159975.1 Acidobacteriaceae bacterium
GCGATTCGCGTGGCCTATGTAGGCAGCGAGTCTTATCACCAGGACTACGTGATAGATAGGAACTTCGCCGGCTACAGCTACTGCACCTACTACAACAGCCCAACCTGCCCGCTGCCAACGCAAACAAACCTCACCAATGGCAGCCTCGTACTAGCTTCCTACCCGCACCCCGCCTTCACCCAAATCCTGGAATACGACAGTGGGGCCACGGCTAGCTATCACTCGCTACAGGTTACCGCTCAGCGGCACTTGTCCCATGGCCTCCAGGCGCAGTCCAGCTTTACCTGGGAGAAGACACTCGACGTGTCGAGTTTCGCCGACATTGCAGGCGAAACAAGCGGCATGAACAATCCCGCCAACCTGCGCTGGAGCCGCGGCCCCGGCAATGCAAATATCCCCTTCACCTGGACCAGCAACTTTGTTTACCGCAGTCCGGAGTTGAGGTCGCAGAACCTTATTGTGCGCGAAGCGCTGGGAGGCTGGGAAATCAGTCCCATCATCACCTGGCAGTCGGGCACGCCGTTCAGCCTCGGACCCGGCAACAGCAATGCTGCCTATGGCGAGCTTAACAAGGGCGACGGCTGCTTCAATGGCTGCAGTTCCGACCGCCCTGACCGTGTCCCGGGAGTGCCGCTCAAGGTTCGCCAAGGCGGGCGGTCCAACTGGACAAAGCAATACTTCAACACGGCTGCGTTTACGACCCGTCACGACGGGACCTTCGGCAACAGCGGCCGCAACCTCATGCAGGGCCCTCCGAGCTTCAACATCGACTCGTCGCTGATGAAGAACTGGACGATCCTGGAGCATTACCAGCTTCAGTTCCGCTTCGAGTTCTACAACGCCACTAACCACCCGGTCATGAGCAATCCGGATGCCAGTCCGCCTTCTGGCTCGGCCGGCGGGGACGGATGCGCTGGCGAAATCAACTGCGGCAACGGCGGCTTTGGCGGCACTTCCAACACCACGCGTATAGGTCAGGCCGCTCTGAAACTCACTTTCTAACCAACCCACAGGCCCGGGCGGCGCATCCAGCTGCCCGGGCCTGTTTCATTTCTTCGATATCGACGGTGTTCCCGCATGGCCTTCCCCCAGGTGCACGGTCGTAACATTGTTTTGTGGGTCACTGGTCGAGCGTGAACCCGGAGGTTCAACGGATGCTCCAGTGGCTGTCATGGTCGTCATTTTTGCATAAGCGCTCACTCGCGGCCGTGGGCACAATCCTGACTATCCTCATTGCCTGCTCCTGCTTTCTACCGATGCGCCACGGTGTCATCGGGGCGGCACAGACTCGTTTATCGAGCGAATCCAGTGCAGATCTGTGGCCCATTTCCATCGACTATCCGGAAAATGGCTCCATTTTCCCGCCCGGAATCACGCCGCCCACATTTATCTGGCGCGATGCGGCAGCAAGCTCATGGCAAATCGAAATCGTCTTTGCCGACAAATCTGCTCCAATGCATTTTCAACCCAAAGCCGAACGGATGCACCTCGGCGCCATCGATCCGGAGTGCATCAGCAACACAAACGAACTGCCCAAGCTCACTCCGCAGCAAGCGTCTTCATGGACGTGGACTCCGGACGCGTCCACCTGGCAGGACATTCAAGCGCACTCCAAGGAGTCGCCCGCCACATTCACGATTACCGGTTCCAGCCAGGCGCGCGGCGAGGTTTCTCGGGCAAGCATTTCACTTACCACCTCTGCCGATCCGGTGAACGGACCAATCTTTTACCGCGATGTTCCGCTCATGCCGAGCGCCGGCGCAAACGGTACTGTCCAGCCATTGTCTCCCGCGTCCATTCATCTGATTCGCTGGCGGCTGAGGGATATTCGCCAGCCGGAGAGCCGCACGGTGCTGACAAATATGCCCACCTGCGCCAATTGCCATTCATTTTCCCGCGACGGCAAGACGATGGGCATCGACGTCGATGGCCCGGCCAACGACAAAGGCCTTTACGCCGTCGTCCCGGTCGCGCAGCACATGTCCATTCAGAACAAGGATATTGTGCAGTGGAATACCGACGGCCAGGCAGGCAAGGTTCGCGTGGGCTTCATGTCGCAGGTGTCGCCGGACGGGCGTTTTGTCCTGAGCACCTTTGCCGGCTCTGCGCTGGATATCTCAAACACTTATTACGTCACAAACTTCAAGGACTATCGCTTTTTGCAGGTGTTCTATCCCACACGGGGAATTCTGGAGTGGTATGACCGTGCCGCCGGCAAACGCCAGCCTCTGCCGGGCGCCGACGATCCACGTTTTGTGCAAACAGATGGCGTTTGGAGTCCGGATGGCAAATACATTGTGTTTGCGCGGGCCGAAGCAGTTGACCCTTATCCGCCGGGGCAACCGAAAGCAATGCACGCCAACGATCCCAATGAAACGCAGATTCAGTACGATCTTTACCGCGTTCCCTTCAACGATGGCAACGGCGGCACGCCTGAGCCAATCGAGGGCGCGTCACATAACGGCATGAGCAATAACTTCCCCAAGGTCTCTCCGGATGGGCGATGGATCGTCTTCGTGCAGTGCCGCAACGGGCAGCTCATGCGTCCCGACAGCCAGCTTTACATCGTTCCCTTTGCAGGCGGCGAGGCGCGCCGCCTCCGTGCCAACACCTCGCTCATGAATTCATGGCATAGCTTTTCGCCCAACGGGCGTTGGCTGGTTTTTTCGTCGAAGGCTCGCTCGCCCTACACGCAGATGTATCTCACGCATCTCGACAGTGAGGGCAATTCCAGCCCCGCTATTCTCATCGACAACTCCACCGCGGCCAACCGCGCCGTGAACCTTCCCGAATTCGTGAACACAGACGAGGATGGGATCGAGGACATTCAGGTTCCCGCCGTCGAACTCTACAAGCTCATCGACGAGGCCATGGAACTGGAGGACAAAGGAGAAAACGACAAGGCCCTCGATATATGGAAGAAAGCGGTGGCGCTTGATCCGGGAAACGCAAAGGCTCAGAACGGCCTGGGGATATCGCTTTACGTTCATGGAGAGTTCCAGGAGGGGTTCGAACACCTTCGCCTGGCAGTTCGCATCAACCCCATGTCGGCTCAGAACCGCTTCGTTCTGGGAAGGTTCATGCTGGATCAGGGACACGCGGAGCAGGCGTTGCCGGAGCTACTGGCAGCCATTGAGATCAGACCGCACTTCGAATCCTGCGAGGAGGCCCTGGCAAGCGCTTATGAGAATCTAGGGAAAGGCGCACAGGCGCTTGCACATTGGCAAAAGGCGCGGGAAATCGACCCTGGCAGCGCGACAGCCACTCTGGGCGCCGCGTGGCTGCTGGCCACAACTCCGGATGCCTCGCTTCGCAACGGCCGGGAGGCCTTGTCTCTCGCCCAAGCCGCCAGGAACCTTGCTCCGTCCGACGATGCCGACATGCTGGATACCCTTGCCGCAGCGTACGCGGAGAACGGGCAGTTCCCGCGCGCAATTGCGTTGGCGCAACAGGCGCTGGGTCTCGCTGAGAAGCGGGGAAATTCGAAGATGGCAAGCGCAATCCGAAATCGCTTGATGCTTTATGAAGCCGGGAAGCCATTTCGCGAGGCACAGGGCACAGTTGCGGCTCTTCGATCGGCTTTGAGTACCGCTGCCAGTTAGGAGCGGTAATGCCTGGCACAGGCGCAACTGCAATTGAAGCCTGCACTGCCGGCAAGACCGTGCAAGCAAAGTGGCGATTACAACTCGCCTGCAATGCCGATGCACAAACAAGAACGAAAAGGACAGTCATGCCATTATCGCGAAGGGACTTTTTGGAAGTTGGTGCTTTATCTGCTTCAGGAATTATGTTGTCGGGCGTACTTCATTCCGAGAATGACCGTGGAGCGGGGCAGGCTGATGACGGCAGCGCGGCTCGAATCGCTTCATACGGAATGCCGGTCGCGCGCCTCGTGCTGAACTTGAATCAGGACTGGCACTTCTTTCGCCCGGCATCGCCAGCACCCTCACCGGATTCGAAGTCAGTGAAGGAAGATGAAATGAACCCTCCCGCTGACGCGCAATGGGAGCCGGTTACATTACCACATTCAGTAAGACTCGAGCCACGGGACGTAAGCGGCGGCCGCAATTATCAGGGTGTTTGTTGGTACAAGCGCGAGTTGCTCGCCCAGCCGGATTGGAAGGATCGTGTTGTTTACCTGAAATTCCAGGGCGCCATGCAGGTTGCGGATGTCTGGTTGAATGGCGTTCATCAACTAACCCACTATGGCGGCTACATACCCTTCACCATTGATATTTCCAAAGAGATTCGGTTCGACCGACCCAATACCCTGACCGTGCGGCTTGATAACTCTGACAATCCCGAGGTGCCACCGGGAAAGCCGCAGAGCGAGCTGGACTTCTGCTACTTCGGAGGCCTTTATCGAAGCGTCGATCTCGAAGTGCTTAATCCTCTGCATATCACCGATCCAATTCTTGCCAACACGGTTGCTGGCGGGGGTGTGTTTGTTACATACCCCTCGGTCGCAACAGGCGAGTCCTTAGTGCGGGTCCAGACCGAGGTAGTCAACGAGTCGGATGAAAGCCGCGTTTGCGACGTGGTGCAAGGATTGATCGGCCCCGATGGGAAGTCAGCGGCGACGGAGTCCATCACTGTTACTGTGCCGGCCCGTTCTCGCCATGTGGCCACACAGACATTGAAAGTTGTAGATCCAAGGCTCTGGCATCCGGAAGATCCTCAGCTCTACTGGCTTCATTCAACAGTAAACGCGAACGGCAAGGTCATCGACGACGAGTACACGCACATAGGCATCCGTTCCTTTCAATTCGAAAAGAGCCGCGGCTTGCTCATCAATGGCCAGCCATTCTTCTCAATTGGTGCGAATCGGCACCAGGACCATCCTTATGTGGGCTATGCCCTGCCGCCTTCCGCGCATTATCGCGATGCCTTTAAACTGCGCGAGGCGGGCTTCACATCGTATCGCAGCCACTATCCCCAGGATCCAAGCTTCATGAATGCCTGCGACGAATTGGGCATTCTGGCCATTGTTTCCAACCCCGGCTGGCAGTTCGTCGGGGATGAGATTTTCAAGAAACGTGTCTATCGGAATGCGCGCGATATGATCCGGCGGGATCGCAATCATCCATCGGTGGTCATCTGGGAAGCGGCCCTGAACGAATCGGACAACAGTTCGCTGGCGGCCGAGCTATACCGGATTGTGCATGAGGAGTTCCCCGGGCCGGGATGTTACACGGCAGGAGATCCAATTCGTAAACCGGTGCCTGGCTTCGATGGATGGGACATCACGTACGGGAGCCATCCACATGAGGGTTCTTCAGGGCCTTCATGGATACGCGAATGGGGCGACCAGGTGGATAACTGGAGCGACCAGCAGGGCCGTGTGCGCGTCGCCAGATCGTGGGGCGAGATGCCGATGCTCGTACAAGCCTCCGCTCATCTGCAGAGTCTGGACCGGATCTACCAGTCGGACACCAGGCCCGCAGGAGCCGATCTTTGGGCGGGAATCGATGCATTTCGCGGCTACCATCATCAACCCTTTCTGGGTGCTCCACTGGACCTGTTCCGAATTCCCAAGTTCGACTATTTCATGTTTCAAAGTCAGCGGCCTTCCCACGCTCAGACGGCACGAACCGGCAGTGGGCCGATGATCTTCATTGCCAATTACGCCACTTTCCATTCGCCTTTGGAAACGGTCGTGTTCAGCAATTGCGAACAGGTACGCCTCACCCAAAACGGCAAACTGGTCGCGACGCAAGGGCCCGATGCCGGATACCGGATCCCTCATCCGCCCTTTACTTTCAAAGTGGGAGAATTCAGCGGCACCCGGAGTATGTTGTTCGCCAATGCAGTTTCGCCGGAAGCGCCTTGGGTGCCCATCGGGGAATTGCTGGCCGAGGGGCTGATCGATGGCAAAGTGGTTGCACAACACCTGGCCCACTCTCCCGGAGTCCCAAAGGGCCTTCGATTGGAGCTCGACACATGTGGCGTGGCCCCTGTTGCCGACGGAGGAGACTGGGTGCGCGTGTATGCCCACGTTTGCGATTCCAGAGATATGACTTATCCGTATGGGGACGACATGGTGACTTTTTCGGCAGCTGGCGAAGGCACCCTAATTGGGGATGAGAAGATTTTTGCCAATCCGGTCCGCGCAGAGGCAGGAATCGCCACCGCGCTCGTACGGATGACCAGGAGTGCAGGACTCGTAACAGTGAGTGCATCATCTCCCGGGCTGAAGGACGCGGTGTTGCAGTTCCGATCCGCGCAGGCCCGGGAGGAAGGCCGAGCCCGCAAGCCCCACGAGGGATTATGATGTTTCATCTCCATGGCGGAGAACGATGTGAGCTTGCAAAGCCCCCGCACCATGAACCCAACCACGCTCGCGGTCTCGATGATGCGCATAGGGCGATGCAATCTCGGTTCCGGATTATCGCGCCGAGCCATGAACGCAGCGGCGTTCATGCTGCTGGCCGGTGTGTTGGCACTTGCCCAGCAGGGCCGGAAGTCCGCATCATACCAGTCTGGATGTGAGAAATAGAGGTCGATTTTCATGTCCCCCTTATGCGCGGCATCGCAAAGTTCCCCGATAATGTCTCTTCGCAAAGGAGTTTCCATTACCGAGTAAGCGAGATCGCACGGTTCGATACGGGGCCCTCCGGGAACGACCCAGTTTGCTCGACTCTTGACCCGGGTCTTGGTGTCGAACATACTGAAACCTTCGTGGTGCTTGGTAGTGATCGCAAACATCTTCATTCCGCTTTCCTTGAAGACGTCCATCCACGCGGAAGCATCGAAAGCGTGGGATTCCAGGTCTTGTGAAGCTGGTTATAGCGGTCGCGATCTTCGAACAACATCTCTGGAAAGGGCCACGACTCCGGTCCGCGATGCCAAATGCTGTACATTCCCCAATGAATGCGAACACCAAACTTCATATCTTGAAATGCTTCATAGGCGCTCGTTGGAGCCGAATGATACTCCGGAATGGGCACACTTTCGACATAAGGTTCGTTCCGGAGCGACGAGGCTGGAAAGCTATTGACTGGTGCAGAGGCCTGCCCGAAACCCGGGTAGACAGACGAGGCTGCCAAGGCCGTGGCGGAAGCCAGAAAATCTCTGCGATTCATAGGGGCTCCAACGGCACGAAATGGCGAGCCACGTTTGCAAGCGGGAAAGGTGAGAGCGGCCATTCACGGTTTTTTCAGCCGTGGCAACGCGCGCGCTCCAAGCGCTCCGTCCTGATATATCAGAACCAGAGAAGAACGTCATTTAGAGAAAAGCGCAGAATTGTCGGCACCGTACAGTGCGGTAATATCCGCCGGCGCCGATCTCATGACTGTAGCCTTCGTCGCGCCGGTGGAGATGCCGCCGTCGACCAGTAACGTTTGCCCAGTGATATATCGGCTTGATTCCGAGGCAAGAAAGACAACGGCGCCATCCAGATCGTCAGGCCGGCCCGGGCGCTTCAGCGGAATACGATCGGTCAGGTATTCGACCCACTCCGCATTCTCATAGAGTGCCTGGTTCTGCTTCGTCCGAAACCAGCCTGGGGCCAGACAGTTCACCGTGATTCCGTGGACTCCCCAATCGTCAGCCAAGCTCATTGTGAGTTGGCGAATTCCGCCGCGGCTCGCCCCATAAGGCCCAAGACCTGCATAGCCGGCGACCGACGTGACAGAGCCGATGTTGATGATGCGGCCGTATCTGCGCTGGGTCATGCCTCGTGCAACTGCCTGGGCCACGAAGAAAGAACCGCGGAGATTGGTGTCAAGGACCGTGTTCCAATCGTCCCACGATACATCTGCTGCGGGCTTGCGGATGTTGCAGCCGGCATTGTTCACGAGGATATCGATGTGCCCGAAGTGTACCTCGATCGTAGAAACTGCAGTCTGGATACTTTCATGGATTCGCACATCGAGTTCGGCAGAAAAGCTTTGGCGGCCAAGCGCGCGGATCTCTTCTGCAAAGGCGGTGAGGGAGATCTTGTCGCGGCTGGTGATGGCGATGTCTGCGCCTGCACGCGCGAGAGCACGCGCAAAGTACTGCCCCAGCCCACGGCTGGTTCCCGTAACCAGCGCGACTTTTCCAGTCAGGTCAAACAGCCCTTCTGTCATAAATCCGTTTCCTTATGCGTCATGGTTGGAGCACGACCTTCATCAGTCCAGGTTCGCGATCATAGAGCCGGCGGAACCATGATGCACCTTCTTCAAGTGGAGCGACCGCCGAGAGTAAAGGGTCCACACGGATGGCGCCGCGCGACATCAGAGAGATACACGCCGGATACTCTCCGGAAGACGCGCAGGATCCCTGGAGACGGACCTGGCGGGTGACAATTGACTGCAAGCCGATCTCGATGGTCGGTGTGATGTTGCCAACCAGCGTTACGGTGCCCCCTTTTCGCACAGACTCCACTGCCAGCTTGACGGTGGCAGCAGTGCCTACGCATTCCAAAGCCCCATCCGCACCACCACCGTTAGTCAGGTCCAAGATCGCGTCCCCAACCGTACAGTCGCGAGAGTTCAGGACCTCGGTAGCTCCCAGACTCCGCGCCAATTCAAGGCGGGTCTCGTCTAGGTCGATGACATATACTTTACCCGCGCCCGCCGCTCGCACAGCCTGCAGAGCGAGCAGGCCGATCATCCCCGCACCGACCACAACCACTGTATCCTCCAGGTCGATCCTGGTAAGAGAAACGGCATGAACCGCAACAGATACAGCTTCAATAAGCGCAGCGTGAGAGAAAGCCATGTTATCCGGCAGCGGGTATGCAATGCGCGCGGGTACTGTGACATATTCCGCAAATGCACCCATTCGGCGGAATGCAGGCGTCGATACACCGATGACTTCTCGCCTGTCACAGAGGTTGACCTGGCCGCGAAGACAGAAAAAGCATTTACCGCAGAACACGGTCGAATCGAAGGTAACCCGTTGGCCAGGTCGGAATCCCGACACCGCATCGCCCACCGCTTCGATCACGCCGGCCGCCTCATGGCCCATCACAATGGGAGGCAACCGTCTTCCCGTGCTGCCGTCGTACCCGTGTACATCGCTGCCGCAGATGCCGCAAGCCTGAATTTGTATTAAGAGTTCTTCTTCACCGGGCTGGGGTTTCGCCATGTCTACAACGTCGAGTTTCTTGTACTCAGAGAGTACGAGCGCTTTCATAGAAATCCTCCGCACTCCAGTATCGGCCTGGCAGACTTCTTCAACCTTATCCGATGTCTCGTTGTCGAGGCGTTTTACGCTGAACGAATTTATGATATATCAGTATTCTGAGACTCTGCAAGCAGGCCCCGCGCATCAGCGTGGGGTTGGCGAAACAAACAATTCATACGGAGTCCCGTAGGGACCGCGCTCATGCTCCTCGACCTTCCAACGCTCTTGCCAGAACGGTGGAAAAACACAAACCGGGAATGACTCCCGTAAATGTCAAACCTCTATTGCCACCCCGGCAAAGCCGGGGGTTCTCCCAATTGAATAGAAACAGCGAGACGCAACAAATGGGGGGCGCTGAGCTTCGCCTTCGCAGCCCCAGTGATCATTACCTGGATCGGAAAACACTCTCAGTCGTGGCGCCAGTCCTGCTGGAGCGGTTTCATATCTCGGCGACAAGCTATGCTCGAATCATCTTCGCTTTCATGCAGGCAAGTGCGATCGCAAACGGCATCTCGGTGCGGAGATTCGCCAGCATGGGATCAGGGTTTGGAGGAATGATCTTCAGCATCGTCACCGGCCGGATGGTCGACCGCTACTCCTTTTCGCCAACCTTCGTGCTCTTCGGGATTCTCCCGCTCATTGCTGCGGGAATGGTGTGGACGCTGCCGACCCACTCCGATGTCTAGACGATACGCAGTGTCATCCCGCCATCAATAACGACATTTTCCCCAGTGATGAAATCATTCTCTACAAGCGCGTGTATAAGGTCCGCGACATCCTCAGGCCGGCCCTCGCGTCGAAGAGGGATACGGTTGCGAATATTATTGGCAGCTTGTTCGGGTGAAAGAAAGTCCTGGAAAGGAGTGCGAATTACTCCCGGAGACACGCAGTTGACACGGATGCTGTAGCCGGCAAGCTCACGAGCCAGCACTCGGGTAAACTGCGGCAGAGAGCCTTTCACAACGCCATAAGCCATGGCGCCGAGGCACCCGCGCATTCCAGCCGCTGAGCCGATCAGAATGATTGCGCCCTCACTGTGTGTCACCATGTGCGGCACGCAGGCGCGCGCCAACCAAAACACGGCATGTACATGAACATCAAATGCGTTGCTCCAACATTCGAGCGACATATCAAAGAATCCGCCTGGCGCAGGCGCACCCGCGGCATGCACCATGACATCCAGTCTTCCGAGCGCCGCATGTGTCTCGGCGACCGCACGGGCGCAATCCTCGGGTTTGCCTACATCCGCCTGAATGAATGTGGCTCTTACAGCTTGCGCAGTC
>PLPU01000219.1:0-4259 GCA_003159975.1 Acidobacteriaceae bacterium
CCGCGCATCCTGATCCTCGACGAGGCCACCTCAAGCGTGGATACCGACACGGAACTGCGCATACGGGGCGCGCTGGAGCGCATGGTCGAGGGGCGCACCAGCGTGCTGATCGCGCATCGGCTTTCCACGGTGCAGAGGGCCGACACAATCCTGGTGATGCACAAGGGCCAGTTGCGCGAGATGGGCTCGCACCAGCAACTGCTGACGCAGCGCGGCATCTACTGGAAGCTGTACCAGTTGCAGTATAAGGATCAAGAGCAGTTGTCAGTGGCTAGTGGCTAGTGGTTAGTGGTTAGGGACTGAGGGACTAAGGGACTAGGGATTAGGGATTAGAAAAGCAAAGCCCCTGCGTTTTGGGACTGGGATGCTTCTGCACTGGTAAGATTTTGGTGGGGCCCGCATGAGCGTTAAGGCACTTTATCCCGGCACGTTTGACCCGCCGACCAACGGTCACGTGGACCTGATTTTGCGCGGGGCCAAGCTGTTTGAGCACCTGACGGTTGGGATTCTCAACAACCCAGTGAAGAATCCGCTGTTTACGGTGGAGGAGCGGGTGGAGATGCTCAGGGAGTCGACCAGCTCGCTGGGAAACGTCTCGGTGGCCACGTTTGACGGGCTGATGGTGGACTTTGCGCGGCAGTTGGGCGCCACGGCAGTCTTGCGCGGGATACGGGCCATCTCCGACTACGAGCACGAGTTTCAGATGGCGCTGATGAATCGGCGGCTGGCTCCGGAGATCGAGACGGTCTTCTTGCAGCCGGCGGGGCGCTACTCGTTTGTCAGTTCGCGCATGCTGAAAGAAGTGTTCAGCTTCGGCGGGGACGTGACGGGGCTGGTGCCGCCCAACGTGCTCAAGCGGCTGCGCGGACGGATGAACAAGAGCTGAAACCCACGCTCGATTTTTTGCGCACAACACGAAAACACGTACTGCTTTAAGGCGACAAAACGAGCCGGAATGTAGGCCTATAGGCGTACGAATTCGCNNGGGTATAGGCGGACGTTTTCTTCAAAAACCGAGTATATTTTGGTGTTTTTCGGGCACTTTTCGATGCGAATCCTGCTGCTTTTGGCGTGCCCAAAGCGTCTGCGCGTGCGAGAGCTATTGCAGCTTTTGGTCCAGCCAGGATTTGACTGCGTCGCCGGACATGGGGCGGGCGATGAAGTACCCCTGGGCGAGGTCGCAGCCGAGGCTGGTGAGGTAGTCGAGGGTTTCGCGATCTTCAACGCCCTCCGCGGTGACCTGGAGCTCGAGGCTGTGTCCAAGATCGATGATGGATTTAATGACCGTCCGCGACTCACGCGAGTGCTGCGCATTCATGACGAACGACCTGTCGACCTTGATCTCAGAGAAGGGCANNAGCCCTTCACGCGGAAGCGCGTCATCAGATCGAGCGAGAGAATGGGGTCGACCATGGCGCTGGTCTCTGTGAGCTCCAGTACCACACGCTCGGGTGCGACCCCGTACCGGCTGCAGATGCTAAAGAGATTGTCAGCGAGGTGAATGTCGACGAGACTCTTCGCCGAGAGATTCAGTGAGAGCTTCAGGTTTGATCCGGCGAAAGAACGGGAGAACCACTCGAGGCTCTGGTTGAAGATCAACGCGGTCAGCGCATCGATCAAACCAACTTGCTCCGCGACGGGAATGAAGTCGTCAGGCATGACGATGCACTGGGCCGGATGCTGCCAGCGAACGAGCGCTTCAAGGCCGGCCGGCTTGCCAGTCGCGCAGAAGATCTTCGGCTGATAGCACATGAAGAACTCTTTAAGATCAAGCGCATCTTCGAGATCGGCCTTTGTAACTTCGAAACTACCCCGTTCCGCACACCGTTCTTTTTCTGGAGCAGGTTGATTGAGGTCGCTCCCCTGGCCAATGAGGGCGCGCATTGCTTCTTTAGAGATCGGTTTGGAAATAACTCCAGCAATGCGTAATCCATGCTCGGATGCGGAACGCTGAGCCGCTTCCAGAATCCTCGTTCCCATGCCGCTGGAGATGACGATTTTAGCCTTGCATTCGCGCTCGGCAAGGAGCCGCATAATCTCAACGCCATCGAGCTCCGGCATGGCCAGATCGATGGTGAGAATATCGGGGCCCGCCCGGGAAAATCTTTGAAAGAATTCTTCCGGCTGGGTCACAAATTCGGCTTCAAAACCGAGGCTCTCGGCGATCCATTGGATGGTCTGACCGACGGCCGCATCATCGTCGAGGATGAGAATGCGTCTGCGTGGCATTGGGTCCTTCCTCTTCCAGCCGGAGCTAGCTTCCATTGAGAATCCCCCGGATTCTTGTTGCCAGTTCCCGCCGCGCGTAGGGCTTGCCCAGAAACTGCACATCCTTGTCGAGCAGCCCCTCGTGAAGGATTGCGTTCTCCGCATACCCAGAGCTATATAGAACTTTCAACTTCGGGTTGAGCCGGAGTGCCTCCAGCCCCAATTCACGGCCATTCATCCCGCCCGGCATGACGATATCCGTAAACAGAAGATCGATATCCGCGCGCTCCGCGACGATCTTCAATGCGTCTTTGCCGTTTTCAGCCTCAAGCACCTGGTACCCGAGATTGACTAATTCAGACTTTGCAAACTCGCGCAGGGGCGCATCGTCCTCGACCAGGAGAATGACTTCGGAGCCTCGCAGATCGGCAAAGGTGGTTGGAGATTCGCTGGATTGCTCGCTTTTGCCTTCGGTCCGGGGAAGATAGAGCTTTACCGATGTGCCATGCCCCAGTTCCGTGTAGATCTTGATGTGGCCCAGAGATTGTTTGGCAAAGCCGTACACCATGCTCAGTCCCAGGCCGGTGCCCTTGCCCACTTCCTTGGTGGTGAAGAATGGATCGAATACCCGGCTCAGATTTTTCGAGCTGATGCCGCAGCCCGTATCCGAGACCGCGATCATGATGTATTGACCCGGTGTGACGTCAGGGTTTTCGGCCGCATAGTCTGCGTCCAGCACCGTGTTATCTGTCTCGATGGTCAGTCTTCCGCCGCCGGGCATGGCATCCCGCGCATTCACGCACAGGTTCAGCACCGCGCTTTCAAGCTGAGTCGGGTCAACGAGCGCTTCGCAATCCGCTCCGCCCTGGATCACGTTCAGTTCGATATCGGCGCTCAAGGTGCGGCGGAGAAAGCTTTGCATCTCAACCAGCAACCGATTGACGTCGACCGGCCTTGGCTGCAGTGCCTGGCGGCGGGCGAAGGCGAGCATTCGATGGGTCAACTCCGCCCCCCGCTGGGCCGCGCCCAAAATCATCTCGGCCATCTTTCTAAAGCGCGGGTTGTCTTTAGCTTCCTCGCCTATGACCTCGGAGCAGCCCAGAATCACAGTGAGCAGATTGTTGAAGTCGTGAGCGATGCCTCCAGTCAACTGGCCGATCGCCTCCATTTTTTGAGCCTGGCGGAATTGCTCCTCCAGTTGCCGCCGCTCCGTGATGTCGCGGAAGGTCCAGATCCTGCCGTGGAGTTTGAGTGCCTGATCTCTGACCGGATACGAGTATCGTTCCAGGATCGTACCGTCGATCAATTCCACCTCGTCCCGGTCGACTTCCTCCGGATGGGAATTCAGATGATTTACCTTCTCTTCAAATTGAATCGGGTTCTTCACGACGGTTTTAACGAATTGAACCTGGTGAGCATCGTCCGGGTCGTGCACAATCTGTGGGGGAATCTTCAGCAATTCGTTCATCCGCTGGTTTTGGAGGATCTTCGTTCCCCCGCTGTCCACCACCAATATTCCGTCCAACGCCGAGTTTACCTGGGCTTCAAAGAAGGCCGTTCTCGAGCGAAGTTCTTCATCCGCCTTGCGGCGATCCTCTTCATGTCGATTGACTTCCAGCGCGAAACCGATGTCCATTGCCAGCTCGTCCAGCAGCTTGATTTCGTCCTCGTCGAAAAACGCCAGTTCGCTTGAATAAAGATTGAAAATGCCAACGGGCTGCGCGTCCACCTTGAGCGGGAAGGACGCAAACGACCGATAGCCCATTTTGAGCGCGTCGTCTCTCCATGGGGCAAGCCGAGGGTCTTCCTCGATTGCATTGCAGACNNGGTCAAGGTAATCGCCGACCTCGCCGCTGGATGCGATTGGCGTAAGCGCGTGCGTCTCGGAATCGGCCATCCCGATCCACGCCATGAGGAATTGCCCCTTGTCCACGGCGATGCGGCAGGCGGCTTCGAGCATCGCCTGGGAATCTTTCTCGCGCACGATGGTCTCGTTGATGCCGCTGAGGACGGCATAGACGCGGTTGAGCTTCCGGACGTGTTGTTCGGCG
>PLPU01000219.1:4279-4918 GCA_003159975.1 Acidobacteriaceae bacterium
GACCTGCCCGTCGCAACGGAGTGGAAACGATGCCAGAGACCGATAGCCGAGCTCCAATGCGTAGCTCATCCATGGCCGGTAGAGCTCGTGCTCAATGTCGTTGCAGAAGGCGTGCTCTCCGGTGTGGAAGCAGCGCGCCGCCGGTCCGGTGGCAGTCTTCGGGTCCTGAAGATCGATTTTCACCCGATGGAGGTAATCATCGATCACGCCACTGGATGCGACGGGTTCCAGCACTCCTGTTGCGGGATCGGCCATCCCGATCCACGCCATGCGGAATTGTCCCTTCTCCACCGCGATGCGGCAGGCGGCTTCGAGCATCGCCTGGGAATCTTTCTCGCGCACGATGGTCTGGTTAATATCACTCAAGACCGAGTAGACGCGATTGAGCTGCCGGATATGCGCTTCCTCCCGCATGCGCACGCTAATGTCGTTAAAGACAACGGCAACATGCCGCTGCGCCGGTTCACCGACGCGATAGGCGCGAATATCGTAGCAGCGGCTCAAGGCTTCGGCTTTTTGGATGAATTGCGCCGGTTCGCCGCTCAGTGCGATTGCCCCATAAGTATCGAACCAAAACTCTTCATGAGAGGGGGCAATCTCACGCATCCGTTTCCCCACGGCATCGTGCATCCCGGTCTG
>PLPU01000136.1:0-3849 GCA_003159975.1 Acidobacteriaceae bacterium
GACGACGGCAGCCATACCTGCTCGAAGTTGTTTTCAGCGGCAGCTGCATATCCACATGTACCGAGCCAAACGGTCGTAATTTCAGGGAATTCTCTGGCCGCGATTCCTGCGTTTACCGGCAAGGGGCAGCAGCCAGGTTACGGAGCCCCTTCGGACCAGGGACGCGAAACAGCCGATCATGCCGCCAAAGCGCCCTCCACTCTTCTCGTTCCGGCTGCGGGCAATGCGCCGATCGCTGATGAGGCCGGAGCCCCTATCCAGCCGGCAGTCTTCACGAACATCCATTCCGGCCCGCCACTGACTGTCGAGAATGAGGCGTTGGATATTGAGCTTCCCTGGAGTCCGTTTCAGCCGCGCCTGCTTCCCTTAAGTGGGGTTCTAATTTGTCCTGTCGTTGCGGAATATCTCGATATCGGCGGGGAGGGGCGGATTTACTCTGCCATACTCAACCAGAGCGACCAGACGGTCAACAGCGTGCAGGTCACGGTCCTCTCGGGTGAATCGCGGCAGACAATCAAAGACAGCGCAAAACTCCTCCCGGGCGCACGGAGCAAGAAAGCTTGGCAAACCCAACCAGCATTGTCCGGGGCTGCGGATACTTCCTTGCAGGTGGAGAAGGTTGTTTTCTCCGATGGCAAGAGCTGGTCCAACGCCAGCAGTAGTATGTGCAAAGTCAGTTCGAACCGCCAGACGGCAGCTGACTACACTTCCGTCGCCGCAACTGCAGTTCCGGCCGCCCAACAGCCAAGCTCTGCGCTTCCGTTGATTGTAAGAGGGGCCGGCGTATCGCAGACTCCGGGAACCGCTGCAGCGGCACAGCAAGCCAATTTGCACGCCCCCACGACGGCAGCTCCGAAATCGGGTGCACCATCAACTGCAACCGCGCCGGACAGTTCGGTGAGTGAGGAGGCGAATCCGGACTCAATGCGTCGGTATGCTCCTCTCATAGCTGAGAAGAAGGCCAGCATCTGCACCGTCACGACAACGCCCCCGGGCGCCACGGTCTCCCTCGACGGCAAGCGTCTTGGCGAGTCCCCGTTGGTGTTTGTAATGTTGCGCAAAGACCAGGCGCGGCAGCTTACTCTCTCCCTGCCGGGCTATCACAACGTCGAATACCAGCTTTTCCCTGACGGGAACCCAGTTCCTCTCACCGTCCGTTTTGCCACAAAGGACGACCATGCCTCCGGCCAGTAAGCCTATCTGGGATGCTTTCTTCCCAGGCAGCCCTTCCCTTCACCTCAATCAGGGAGTGTTCCAATGCTCAAATTCACCTTCAAAGATAAGGTCACCATAACCGTTCGCGCATCGTGTCCGAAACACCGGAGATACAACCCGGAAGCCAATGGCCACGGTGGAATTGTTGGAGGTTGCTCCACTTGTCAACAGTTGTTTGAGGTCTGGACGGCAAAGAACAGAGTCGAATCTGCCATTCGCAACCTCCGCGTTCTGGCTGAATCCTTGAACGCACCCAGGCACGCTACTTCTCCCTCGGAATAGACAGCCCGCTCCTCGCAAACCAAGGGATTTTCCAGAGAGTTTGACCAGCTTCGAGCCGGCACGAAAGGAGTCCTCGAACCCACCTCAAAAAACTTTGGCCCTCCTCCATTTTTCCCTCAAGTAGACGTTCCCCCACGACTTCGGATGCAAGCACAATCTCCGTAGCCTCCCGACAAGGAGCCACGAGGGACTTCGATGAAGCGTGTTGTGCCCGCCCTAATTTCCATGCTCAGCGCAGCTGCGCTGGCCCTTTCCGCACAGTCAGTACCCGCCGGCAATGGAGTGGAGGCCTGGACTCCCTGGGAGGCCTCCATATTCGCAAACTTCACGCGGGCGGACTTCCCCGGCCTTCCGAACTCGCTTGCCATCCTCAACACCCAGCTCAACTCCGGAGGTCTGACACCGATCTACACCGGCGCGGACATCAATCTGTCAGGGGGCGAGATCAACCTCCAGCAGAATTTCCGAAGCTGGCTCGGCTTTCAAATTGACGCCTCAGGCGGTGCCTCAAATCGCTTTGTTGCGGTTCCATCGGCCGACGCCAGCACCTTCAACGACAGCAGCGCCTTTCACCTCGCTCCAAAGCTCCTCACCGTCGCCTATGGACCAGTCGTGACCCGACGCGGTAGCGCACGGCTTGAACCATGGGCGAGGATCTTGGCCGGAGTGGCGCACGCAGACTTATGTCCTGACGCCGAATTCAAGACAGCCGTAAGAGCCGACGATAATTCCTTTGCATTTGCCAACAGCGGATTGGCGCTTCAGGGCGGTCTCGGAGTGGATGTGTCCCTTCGCAGGAGTATTTTCCTGCGGCTTGGCGTCGACGATTTGCGCACCTGGTTATTCAACGGTGAGCAGAATCAGGTGCGCGCCGCGGCCGGGATTGCCTGGAGGTTTGGAAGTGGAAGTGAGGAGTAAACTTTCATTGCTTGCGGTTGCTTGCATGCTGGCCAGTTCCTTTGAAGCGCAAGGCCAAAGCAGCTGTCCTGTTGAGGTTCTGTCCGTAAACCCACGGGCTGTGTCCGCCATCAGCGGCACAGTCTTGATGATCAACTACCGCAATGCCACCCCAAAGTCCATCAGTGAGATCGACCTAAATGCGCGTTTCGGACCGCACTCCCAGCCGGATCTTCTGTTTGTGCGCCATTCAATCGACGCCGGAATGAGCGCCACGGATCAATGGGGCGACCGTACCTGGTTATCAGCTCTCTCTCGCTCCGGAAATGTTACGGTGGGTATCCAAAAGGTTACGTATTCAGATGGCAGCGGATGGTCCGATAATGGGGAGAACCAATGCACTTTGAGCAGTGACGAAACCGCGCATGTGCCGCTCGGTGTCGATGAGCGAAGCTCCATCCCCGTTGTTGGAGGTCCCCAATCCGCAGCAGAGCAGAATGGGCAGAGCTTTACTGCCACGGTCAGGGCAAATGCCTCCGCGACCGGGCTCAGCGCCGAGCAAAAAGTGACGCTAATCCGGACCGGCAACGCCTCTCTTTGTGACATCCGCACCTATCCTCGGGGTGCCAGTATCGCCGTGGATGGGAAAAGAGTCGGCGAGACACCGCTGTCTATCGTGCTGCTCAAGACTGACATCTCACGCGCCATCGACATCTACTTGTTCGGCTTCAAAATCGTTCACCGGGCAATCGTGCCCAACTGCACCACGGTTCAGATCATGGTGACCCTCGAACCTCTAAGTTTCAACAACTAAGGAAGTGTAATGCACCCCCCGGGCGAGCTCATATCATTCACTTCCCTTACCTCCACGGCAACGGCCGAACCTGCTAGGTCCACGGCAGGAGCAATACGCATCCTTATCGGAGAGTCACAGGCGATCTTTATAGCCGGACTCAAAAGCGTGCTTGCTTCCCAGCCCGACATCGACAATGTTGGTGTGGCAAATTCCTTCCAGATGCTACTGAGGCTGGTCGCAGAAACAGAACCAGACATCGTGCTGCTGGATGAATCTCTGCTTGACCGGAGAGCCGACAGACTGCGATGGCTCTTGAATTCCCATCCGAATACCAATGTCATCGTCGAAGTGAACACCGAGGAGCTGGCATTTTGTCTGAGCCTGTTGCGTGCAGGTGCACGTGCGGTGGTACCCCGTCTCGTCGCTCCTGCACAGTTGGCGCAATGCATACAATCAGTAGCCAAGGGCAGCCACTGGATTAGCGGCAAGGTGCTGGGCTGGCTAATTGACGATTGGCAGACCCATCGCCCCATGCGCAGTGAGGTCTCACTCGAACTCCCCCACTTCAATGCGCGCGAGACTATCATCATGTCGATGATCGTTCGCGGTCACAAAAATAGTGAGATGGCTGCCCACATTCGCACCAGCGAACAAACCAT
>PLPU01000095.1:0-2693 GCA_003159975.1 Acidobacteriaceae bacterium
GGAAAACTCTGCGCAAACCCGTTCACCGAAGCCAGGGTGACAGCCCGGCCCGTGATCCGCGCGTGATCCAGAAGAAACTCAATCAGCGTTGCAGGCATGAGTGGCAGATCGACCGGCAAAAATACCGCCCACCGCGCCGCCGTCGAGGCCAGTGCTGCGCATATCCCGCTTAACGGCCCGGGAGCAGTCTCCGCATCCTCCACAACCGGCGCAAATGCCTTCAACGTTTGCAGTGCCGAAGCCGTCCGGGCGCCAGCAATCGAAGCCTCCAGCCCAGCCGCGCGCAGAATCCCCAGCGCCCGCTCCACCAGCGGCCGTCCATTGAAGAGAACCAGCGCCTTATCCTCGCCCATCCGGCTCGATTGCCCGCCGGCCAGCACGAACCCCATCGTGTCCGGCCAAGCCGCAGCGGTTGCGCTTTCCGTCTTCCCTTCTATCGAGATCAAAGGTCGCTCAGCCAAGGGCTCCTCGTCCGTCTAGGCGGCTATGCCGATGGGCTTAATAGGTGGAATCTTCTTTCGCTTCGCCTGCGCAAATTCGTACGAAGATTGCATATCGAACCAGAAGCTGGGATGCGTTCCCAGCGCCGCCGAGAGGCGCAGCGACATCTCCGCCGAGATGCCCGCGCGGCAATTGAGAATCCTCGAAAGCGTCACGCGCGAAACGTGAAGATGCTTGGCAACGTGCGTAATGTTCATCCCTTCCAGGTATTCCTGAAGCACCCGGCCGGGATGCGCTGGATTGTGCATTTCCGTTGGCATATCGTCTTCTTTGTACAGCGTGTCTCAAAAACATGCTTTGTATCAGGGCACGACTTCAGTCGTGCCGAAAAGCGCCAGAATAACGAGGGGTTTTAACCCCTGAGGGACTGCAACCGTCAACTGTTAAGCCATTCTTGAAACACGCTCTGGTAATCCCGTCTATAGAACGTTCGCAGAGGCCAGTTCATCGCCCGGATCGGGTGCGCGGTCGGGGGCATTGCGCAGAATCTCCAGGAAATCCACATGCTCCGCGCCCTGCGAACTCCGTTTGAAGAATGCCTCGGCGGTCTCCACCGAACTGATCTTCTGCGCAACCGCGAGGGAGACCCACTGGTTCAGCGAGACGCCATCCTCTTCGGCGAGCTTTCGAGCTGCATTTCCCAGGGACGGAGGCAGCTGGACCGGAATCGTTGCTCTGCTCATTTCAGCACCTCCCTTACAAAACTCTCGGGACTCACAACACGCAGGTCAAACCGTGAAGCGGCAGGAAGAAAATCCCTGCGATTGTGTGTGACGATCACGTCCGCGCGCCCGTTGATCGCCGCATCGAGCACCATCTCGTCGTCCAAGTCCTGCATCTGCGGTCTCCAGCGATAGTAGACCTTGCTGGCGATAGGATAGCAGCAATTCCAATCAGGAAAGCAGCTGTGCGCTCCGGCGACATGCCATGAACGGCGCGCTGTTCGTCACGCCCCAGCACGTCCTCATATTCCAGGAAAAGAGCCGGAGTGGCCAACATCTGAAACGAGCGGGCATAGGCCAACTGGAGCAATCGGTTGCTGGCGCCGTGCCGGCTGCGCATCGCCGAAACAATCACCGAAGTGTCGAGAACGGCTCTCATTGGCACTCAAACTCAACGCCCCGCAATCTCCAAAAACCGGATCAGCGACTCAATCCCCAACTCAAAATTCCTCAGGTTGAATTTCTCGTTGGGCGCGTGCAGATTATCGTCGGGCAGTCCAAAGCCCATCATTACGCTGGGCAGGTTCAGGTGGCGCGCAAAGTCGCCCACAATCGGNNATCAGCCGCACCTCCACATCCACCCCGGCCGGCACAATCTTCTCCACATAGCTCTTGTACAGCGCAAACGCCTTGGTTGGCGTCATCCCCGGAACCAGCCGCATCGACACCTTGGCCACCGCCTTGGCCGGAATCACCGTCTTCGCGCCCGCGCCCGTAAACCCGCCCGGAATCCCGTGCACATCCAGCGTTGGCCGCGCCCACGTCCGCTCCAGCACGCTGAATCCCTCTTCACCCACCAGTTGCCGTGCGCCCACTTCCTTGATCCGGTACTCCTCCTCGTCAAACGGCAGGCTGCTCCACGCCGCCAACTCCTCTGGGCTCGGTGGAATAATGTCGTCGTAGAACCCGGAAATCAAAATATGCCCATGCTCGTCCTTGAGCTGCGCCAATATCTGCGCCAGCGCAAAAAACGGATTCGGCGCCGCTCCTCCGTACATCCCGGAGTGCAGATCCGTCTTCGCCCCGCGCACCTCGAGCTCGGTATAAATCATGCCGCGCAGTCCCACGCACAGCGTGGGCAATCCCGGCGCAAACAGCTCGGTATCCGACACCAGCGCAAAATCCGCCTTCAGTTCCGGCGCCTTCGAAGCCACAAAATTCGCGATCCCCTCCCCGCCGACTTCTTCCTCACCCTCCAGCAGCACGCGCACATTCAAGGGCAGCCGTCCTGTCGCGGCCAACAGGCTCTCCAGCGCCTTCACCTGCGCCACCACCTGTCCCTTATCGTCCACTGCCCCGCGCGCATACAGGTTCCCGTTCCGCTCCGTAGGCTCAAACGGCGGCGAGAGCCACTCGTCCAGCGGATCGGGCGGCTGCACATCGTAGTGGCCGTAAATGAGCACAGTGGGCTTCCCGGCCGCGTGCAGCCAGTCGGCGTAGACCAGCGGATGGCCTTCGCCCTCAATCAAG
>PLPU01000594.1:0-2251 GCA_003159975.1 Acidobacteriaceae bacterium
CACCAATCCGCCGCCAGCGGTTAGGAGAGATCGCCGCGCTGTCCCTATTCCCTAGTCCCTCAGTCCCTTAGTTTCTATTCCCTACCCCTATTCCCTAGTCCCTCAGTCCCTTAGTCCCGGCCTCTCCCATTCATCCGCCAATTCCAACGCTTCATCCGCAAATCCCACCCCTCGTCCAAAACCCCGCGTTTTTCCGCCGTGTCGGGTCTATCTTCCAAACTGCAGAAGAAACCTCACGAAAGGGACCGCCCATGCCTGAACTTGTCAGCGTCGAAGCAGTCACCCGAAACTTCCCACTTGACCATAGCTTTGTCAGCGCCCTGAGCAACGCCAGCCTCCACGTCGCCCCCGGCGAGTTCCTGGCCATCGCCGGCCCCAGCGGCAGCGGCAAGTCCACGCTGCTCAACCTCATCGGTTGCATCGACCAGCCCACCTCCGGCCGCATCCTCATCGAGGGTGTCGATACATCCAAACTCAGCCCGTCGCGCCTCACCGCCCTCCGCCGCGTCAAAATCGGATTCGTCTTTCAGACCTTCAACCTCATCCCCGTCTTCACCGCGGCTGAAAACGTCGAATTCCCGCTGTTGGTCCAGGGCGTCTCCGCAGCCGAGCGCCGCACCCGCGTAGCCGCTGCCCTTGAAAGCGTCGGCCTCACCGCCCGCGCCAGCCATCGCCCCGATCTGCTCTCCGGCGGCGAACGTCAGCGCGTCGCCGTAGCCCGCGCCATCGTTCATCGTCCGGCCCTGGTGCTCGCCGACGAGCCCACCGCCAACCTCGACACCAAAAATGCCACCCAGCTCATCGACCTCATGCACGATCTCAACCGCCGCCTCGGCCTCACCTTCATCTTCTCCACGCACGATGCCCGCCTGCTCGAGCACACCGACCGCATCGTTCGCCTCACTGACGGCCAGGTCGTTTCCGACTCGCTCACGTCGGTTGGTTCCAGCGCCAATAAATCGTACGACTCATCCGCATTTACTCAAGCTCCAAAGGAGGGCCTAAGTCATGGGCAAGTTCTTACTCTTAGCCTTTAGAAACGTCTTCCGCAATCGCCGCCGCACCATCATGACCCTCATCATGGTTGGCGGAGGCGTGACCGGCCTGCTGCTCGTCGGCGGCTTCTTTGCCCGCATGTTCTGGGGACTGCGCGAAAGCACCATCAACGACGGCCTCGGCCACATCCAGATATTCACCGCCGAGCACTTCAATCGCGAAGAAAAGCACGTCCTCGACACCGGCATCGACAACTGGCGCCAGGTCGCAGCGTCTGTCTCCACAGGCGGCCACGTGCGCGGCATTGCGCCCCGCATCGAGTTCAACGGCATGCTTTCAAACGGAGTCAAATCCTCCGTCTTCATGGGCAGCGCCGTCGATCCGGTTGCCGAACAAAGCCTCGGCTTCACGCCGCACCTCGACGCGGGACGCGATCTCGACTCCAAGTCAGGCGGCGAGATCGAGGCCCTCATCGGCGCCGGCGTTGCGCGCTCCATGAGCGTCAAGCCAGGCGACGGCCTCACCCTGCTCGCTGTCACCTCGGACGGCGCGCTCAACGGCATCGATGTGCAGGTCGTCGGGATCGTTAACACCGGGTTCAAGGAGATGGACGACCGCTATCTCCGCATCACGCTTCCCTCCGCGCAGCGCCTGCTGCAAAGCAATCGAGTTACCAACCTCGTTGTCGGCCTCGATAACACCGATAACACTGACCTCGTCGCCGCCCAGATGCTTCCGCAACTCAACGGCCAGCCCCAGCACCTGGTCCTCAAGAAATGGATCGAGCTCGCTACTTATTACAAACAGGTCCGCTCGCTCTTCAGCACCATCTTCGTTTTCCTCGGCATCATCGTCTTCTTCATGGTGCTCATGTCCAGCGTGAATACGCTGCTGATGGCAATGTTCGAGCGCACCCGCGAAATCGGCACCATGCTCGCCATGGGCACGCCGCGCTCCTGGATCATGGCTCTGTTCGTCATTGAAGCCACGCTGCTTGGCCTCCTCGGCGCAGTCGTCGGCGTCGCCGGCGGCAACCTGCTCGGCGTCCTCATCAATCACGCCGGCATTCATCTGCCGGCGCCCCCCGGGACCACCGTCCCCATGACCTTTCGCGTCATGCACGTTCCCAGTCTGATGATCGGCTCATCCATCCTGGTCATCGTCTCGCTGGCGCTCGCATCCATTCTCCCGGCGATCCGCGCATCCCGGCTACAAATTGCGGAGGCACTCGCTCATGTCTAACATCAACTGCATT
>PLPU01000594.1:2335-7534 GCA_003159975.1 Acidobacteriaceae bacterium
GAGAAGACCTACGTCGAGTTCCTAAGCCCGCGTGAAAAAGGCCAGCACCTGCTCATGCTCGGCGACGACATGTGGATTTTTCTCCCTGACACCAGCCGTCCCGTTCGCATCACGCCCCTCGAACGTCTCTCCGGCGATGCCTCCAATGGCGACGTGGCCCGCACCAACTATGCCGCCGACTACACCCCAACATTCGTCCGCACAGAAAAAGTCGGTGCTGACCAATGCAACGTCCTCGACCTCGCCGCCAAGCGCAAGGGCGCAACCTACCAGCGCATCCTCTTCTGGGTACGTGCCGAAGACGCCCGCCCCGTCAAGGCCGAGTTTTATCTCACCTCCGGCAAGCACATCAAGTCCGCCACTTTCGACGAGTACCTGAGTATCGGCGGTAAAAGTCAGCTTCACCGCATGACCCTCTACGACGAAATTCGCCATAACTCGCACAGCGTTCTTGAATACTCCGGCATAGCTCCCCGCGAGTTACCCGACAAACTCTTCTACCAGGGAAGAACCGACCGCTTCTGAGCTGTTGACCGCGCTCCTCTCTCGGAATTGTCATCCTGAGCGGAGCGTAGCGGAGTCGAAGGACCTGCGGTTGTTCTTGCGGGTGCCCCAGGTCTCGCTTTTGAGACCTGGGAAACGAGAAAGCTCATCGGGTGCCCCACCCTCGCCGCGTTGTTGTCTTTGCGGCTAGGGTGGGAAGCAAGAAACTCAACCGCCTCGCTCCACCGATTCAACCAAACCATGAAACTACGCCTCCTCATCCCGTTCCTCCTCGCCGCCTCGATTCACCTTGTGGCGCAGGACCCGCCCGCGCAGGATGATCCGCCCTCCGAGCCGAAGCACGACTTCCGCTACTCCCTCGCCCTCATTGACGACGCCACACTCTACAGCAATCTCCAGGTTCCCATCCCCAAAGTCCTCAACCAGGTCTTGCTCGAGCCGTCGTTCACGTTCCGCTATCAACAGCGCTGGACCCTCGCCTCCAGCCTCGTTGGACTCGCGGACACTTACACTGACACCTTTACCCAGTTACGCGTGAAAGAAGCCTACGCCGGTCTTTCCGCCGGAGACTTCGACTTCATGGCCGGCCGCCGAATCGTGCGCTGGGGCACCGGCTACGCCTTCACCGCCGCCGGCGTTCTCGATCCGCCCCGCATCCCCACCAATCCCACCGACCGCCTCAATCTCAATGAAGGCCGCGACATGGTCAAAGCCGATTACGTCCACGGCCCCAACGCCTTCACGCTCGCCTGGTCCACGGCCGCGCTCGCTCCCGCGTCAGCCAACCTGCATGACACCACGGCCTTCCGGTATAACGTTCTGGTGCATGGATTCGATACTTCGCTCATCGCCGGCGACGATCGCGGCGGCGATGCCTTCGGCGGTCTCACCTTCACCCGTGTCCTCGGCGAGGCGCTGGAGATCCACGGCGAAGCCGCCTGGCGCGAGCATGAGGCGATATTGATCGGCGCCAAATACACCACCGCATCCGGCATCACGTTCATCGGCGAGTTCTACACCCCGCCCAACATCCCCTACTATCAAGACGTGACCCTCTATCCACTCAACGGCCGCCAGCATTATGCATTTCTTACCGCATATAAGAACCGTCTGCGCGAGTTACCCGGCTGGAAGCAGTGGGATCTCTCCGCCGCCGCCGTCGCCAACCTCAACGACCGCAGCTTCACGGCCATCTTCGACGCCAATCGCCGCTTCGGCAATCGCTTCTCGACTTATCTCCACATGGAGATTCCGGTGGGTAGCCCAAAATCGGAGTACGGCGCAACACCCTACTCCACGGCCACATCCGTGGGAGTTCGCTTCCAGCTATGAACATTCAGCTCAATCCGCAAGTTCCCGTCTCCGCCGACGATCCGCGGACCCCTCGCGGTCCCACCGCAATGCTCCTGCGAGCCATCTGGACCATCTGCGGCGCCACAGTTGTCATTGTCTTGATCTTCCTTTCCCTGGGTCACATCCGCCTCTCGCACGGCGGCACTCAGATCGTCGGAGCGTTCATCTACACCGTCATGATTGGCGTCCCATCCATGATTCTCCTTAACTGGATCGGCCATCGCTTCAACGATAAACTCCGGCGATTCTCCGTCGTCGTCTATGCGCTTGTGCTCATCTGCACAGCCACCGCTGGCACCTTTGCTGCCGCCATGGTCTTGCAACTCGTGGGCATCAATCCGCGAAGTGAGTATTGGTTTGAAGCCCACGCCTCGCTGCCCTTCGCCATCGTCATCAACCTCATGATCGGCCTCACCCTCACCACCTATGAGACGCTGCGCTTCAGACTCCAGGCCGCTACGCTTGAGTTGCGCACGCGCCAGGTCGAACAGGAGCGCGCCTACAAACTCCTCGCCGAAGCCCAGCTCTCCTCGCTCGAATCGCGCATCCATCCTCACTTCCTCTTCAACACCCTCAACTCCATCGCCGCGCTCATTCCATCTGACCCGGTCCGCGCCGAAGATACCGTCGGCAAGCTCGCATCCTTGCTTCGCTTCTCGCTCAACGCCCATCAAAGCGGCCTCGTCCCTCTCAGCCAGGAACTGAAAATCGTTCGCGACTATCTTGAAATCGAGAAGACCCGCTTCGGTGCGCGCATCCGCTATGACATCTCCGTCCCCCCATCGCTCGATGCCGTCAAAGTCCCTCCGCTCGCACTGCAATCGCTGGTTGAAAACACCGTGAAGCACGTCGTCGCGCAGCGCACCGAGGGCGCAGACCTCCGGATCACCGGCGGCATTGAATCCGGCCGCATCCATCTCGAAGTCATCGACGACGGCCCCGGCTTTTCCCTCGACGCCATCACCCCTGAGCACGGTCTAGGCAATCTCATCGCCCGTCTTGAGCTGCTCTATGGTTCCGCCAGCCAACTCGAAGTTACGCGAGAAAACGAGAAGACCGTGGTCCGCATCGCGTTTCCCGTATAACATCCGCGCATAAGGTAATTGCCTATGGAAGCCGCTCCGCTCCGCGCCTATCTCGTCGACGATGAGCCGCTCGCCATCGAGCGCCTGACGCGCCTCCTCGCGAGCTTCGACAATCTGGAAATCGTTGCCACCGCCACCGATCCCGCCCGTGCCCTCGCCGATCTCAACAACGCATCCGCCGCGCCCATCGACGTGCTCTTCCTCGACATTCAAATGCCCGGCATCAACGGATTCGATCTGCTCGCGCGCCTCACCGTGCAGCCCTTCGTCATCTTCACCACCGCCTACGACGAGTACGCACTCCGCGCCTTCGAAGTCAACTCCATCGACTACCTCGTCAAGCCGATCGAAACCGCGCAACTCGCCCGTGCCCTCAAGAAACTCGGCCGCCTTCGCCCCATCCCCAAGTCCGACTGGCAGCGCGACCCGACCCTCCTCCTCGAGCAGCTTGCCGCATCGCTCCACAGCCAGCAGCGCGATTACCCCCGCCGCATCGCCTCCCGCGTCGGCGAGCGCATCTCCTTCCTCGACCTTGACGCCGTCACCCACTTCATCGCGCATGACAAGCTCACATACGCCGTCGTTGAAGGCCGCCGCCACTCCGTCGATCAGACCATCGCCGAGCTCGAGCGCCGCCTCGACCCAGCGCGCTTCCTGCGCATTCACCGCTCCGCCCTGGTCAACGTCGATTGGATCCACGAAGTCAACTCATGGTTCGCCGGCAAAGTCATTCTCTCGCTCAAAGATGCGCAGCACACGCAAATCCCCGTCGCCCGTGACCGCGTCCGCATTCTCAAATCCCGCCTCGGCATCTAACTCACTCTGACGAATTCCGAAACGCCGTGGGACCGAATGAGTTATCCTCGTACCCGTCGTACGCAGTTATCTTTTCGCGTAGCGAGAGGTTGTTTATGATTGCTGATTCTCGTTCTCAACTTGCCTACATCGGTGTCTTCGCAATGTCCATTCTTGCCGCAGCCGCACCCGGCGCTCTCTCCCAACAGCTAGGAATCTTTGAGGGCCATCAGGACGTAGGCGCCGTGCTCCACCCCGGCTCCGCGGAATTCGACGCTGCAAAAGGGATCTACACCCTCACCGGAAGCGGTGAGAACATGTGGTTCGGCATCGACGACTTTCACTTCGCCTGGAAGAAAGTCTCCGGAGACGTTGCCCTCACCGCAAGCATCGCCCTCAGCGGAACCGGCGGCAATTCCCATCGCAAGGCCGTTCTCATGATCCGCCAATCGCTCGACGGCAACTCGCGCTCTGCCGACGTAGCCGTCCACGGCAGCGGCCTCACCGCGCTGCAATTCCGCGACCCCGCCGGCTCAAACACGCAAGAAGTCGAGTCCAACATCTCCGCCCCTGAAACCGTTCGCATTGAAAAGCGCGGCGACTTTGTCTACGCATTCGTCACTGGCAAAGACGGTAAACTCCAACCCGCCGGCGCCTCCATCAAGTTTCCGCTCACCGGCGATTTCTACATCGGCATCGGTGTCTGCGCGCACGATAAAGACGCCGTTGAAAAAGCCGCCTTCTCCAACGTCAGCCTCCAGCAGCTTCCGCCCGCGACCGGCAAAACCGTCCTCGTCAGCGCGCTTGAAACCGTCTCAATCGCCTCAACCGATCGTCACGTTGAAAATGTAGCCGCCGCGCACTTTGAAGCGCCCAACTGGTCTCACGACGGCAAGTTCCTCATCTTCAATCAGGATGGAACCCTGCATCGTTTGGCCCTTGATGGAAGCGCCCCCACGCTCATCCCCACCGCTCCGCAAATCCATTGCAACAACGACCACGGCATCTCGCCCGACAACCAATTCCTCGCCATCAGCGACTCGTCCAGCGAAGACAAAAAGTCCCGCGTCTACATCGTTCCCATCGCCGGTGGAACTCCGCGACCGATCACGCCCAACGCGCCATCCTACTGGCACGGCTGGTCGCCCGACGGCAAGACCCTCGCCTTTACCGGCGAGCGCAACGGCAACTTCGATATCTACTCCATCCCTGCGGCAGGCGGCGAAGAGACCCGCCTCACCACCGCCGACGGCCTCGACGACGGCCCCGGCTATTCTCCCGACGGCGTATTCATTTACTTCAACTCCGAGCGCACGGGACACATGCAGATCTGGCGCATGAAAGCCGATGGCGCTCAGCAGGAACAGGTCATCTCCGATGAGAGCAACGACTGGTTCCCGCACATCTCGCCCGACGGCCAGTGGATGGTTTTTCTGGCCTACGAGCCGGGCGTCACCGGTCA
>PLPU01000194.1:0-8207 GCA_003159975.1 Acidobacteriaceae bacterium
TTCAGAGCCGCTCTGGATCGAGCGCTGGCGGAACTCAATTCATGTAGCGATTCGTTTGCAGGTCAGGTGCGTCTTCCTCTGGGCCGCCGGCCTTGCTTCGGATCAGTGTGAAAACGTCCAAAACCGTGGCAATACTACGAATGTTTCCCGCAACACTCGCGAGTCCATCTTCCATGGCGGGATGTTTGTCCGCCAGGGATTCAATACGATTACTTACATTCCTCAGCCGGTCAATTTCCAGCAGAAGGTCCTCGAATGCCGCGGCCATTGCGGGTCCATCGGCCGCCACGTTTGTCATGTCCGCTGGGTTCGTGGCCAGCTCTGCCATGGCGTCAGCCTGAAGGCGTAAGTCTTCTATCAAACGCAGCGTTGTTGCCTCGCCAAGGAAGGTAAGAAACAGCCCGAGTAGCTGCGCAATCAAGACGATTCCGGCCTCGCCGTCCTCATCCACGTCCGATTCAGATCCAACTTCGCCGAGACCACGCAAGCCTCCATTTGCCGTCAACTGCACCGCGCTGAGCCGGGGAGATTCCGACTTGGCCAGAGCCAAGGCGCGAGAAGCGAGCGCCTGAAAACCATCAACTCCCACGGGTGCGCCGAGTTGTCGGCGCAGCCTCTCGTAGACGCGCACAGTTGCAGGTTCGGTATGAAGGGAGGTGGTAGCTGCGTCGGCTTCGGAAGCAACGAGGCTGCGGGCCAAATCACGCGTCTTTTGTGGAGGAGCCATCTGTTCCGTTCTTTCTTTATACCTGCGCTTCGCTTTGAACGTAAGGCATCATTAGGGATGATACTCTCGTGCCGATTGCGGTGATGACAAGATCTCCGCGCGCTTAATCAGACTCCACCTTGGCGTCAAAAGTCAGTCGAAATCTTTATGCAAAGGTGAGCAAAATTGAACAGTTCGCCGCCGTTTTCCATGTAACGATGTGCTATCGTTTGGGGTAAAGAGTGCAGCCGAGGAGGGTGCAACGGGTGCCTGGTAAGAAGAGGAGCATCCAGCACTTTAGGGCTCAGCTCGCGGTCGATGATTTTTTGCTCATCGCGCACCTGCTTTGTTAACCAGATGGCAACATGGTCGCGCACCCTTTCAGCGGTCGTCATGCAAAGGCCGCACCCGGAAGGAGGCCCTTCAATGGTTGAACTTGAAAAGCCCGCTTTTGATGCCGCCGCCTTCCTGGCGAACGCCGGCCTGGGGCGAAGAATAGTCCAATTGGCACCCAAGGAGGCCTTTTTTGCGCAAGGAGGCCCGGCGGATTCCGTCTTCTATCTTCAAAAAGGCCGTGCAAAGGTCACAGTTGTTTCCGCAACCGGGAAGGAAGCCACCATCACGCTTTTCTCTGCCGGTGATTTTGTTGGAGAAGAGGCGCTCGCGACAGTGGCTGGGTTGCGTTTGGCCACGGCCACGGCCATTACCGCCTGCACCGCGCTCAAAATAAGGCGGGAAGAAATGATCCGCGTGATGCACGAGGAGCACAAATTCTCCGACCTGTTCTTGAAGTTCTTGTTAGAGCGCAGCATGCGCATCCAGGCCGATCTGGTCGATCAGCTTTTCAACTCCAGCGAAAAGCGCCTGGCGAGGATTCTGCTGTTAATGGCCGAATTCGGAAAGCCGGGCGAACCGGAACAATATATTCCCAAGATCTCGCAGGAGACCTTGGCGGAAATGATCGGCACTAGCCGCTCGCGCGTCAGCTTTTTTATGAACCGTTTTCGCAAGCTCGGCTTTATCGAATATAACGGGCGTATCAAGGTTCACAAGTCGCTCCTCGATGTGGTCCTACACGAAGAATTCACCGGGCGGCACCCCGGGAGAACTCCTGCTTCGGCCACTGCGCGAACTCGATCGAAGCCGGCGAGACGCGGCTAACCATAAGCAGAATTGAAATTGGAGTTGAGAGTGATGGCAGGTAGAGGGCCAGAATTCACGCTCGCGCACAACGGGCAGCGGGCCTCTCCTCGGTCGGTGCGGTTTTGGCGCTGAAACCGTTGCGGACCGACTCGGTCAGTCGCGGCTGATCCATCTCCCTTTTCACGCGGGAGACAATCTTTCTTTCAATCTCGATCCGGCTTTTCTTTTTCATGAGGTGGCCTGTCTTTGAACGATGAACAGATCAGTTAGCTACCGTATCGAGTTCGGCGGTATCCGGCAGTCGCGTTAGCGGCGCCATCGCGAATATCCCCAGCCCCCGCCACCAAGCAGAAAAAGCACCACAAGAACAATCAATATTGTTGACACGTTGTAACCTCACTCGCAAGACGAAGCAGACCCGCCCTTGTAACGACTGTCCCACTTCTTCCCTGCACATGATCCTAAGAGTGGCCAAGACGGTTGTCTGATCACATTGGACCGCCCTGAACTGATGTGCGATTTTGACCAACTCAGTGGATGTGCCGTGTTTAGGATGGGTTTTACATTGGCGGTCGCGTCCATTCCGGAGTCGATGCATACGCTATTCCTGGAGCCCACAATGCAGAACACCAAAAGCACCCAAAGTCGCAATCAGCCCCAACAAGACAATCAATCGAAGATTGGACAGGAGTGCCACGATGTCAGTGCGCAAGTCGTGGGCAACTCGCTGCACGTGAATGAGAATGATGTGCGCGATCAGAGCCGGCCCGGCACTGAAACTGTGAAGGGTGGAGAGCGGTCCCGCGCCGACAACAAAAAATAAGTTCTGGATAGTTGTGTCTCGCCAAGACTCTACCCGGGTGCAAGTTGCTTGAGACATCACATCGATAACTGGCTTTCGCACATCAACCAGGTCAGGCGCGCGTCAAAGCCAAAGGCTGGTGCGGTTCAGAGACAGACATTCCTCACGCCCAGCCTGGACCTGACCACCCTGCTGTGCATTCGCTCTGCGAGCAATTACGACCAGCTATCAGCAATCCGACAGTCCGATACTGGTCGATACAAGGCTCTGCATCGGGCAAGGCGACTTCCCAAAAGGAGGGCCTTACCTGGCCGCATACAGTCAATATGCAAGGAAACGTCCGCGAACTTCAACGAACCGAAAGCAACTACCGAAATGAGGAGAGAGTCATGATGAAACCAAGCACAGAAGATAGGACAACCGGCAAACTTCACGAAGTCGAAGGCGCAATCAAGCAGAAGGCCGGCGAACTGACCGGCAAACGGAACCTGGAGGATGATGGCAGAGCTGAAAAGAATGCCGGAAAAGTCCAAAACGTTGCCGGCAAGATTGAAAAGGCTGTAGGAGAGTAAGCGCATCGTTATCAAACTCAGAGACGGGAAAGGTCAAGAGAACATGACGCAATCAGTGTTTGAACAGATGGGCGTACAGATTGACGAGACAGCGCGCAAGGCTTCGCGAGCTGCGTCTGCCGTGGCGGATGCGCTGGAGGAAGGCGGCGAAACAGCACGGCGCGTTACAAAAGAGGGCAGCCACGCCGCAGCAGAGCTTCTTGCTGACACAANNAATTTGAGCGAAGAGGGCCGGAACATTGGTTCCTCTTCACTCAAAGCTTCAAGGGGAAAGACTGCCAAGTCCATGTTCATTCCACGGTGACAATTTATGCAATTGTGAACCGCAGGCATACCGATCGATTGGCGGTGAGAAAGGAGATGACGACTCCTGATCCGAACCGGGCGCTGTCGATGCTCTACACAGTGGAAAACACCGTTACCATTCGTACCGCCGCCGAGAATTCTCCTCCGACAAATCTGAAATCGCTGCAAAGGCGAAGGAATACAATATTCGCGCTTCCCTCGCGGTTCTCCATGCTGCAAGGAAAGTCGGCGATCCAGCCCTTACGCAATTGGTCAAGGTTTGGTTGCTGAGAATGAAGTGTATCTAGATCGGCGTCAGTTGTCTCTTGTCATACCAGGCTGGCTGGAACTTGGGTGCCNNGCAAACGACGGCATACTGTCAACATCAAGTCTCGTGCTTGGTGTTGCAGCCGCGCATGCAACACACCGTAATCTATTGGTTGCAGGGATGGCTGGGCTGGTGGCCGGGGCCATGTCGATGGCCGCCGGAGAGTATGTTTCGGTCCATTCGCAGGCAGATACCGAAAGAGCTGATTTGGACATTGAGCGCGTGGAGCTAAAAGCAGACAATAAAGGCGAACATAAGGAGCTTGCGGCGATTTACATCGCTCGTGGGCTCGATCCTACTCTCGCGAAACAGGTTGCTCAGCAACTGATGACGCACGACGCGTTGGGCGCCCACGCCAGAGATGAGTTGGGCATCTCCAAGAAGCTTCGCCCGCGCCCAATTCAAGCAGCATTGTCATCGGCCGGAAGCTTCGCTCTCGGTGCATTGATGCCTCTTTTAGTCACGGCGATGGCTCCGGTGCAGGGATTGATCCCCCTTGTATCCGTCTCTTCATTGGCGTTGCTCGCACTTCTGGGTGGACTCGCTGCACGCGTAGGTGGGGCAGGAGTGATGATCGGCGCAATACGCGTGACGTTCTGGGGTGGATTGGCCATGGCGATGACCGCAGGCATCGGCTGGCTATTTGGCGCAGTTGTATGAGCAGAACGAATCCGAAGTTGCCAACCGGGAGTAGAAGAGCGTTGATGGCGAACTCGAGATGGGGCAACGCCGAATTTCACTTCAGATAACTCTCAATTGGCGGGAATAAGACGATCTCACAGGATGAGTGGCAATCTTCACTTGTGTTTTGCGGCAATTCGCTTCGCCTGGTCGATGACTTGCTGTTCGTTTTGGAGCTTCAGCGCCCTCCGACCGCAGTTGGCGCGATAGACAACCAGATTGTCGTCACCACCCACGACGCTTGGGAAAAGGAGCCCCTGAATGCCCTCCGCTTCGAGTTCGCGGGACAATTCCATGGAAGCGGTCAGATCGGCCTTGTTGAGACATGCCAATCTCACCGCTTCGCCGGCCTGGGACGATTTGAGAGCGGAAAGGTCCAACGCACGCTTCAGGTTTACAGCCACGGCGTACACGATGCGAGGATACTTGTCGGTGCTGATCTGAGCCGCTCCGCCGAGTCGCGCCTTCCGGGCCGTGATCTCTTTGCTCGCTCCTGAGTCGGTCGCAGAAAGGTAAACCGCACGGATTCCGACAGCCGCAAAGCGTCCCCCGTGAGCCCGAGTTCCGGCGCCACTCAGCACATCGGCCGGGTCCATATAGCGATATTCGACGCTGCGGAAATAGACCCCTTTCAAGGGAACGGCCTGGCCCATCCAGCGCTTGATCGCCGCGCGCTGTCTGGCGTTGAAGGTCAAACGGGCTGTCCTTCGCGCAACCGGTCGAATTCGATAACCAGATCACGGATGCGGCCGTCCGCGATCAACTCCTGTGGAGTCCTTCCGGCGAAAGCCTCAAGCGGCGTACTTAGCCAATGCTTCTCCTCAGGAGCGACCACATAGTCGTCCATGCGAGAGAGCAATTCGCGAAGATCGCGCGTCTTCTTGTTCATCTGGCTGGTCCCCCTGCCGGCCTCCCAATTCTGCACGGTCCGGGCAGACACGTTCAGAGCATTTGCCAACTGCTCCTGGCTCAATCCCAGCCTTTGCCTGGCATCGAGGACGCCGAAGGAAGTTTCCTCGTCGATGTTGTGCCCGGGTTGGGTCCGGATGTTGCGTGCCTTCAAGAGTTGTCTCAGGTGCGGCCAGTTGAAGGCCAACTGAGCCTCGGTAAATCTTTGCCGCCCAACCATCGTTCCTACTCGGAATGCGAAGTCCGCCGAACGATGAGGCGTATAAACCAGCAAGTTCGATACCTTGCAACTCCGAAGTGTCGCAAGGGTCCTCTCCACGGCTGAATCCTGCTCGGGACTGGAAAGATAAAGGACGCTTACCCAAGCCTTCCCCAGGGCGGCTTTGACGTTGCAAGGTACAGTTTGAAACTTGGGAGAGTAGGGCGCAAAGAGAGATTTCGCTTCGGCGAGCGTTTTCGGCTGAGTCCAAACGACCAGCTCTTCGGCCTGCGTTGCAATCGGCATTCTCACCTCCGTATTCATTATACGCATATTTTCGTGCAACACGAATATTTGTATAAGATATCGTTGAGCCGTGCCGAGGCGCCGCCGTTGGAACCGGAGTTCCAGAAAGTCGCTGGAGCAGTCGGCGTTCGGTTCCTGTCGAGCGGATATGTTGCGCCGCTTCGCGTCGTACATGACCTTGATGAACCTCAGCGCCAGATTCTTCAGGCCGTCGATGGTGGGAGGGAACGCCAGTTTGCCAGAGTCTGCGTTCAGATCGATCCCCATGCGGCTGACTGAACGTTGCGCCATGATCCGCGTCATTTGAAGAAACCTGGATTGATCGATTCTCGCGGACACGGACAAGGAGCCGCGTGGCTTTTGGGCGCAAAGCCGCAGTTTGGGGGCGAACCGAATGAGGCGGAATAAGGCGGTCGAATAAGGCGGAATAAGGCGGACTGAGCCGTTCCGGCGATGGTCGCTCAGCACCATCGGGCACGGTCTCCTGCCCACGGCACGCGGCGAGCAAGAGTAGACAATCGGGCTTCCTGCCTCGTTTGGTCCACGGATTCGGCCATTCGTCGACCGGATCATTCACAATCTCCAACTGTCGAGCGGCTCGCGCCAGTACATATGGTCGAGGAAACGATCCTCTTGCCGGTCTATCCACTGTTTCGCCATCCAGCCTGCCGGCAGGAGTATTGAGAGCAGCAGGACTCCGCAAACGGCAGCGAGGGCCATTTCTCGAAGCGATAGCCGGGATGGAGTAAGTTGTGCACCGCAGTGGGGACAAACTTCATTCGTACCGGCACCTTGCTTCTCCTGCGGGGGCACGCTATTCCGCCCTCGCGACGCCATAGCGTTGATCATCGTCTTGATCGTCATCATTGCTTTCATCCTCCTCTTCATAGCTGTGCATCCCGTCCCCAACGGCAGCCGCGTATGCCGCGCGCTCCCGCTTGTCTCGCCGGACATCCAGCAGTTGTTCTCCAACCGTGTGTTTTGGGGAAAAGCAGTACTGTACGTACGCCTCAAAGAGAGCCTGATTCGGAATGCCTCGCTTCAACACATCGGCGTGATGATGCTTGTACAGGCTCATCAGCGCTTCGGGCGTGATGGTGTAGAATCTCCGCTTGGCGCGGCAAACAATGGATGCCTGGAGCCATCCCTGTTCGATCCAGAAGATGACCTCTGCTTTTCGAACTCGGAGTGCGCTTGCAAGGCTCTCCACTGAGAACAAATCACACCGAATCTCGCGCAAGCTGAGTTGCTTTCTATTCAGCATGTTGCGGATCGCCTTCGGTGTCCGATTGACCTTCCTCGCTACCTCTTCGATCGATCGCTTCACAAGTTCCTCGCGAACGATCTCAAACTCGGTCTCGGTCCATCGTCGATGGTCTTGCTGCCCTTTGATTCCGTGCTGGATGATGAAGCGCCAGCACGCTTCCTTCGGGCGCCCGCAGTGGCGCTGCAGGCGGACCACAAGCTGCTCAAGCTTGGAACCGGAAAGCACTTTGGCCTGAGCAGCGATGGCCATCGCTTCCGCACCCCACTCGGGGGAGCGCTCCGGCAATTTGGGGAGAGTTGCCATACGCGCCTCGATAGGGATCTTCCCAAGGCCAAGAAGTTCGTATTCAAACGTTGGTTGTAATGTGCGGCACTTTCAGATCGGACAGTCCCCGTTCGTTCCGCCGGCGTCTCATCCAGCTAGCGACGGCCATTACTCCCTCTGGAGCAGCCGTCACTTCTGTCGCGTTGAGGATCAATCCGTGCCGCCGAATCTCGGGGAATCTTGTCCGGCTCCCCTGGGACTCCGCAGAAGAGGCCCTATATCTACTAAAGGCACTCCGGACAAGGTTTTGTGGCAAAGAAGCGACAGTTTTTCACGACTTAACGCAGAAAAGCTCGTCTATACTTCGAGTTAACTGGTCGTCAGTCCCCCACGCCACACACGCGTATGACGCCAAATGGTAGTAACTGGAAAGTGCTGACGTGGAGTTGGGCCTATTCGACTGGGCACCCGGCTTCCGATCAGAAGTTGGAGGCCGCTGCTCACGCAGCATGGTCATACGCTTCCCTGTGCGCTTGGACGTACCTCAATGACCACGATGCCGCAGTCGATTTGATGGACCACGCCGTTCAAAATGCGTCCCAATACCTTGCCCGCCACATCGATGCTCCAGAACAAAAACTGACCGCTCGCATCAAGAGCGTTATCCGGCGCCGCGCCAGGCAGCTTGCGGCGAAGCGTAGCCGCGAATTGCCGTCTGGGTCGATGCGCGATATGGAGCAGCTTC
>PLPU01000107.1:0-1019 GCA_003159975.1 Acidobacteriaceae bacterium
GTGGTGGGCGAAGAGGTGCACTCGTCGCTGATCAAGGCGCTGGGCATGCTGGGGTTGGGCCGCAACCGCGTGGTGCGCGTGCCGGTGGATGGGCAGGGGCGGATGCGGGCGGACGCGCTGCCGCATCTGGACGGGATGACGATTCTCTGCCTGCAGGCGGGCAACGTGAATACGGGCGCGTTTGATCCGGCGGCGGCGATTTGCCCGGCGGCGCGAACGCTGGGGGCATGGATTCACGTGGACGGCGCGTTTGGGATGTGGGCGGCGGCTTCGCCGGAGTATCGCAAGTGGACCAAGGGGTTTGAGCTGGCCGACTCGTGGGCGACGGATGGGCACAAGTGGCCCAATATCGGCTACGACTGCGGGATTGTGATGGTGCGGATCCCGAAGGCGCTGAAGGAGGCGATGTCGATCCAGGCGGCGTATTTGATGCAGGGGGATCAGCGCGAGCCGTCGCACTATAATCCGGAGCTTTCGCGCAGGGCGCGCGGTGTGGAGCTTTGGGCGGGACTGCGGTCGCTGGGTAGGCAAGGAATGGCGGAGATCGTGGAGAGGACATCGAGTCATGCGCGGCGGTTTGCCGCGGGACTGAAGGCCGCGGGCTACCAGGTGCTGAACGAGGTTGTGATCAACCAGGTGCTGGTGTCGTTTGGCTCGGCGGAGAAGACGCTGGCTACAGTGGCGCGGTTGCAAGCCGAGGGAACGTGCTGGTGCGGGTCGACGGTGTGGCAGGGACAGACGGCGATGCGGATCAGTGTGTCGAGCTGGGCGACGACTAAGGAAGATGTGGACCGCAGCCTGGCTGCGATGGTGCGGGCGGCGGAGGGGTAGCGTGAATGCCGTTTTGAGGCTGACGCGGGGCTGTTTGATGCATCGTTCCCCCGCTTTGTGAGGAGTCGCATGGACCCGCTCGACGAGATGGAATCCGATCCGCTGGAGGCGCTGTCCGGAGCTTTTCGTGACCAACTGCTGGCTTGCCTGGAAGAGTGCGCGCGGGGTCGCGAGGGACTGTTTTCAGA
>PLPU01000107.1:1115-3205 GCA_003159975.1 Acidobacteriaceae bacterium
GTGGGGAGCAGGCCGGCCGTGCCAGCTAGTGAAGGAGTGAAGAAGTGAATGAAGAAGTGAAATATTGCAGTGCTCCGGGCAAAGGATTAGACACAGGATTTGGAGAAAGACCGCGAAAAAAAGGGGTTTAGTGGGAACTTATTGAGGTGTCCCACTTTTCAATAATGTCCCACTAGAGTAGAATGGTGTCACTTGATGCGGAGGTGGGACGGATGGAAGTTCTGGAGCGTGGTGGAAGGGCGGAGGTTGCGGTCCCGACGGATTTGAGGGCGCGGATACGGATGGGGGAAAAGGGCCGCCTGGTTGTTCCCGCGGCGATGCGCGAGGCGCTGGGGATGAAGGATGGGGATGTCTTGGATGTGACGGTCGTGGGCGGCGAACTGCGGATTGCGACGATGCGGGAAAGGCTTCGGCGAGCGCAGGAGAACGTGAGAAGGTATGTGCCAGCAGGAGTCAGTCTTGCCGACGAGTTGAGCGCTGAGCGCCGTGAGGCGGCAAAGCATGAATGAGGTTGTGTTCGACGCCTCCGCAATGCTCGCATTGCTCAATCATGAGCGAGGTGAAGAAAAGCTTGCGGGGGAGCTTATGGGCCGCTCGGTTGCGAGCACGGTGAATCTGGCCGAAGTGCAATCGAAGCTGGTGAAGCGCGGGGGTGACCCCGATGAGGCTTGGAATGACGCTCTGTCTACCGTAGCCGCTGTTGAGCCTTATACGGAGGAACACGCGAAGATAGCGGGGAGCCTGATCACTGCGACGGAGAGATACGGATTGTCGCTGGGGGATCGGTCTTGTCTTGCGCTCGCGATTGTACTGAAGGCTCCGGTGTATACGACCGAGCAGGTTTGGAAGAATTTGAAGGTGGGGATTCCGATTCACGTGATTCGTTGAAGTAGATTTTGTGGATGGAAACAGCGAAGGCCGGAGCGGGTGCTCCGGCCTTCGATTTTCGGCTGACTGACGCGCTATTTCTATCCCTGGATGTCAAACTGCTCGGGGTGGAGGGTGGCGTCGCTCTTCACCAGGATGTTTTTGCCGACCAGCTCTTCAAATTCGTTGAGCCAACTGGCATTGTTTGATTTGAGTACCTTGACCGTCTCCGGGTTTACGCGGAGGAGGACGTCGGCGCCTTCGAAGTGCTTTTTCATCTTGCGCAGCTCGGTGTAGATCTCGTTGCAGACGGTGGTGGGGCTTTTGACCATGCCGGTGGCCTGGCAGGTGGGGCAGGGGACAGACAGGGTCCGCTCGAGCGATTGCTTGACGCGCTTGCGGGTGATGGCGACGAGGCCAAAGTCGTTGAACTGGAGAACCTTGGTGGGGGCGCGGTCGGCTTTGAGCGCTTCTTCGAGGGCGGCGAGAACCTTGAAGCGGTTCTTGCGCTCGTCCATATCGATGAAGTCGATGACGATGATGCCGCCCAAATCCCGCAAGCGAATCTGACGCACGATCTCAGGCACCGCATCGAGGTTGGTTTTGACGATGGTGTCTTCAAGGCGCGCCGACTTGCCGACGTATTTGCCGGTGTTGATGTCGATGGCGACGAGGGCTTCAGTCTGGTTGATGACGATGGAGCCGCCGGATTTGAGCCAGACCTTGGAGCGCAGGGCCTTGGAGATTTCATCCTGAATGCCGAAGTGCTCGAAGAGCGGCGTGTCCTTGGTGTACATCTTGACGCGGCGGACGAGCGTGGGCGAGAAGCGGTTGAGGAAGCGCACGATGCGTTCGTAGTCTTCCTGCGAATCGACCCAGATGGAGGAGAAGTTGGCGCTGACCTGGTCGCGCAGGATGCGTTCGATGAGCGACAGGTCGTGATAGATGAGCGCGGGGGACTTGGAGCTCTCCGAACGCTGCTTGATCTCCGCCCAGAGGTGGAGCAGAAAGCGGAGGTCGGCGCGGAGATCTTCTTCCGAAGCGCCCTCGGCGGCGGTGCGCACGATGAATCCGCCGGAGGCTTCGCCGCGCTCACTGATGAGAATCCTCTTGAGGCGCTGGCGCTCCTCATCGGAGGCGATTTTGCGGCTGACGCCGATGTGCGAGACGGTGGGCATGAAGACCAGGAAGCGGCCGGGCAGGGCGATGTGCGAGGTGATGCG
>PLPU01000097.1:0-182 GCA_003159975.1 Acidobacteriaceae bacterium
GAACGAGATAGGACGTTGAGCAGTGTGGTTTTTCCAGCGCCCGTGCCACCAGAGATAAGGCAACTGAGTTTAGCCTTGACCGCGGCCTTGAGGAACTCCAGCATTTCAGGAGAGATGCTCTTGCTCGCTACGAGATTCTCTGCCGTCAAGGGGCGCACGCCAAACTTGCGAATGCTAATGAT
>PLPU01000097.1:218-4736 GCA_003159975.1 Acidobacteriaceae bacterium
ATGAGTATTGACGAGGATGTCGTCTACAGTTTCATCATCGATCAAGGGTTGTAGCGGGCCGTACCCGTAGACCTCCTGGAGAACCTGCTCCGCGAGTTGATCGCGTTCCACGCCGCTGTAAGGCATGCGCCGCCGCGCGATTATGTTGATGATGGCCTTGCGCATCTCCTCCTTGTCCTCGGGGCGCGCTTGAATGAGTCTCTCTGGATGCAATTGAGACAACAGCTCTTCGTGGATGGCTTGGGTATCTCTCGCGGGAAAGTGCCGGATCTCCGCGACGGCGCTCGGGCTCACGTGTCGGGGAGGAGCCGAAAACTCGATTGGGACGTCGATTGTAGCGCTCGATTGACCAATCTCAGTTGGATCGTTTGGTGAAGGCATGATGGGCTACCTTTTTATTCCAAAGAATGATCCCTTGCGGGGAGCTGGCACTGCCTCTTCATCTATGAGCCCAAGCACGACGTTCAAGCTGTCATGGAACCCATGCACCTGTTGAGGAACCTGATGCCCGGCATTGATGGCGGCAGAGATCGGTTCCGCGAGATCGGGGAAGGTAGTTGCAAACGGGATGCCTGCTGAGTTCGCCATCATTTCGAGTGTCAGCGGACCGCGTCCTGCGCGGGTTATGATCAGCTTCTGCCGGTCCTGGTTGCGGCCCAGCATGTCCAAATAGCGCGACACGTCGCGCATCGAGGCGATGTCGAGAGAAGAAACAAGAAATACCTGGTCCGCACGTTGCGCTATTGCTGCGGTCTCCGGGAGCGCCGGGTCGGCATCGAAGATTGTGAAGTCGCTTTCTGCACGCAGCAACGCCAGAACCCTGTCGATTGCTTCAACGGTGGGTGGTTCTGGCCGGAAATGTTGTCGTCTCATCGCATCCGAAAGCGAGGAGCAGTCATCAGGAGAGCACAACACAGACAGGCCCGTGGCGTGTCGCACGAGCATGCTGTGCAATAGAGCGCCATCGAGCCTGTGAATGTCTCCCAAAATCGTTGAGAACGAGTAGCCGGAGTTTGTCAGATTCAGATAAACAGCAACATGCCCCAACTGGCGTTTGAGATCGACCAACAGGATGTTCTTATCGGGCAGTCCGGCTAGGGCAAGCGAGGTATGAACGGCTAGGGTGGTGGCGCCCACACCTCCCCGAACACCTATAAAAGCTACCAGGCGCCCGTTCCGGCTGGATTCATTTTCGATAGCCGCGACGCGACGCAACACGTTACCAAGCGCGGAATCTATCTGTGAGTCTGTCGCCGGCCATCGCAGGAACTCGCTGCACCCGGCGCGCATGGCACGCAACAGTGTGTCGTTATCGGATGTGAGGGAAACCGCCACCGGCCATATCCGCGGCGTTGCATTAGCGCTCAATGCCTCTGCCGTCCTGATTCCTTGTTCAACATCGGTGAAGTCGATGAAGGCAATGCAGGGCGCATCCGGGGACAATTGCGACAGGTCAATACGGCTGCCATTGGTGAGGTACTGGCTGATCTTGCCTACACCTAGCCCCTGCGAACCAGCAACGCGTTCAAGCAGTGTCACCAACTCTGGGTTGGCGCGGACAGCAAGTAGCAGTGGACGATTGGCCATCTTTATTTCTTTCCGGTGAGCGACTTGTCGAATGTGTTGGCTTCTAAAAAGGGCCTTGCGGGTGTGGGCGGGGTTGGCACCGGATCCGGATTGCTGACTTCATCGACGATGTGGGGAGTTACGATGACGAGCAGTTCGGTCGTTGAACGTTGCGTGCTTTTCGAGTGAAAGAGCGCACCGATGATGGGAATCGATGCAATCCCGGGCATGTGCTCGAATTGATCGGTAAGGCGCCGGTCGAGCAATCCGGTCAGCGCGAAGGTTTGGCCGTCCCGCAGTTCAATGTCTGTTTCCGCGCTGCGCGAGCTGATGGCCGGGATTGTATAGCCGGCGATTTCCACTTCGTTCGTATAGTCGAGAGCGGAAACCTCCGGAGCTACATGCAACCGTATGGTGCCGTCATCGAGGACTGTCGGCAGAAAATTGAGGCTGACGCCGTAGGGTTTGAACTCAACGGTTACAGCAACTTGTCCACTGACACCCCCTTCCACCATCGGGAACGGGAATTCCCCCCCGGCAAGGAAGGTGCCTGTGTGACCGGAGAGTGCAGTAATCGTCGGTTCTGCCAGGATCTGCAGAACTTGTTTCGACTCCATATCCTGAATGGCCGCGCCGAGGTTCAGGCTCTGGCTGTAAAGCAAGAGATTGAGGGGTGTATTAATCGTTTCAGTTAGGGTGGAAACCGGGTTGCTGATGGTCGGGGCCTGAAACGCCTGATATTGGCTGGTTCCAGTCATGGCAACTGTGTTGCCCAGGGAAAGCAGGCTGAAGCCCAAATGGCCGGCCTTGGTGCGATCGACCTCCGCAAACTTCACCGCCAGGCGCACCTGGCGCAGGTGGGGTGGCGCAATGCGCAGCGAGTTGGCAATTGTCTTGCCGAAACCTCCGGCAAGCTTGGTTGCCAGTCCGAATTCTTCCTGGGAAGCGACATACCCGCGCAGGATGATGTTGTCCTGATCGGAGGAAACCAGAATCTTGTCCATTGGGAACTGGCTCTCGAAGGCTTCCTGTAGCCGCGCAACGTTCACATCGACGACGATGCTATATGCGGTATTGGCTCCCTGCTCATCCCAAAACACGATTGTCGCCATGCCGGAAACCAAGCCGCTCACCACGACTTGGCGTGGGCTGGCCGCATAGGATTGAAGCACAATGGGATTGTCGACGTACACCCGGGAAAGTGGTGTCGTTGTATCGAAGAACAGCGATTGACCTACCTTGACATGGAGTGTCTGACCAACGCTGCCGGGGACGACTGGAACCGTCGAGGTCTCCACGCGAATTAGCGAATCAGGCGGCGCCTGTTGTGCAAAGCTTGCTGAGACGGCCAGCGCCCCGATGAGAACAGGAAACAGGACATATAGCGGTCGATGAGTCACTTCGAGAATCCTCCCACGGGCGGAGGCGCTGGTGCATCCCCAACCGGAATGTTGTTGCGGTACGTCTGTGTAGTTCTCTTCACTCCAAGAATGACTTCGAGACGCTGGAGATTGGGCTCGTCTGGCTTCGGCGCAGGACTCTTCGCCACAACCGGCCGGAATTCTGAAGCGGGTGGTCCGGTCAGGTCTGAGAGATAAGTGGCCCTGTGCAGAGCGATGCCATGATCGGCGCCATTGCGCAAAGCAAGATGGACGATGCCCTTCTGCTGGGCCAGCGCCACCTTGCGGGCATCGTCCGGTGACACGAGAAGGGTTACAACGGATACTGACGTCGGCTTGCCGGAAGGATCGGGCACAATCTGCTTACCGGTTGCCAGCACTCCGACATCTTCGAGCACGACAATCGTTCGATCACGATCGACAACTTGCTCAACTGCCGGCATCATAGGTCCAGCAGTGGCAGCTTTGATGGTCATCAACACATCTACGTGCGCTCCAGGGAAGAGGAAGCCCCCGAAGTCCGCAACCTCGTCGGTCTGGATTGCGATTGCGCGCATGCCCTCGGGAATTTTTTGGGGAAGGCCAAGGGAGGAATCCGCCGACGCCAATAGCTTTTCGGTCACTACCATGCCGCTGGCCAAAGGGAAGGAGGAAATGCGTCCCACTGCTTTATCCGGTGAGTCGAAGGCACCTTCCACTGGCAGGGTACTGTTCCAGTTGATTGTGGTTAGCATGTCGGGGGCCAAGCGCTCGCCCGTAGCGATGTCGCGGGTCGTGGCGACATAGTGCCACTCGCGGGAGGTCTTGGCCCCATCATTTGTTCCCGTCTGAATCTTCCGGTAGACGATAAAGACGCACAACGTGGCAACGACCACAGATACGAGTACGCCTATGAAGAGCTTGCGCATGTTGTTCATTTGAGTCCTCGGGTGATTACGAGCACGGCGATGCTGCCAAGCGCGACGGCAGTGCCGTAGGGCATCTTCAGGGAATCGGGACCCTCTAAAGTCAGCACGGGATGCGGGGTAAGGCCTCCGTGGAAGTGGTGCAGCAGGATCATGAAGACATTGCCAAGCCGCTTGGCAACTTGGCGTTTCCAGATGATGATCCCCATGGCAATCACGCCGCCGGCAAGCGCGATGCAGGCCATCTCCATGAACACGTGCGGCATCGCCGCAAATGTCGCTATGGCCGTAATCAGCTTGACATCACCGCCGCCCATTGTGTGAAGACGGTAGAACATCGCCATAAAGAAGAAGGTGATGATGGCCGCCGCCATCGAGGAGACCAAGCCGCGCCACCCATCGAGCGCGCCGCGCAGGACAATGCCGCACACAGCAGAGGAGTACGAGAACCAGTTTGGGATGCGGCGCGAAGGGCGCAGGTCGAAAATTCCACCCACCATCCCAACAACAGCTGCTGATGCAAGGCAAACGTCGTCCGGACGAATATCCATAGAAGCACTATGGAGAAACGAAAAATGAGGGGGAAGCCCTAGATGCGGAGAAAATGAAAAATATTTTGCTCTTTGCGGAAAAGCATTGTGAACCGG
>PLPU01000310.1:0-4852 GCA_003159975.1 Acidobacteriaceae bacterium
TAGAGGTCGCGGTTCTGCTCGGCGGCGCAGCGCGCGGTCACCCGCGTACCCGAGTTCTCCGCCGCCTCCACCACCAGCACCGCAACGCTCAGCCCGCTCAAAATCCGGTTGCGCCTGGGAAAGTTCTGCGGCGCCGGAAACGTTCCCATCGGCAGCTCGCTCACAATCGCCCCGCCGAGCGCCAGGATATCCTCCGCCAGCTTTTTGTTTTCTTTGGGATACACTACGTCGATCCCCGTGCCCCACACCGCCACCGTCGGCATCCGCGCCGCCAATGCCCCTTTGTGGGCGCAGGTATCGATTCCCCGCGCCATCCCGCTCACAATCAACAACCTGCGCGCCGCCAGGTCCCGTGCCAGCATCTCCGCAATCCCCGACCCATACGGAGAAGGATGCCGCGTTCCCACCACCGCAATCGCCGGCCGCCCCAGCAGGCTCACCGCTCCCCGCACCCAAAGCACCGGCGGCGGGTCATAAATCTCCTTCAGCCTCTCCGGATACTCGGAGCAGCCAAACGTAACCAGGTTCGCCCCCTGCGCTGCCACCTTGGCCCACTCCTCCTCGGCCGCGGCCCGCGCCTTGCCGTCAAAGATGAACTGCGCCGCCTGCGCCGGCAGCCGCAGCCCCTCCAACTCCGTCAGCGTCAGCTCAAAGATCTGGCTCCCCGTCTTCAGCAGCCTCATCGCGTCCAGGATCCGCTTCGGCCCAAGCCCCGGCGAAAGCGTCATCGCCAGCCAAGCCAGCCGCCCCTCATCCAAAATTGTCGGTAGATTTGAGTTCCCGTCAGCCAGATCCCGCGCAGTTATAGTCACATGCGTACTGAAACATTAATTGCCTCACTGTATCGGTGATTTACCTCACAGGTTCTCCACGGAGACCAAAGGCGACTTCGCTCATCGGCGCTCACTGTGAGACCTCTCAGTTTGACTTTTCCTGGCAACCGGGACATCATGAGAGCCGATGGGAACGATATTCGAAGGCGTTGTCAGGAAAGAAAACGACCACACAAACTTGTTGCGCAATGTCATGGAGAAAAACCAACTTGCTGCCGCATCCGCCCTCTCATACCTGCTAGAAAAGAAAGTTTCGGACACCGATGCCGAGTCATTTGAGTTCAGGACGCAATGCTCATTTCTCACTGCAAGCGGCCGAGAAATTCCGGACCTTCTCGTAGCAGGGCAGGACTTTCGCTGCATTATCGAGGCGAAGACCGATCCCGAGCTACTATTGACTTCCGCGCAAAAGAATGGATATAAAGCATGTTTTGAATCCGCCGGCGAACGGCACCTTTGTTTTCTGGTTCCCGACAGGTGGAAGGGTTTGAAGGACGTGGAACAAGTTCGAACGTCTCTTCAGAGTGTCGATATCTTTGTGCATGTGCGAGGTTGGCGTGGGCTAGCAGCGGAACTTAACGATACCGCGAGATCTCTCGGCGATGCAATCTTGATCGAAGCGACCGATTTTTGGAAATGGAAGTTTGAAGGTGAAAGTATGTCCCCAGAAGAAAAGGAATTTCTCAGTGCGTGGTCCGGCAAACAATACAAAGCGCTTCGTAAACTCCAAAAGTCAATCGATCAGGCTAGAAACCTCTTCGATGCACAGGGCTATGAGACGGAACTTGAGACTTCATACACTGATTCGTATGGGTTCTATCTTAAGCGTGCTCGCTTCTATCTCCTTTGGGTCGGAATCTGGACGCCTTCGCCAGTTCCTTTGTCGTATGGCTACCATGCAACGAAGTCAATTTGGCGAAGACCGAATCCAATTCCCGTTTCGCCAATATCAGTACAGTCATACAATCTGTGGCCCCTTGGCCCTGAGACGTGGGACAGCCCAGAAAAAATCTTCGAGACTGTGAAGTCTTTCATCGACTCGCATAATTACGAGTGATGTAGAGTGACCGACCCGGAATTCTGACTCCACAGATGCAAACCCATCTTCACGTCACCCGAATAATTCCCGCCGGGCCTATAATGATTGCACTGGGGAATCCGATAACCCCATCAGAGCGTCAAACGCTTGGGGAGCGCATATATGTCGCCAGAAAACATCGTCCGCCTGAACCTCTTGCGCTCAGCCCCTCTGAACAAATGGATCGCACTCTCCGATGATGAATCGCAGATCGTCGCTGTCGGGGAAACCTACAGCGAAGTCTCGGCATTGAGCGACCTCGCAGGGATTTCCGATCCCATCATCCTCAAGACTCCTCAAGAATGGGTTCCGCTTTCCGTGTAAGCATGCTTTGAAAATCCCATATCGCGTCTATCCTGATCGATTCGGCTCCCACGTCTATTCTGTGAGGCTCGACGTTAGCGTCGCACTCACCAACCCAGGTGCGCCGAGGACGAAGCGATTCGAGGCCATCATCGACTCGGGCGCCACACGGTGCATGTTTCACTCCGACATCGGCCGATTCCTCGGAATCGATCTTCGATCAGGTGAAAAGGAAATCACGCAAGGCATCGGCGGCCTTTCCGATACCTATCTCCACGACATCCTTCTATATATTCCAGGCGGCCCAGTCACCATCAAAGCCGCCTTCAAGGAAGATCTCCCCATTGCGGCTCTCTTGGGCATGAATGGATTCTTTGAGCATTTCGTCATCACCTTCAATCAAAACGCTCTCGTCTGTGAACTCGAAAGACTCTACGCGTCGTAAATCAAGACCGCGAGCCTCTCGCCTCCTGCTGATCGCGATCTCATGTCTAATGCCGTAACGCAGTCCAACTGGGTTGTTCAAACGGATACCCACGCCGAATCCATAACATCCGATTGGTAACCTAAGAGCCAGTGAATCCGACCTCTCCAGCCCGTCTCCGCGTCGCCGCCATCAACTTCCTCAACCCCGCCCCGCTAATGTGGGACTTCGAGCACCCGCCCCTCGCCGCCGCCCTCGCCCTCCGCTATCAGATCGACCGCATGTCCCCCTCCGAATGCGCCGCCCGCCTCTCCAGCGGCCACGCCGAAATAGGCCTCGTCCCCATCGCCGCCCTCGCCACCACCCCAGGCCTGCACATCCTGCCCGGCTGCACCATCGCCTCCAAAGGCCGCGTGCGCTCCCTGCTCCTCGTCCGCCGCGCCAGCCAGCCCCTGACTAAACTGCGCTCCGTCGCCGCCGATACCGCCAGCCGCACCACCGTCACCTACGCCCGCATCCTCTTCCACAAGTGGGGCAACCCCGCCGTCCCGTTCATCCCCATGTCCGCCGACCTCGACGCCATGCTCCAGAGAGCCGACGCCGCCATCCTCATCGGCGACCCCGCCCTCCTCGCCCTCGAAGAACGCGCCAACCGCTTCGAGCGCACCCATGAAGAATTGGTCTACCACGACCTCGCCGAAGAGTGGCACGCCCTCACCGGCCAACCCTTCGTCTCCGCCGTCTGGGCAACAAATTCGGGTGTCTCAGTCCCCAGTCCCTCAGTCTCTAGTCCCTTAGTCCCTAGTCCCTTAGTCCCTGGTCCCTTAGTCCCCAGTCCCTCAGTCCCTAGTCCCTTAGTCCCTGGTCCCTCAGTCCCTAGTCCCTTAGTCCCTAGCCCCTTAGTCCCTGTCTCGCTCAATCAAATCTCCACCGACTTCATCCAGTCCCGCAACCACGGCCTCCAAAACATCGAAGCCCTCGTCGCCGAATGGTCCGCCAAACTCCCCATTCCCGAAGCCACCATCCGCACCTACCTCACCACCAACATCCATTACACCCTCGACGAGGAATGCCTCGAAGGCATGCGCGTTTTCTTCCGCACCGCCGCCGGCCTCGCCATCCTGCCCGAATACACCTTCTCCACCCCAGAAGTCGCGCGTTAAACCCCCAGGATTCTGCCCTGCTCCTCAAAACATGCATCTCACTTGAGTGCGAAAGCTCCTCAACCAACCTCTCAACCTCAAAGGAGGGCAAAAATGAAAATCGGAATCCTCGGCTCCGGCACCGTCGCCAAAACACTGGCCGCCGGCTTCCTCAAGCACGGCTATGAAGTCACTGTAGGTTCCAGAACCCCCGGCAAGCTCGCCGAATGGGCCTCGCAAAATCCCGGCATCTCCACCGCCACCTTCGACGCCGCGGCCAAATTCGGCTCGCTCATCGTGCTCGCCGTCAAGGGCAACCGGGCCGTGCAGGCTCTCGCCCTCGCCGGCCCTGACAACCTCTCCGGCAAGACGATCATCGACACAACCAATCCCATTGAAGATGCGCCCCCCGTCAACGGAGTGCTCCCGTTCTTCACCGACTTCAACCAGTCCCTCATGGAAGACCTGCAGCGCCAATTCGCGGACGCCCACTTCGTCAAGGCATTCAACTCGGTCGGCGCGGCCTCCATGGTCAATCCGCAATTCAAAGGCGGCAAGCCCACCATGTTCATCTGCGGCAACAGCGATCCCGCAAGAAAGCAAGTGACCGAAATCCTCGACCAGTTTGGGTGGGAAACAGCGGACATGGGCAAGGCCGAAGCCGCGCGCGCCATCGAGCCCTTATGCATGTTGTGGTGCATCCCCGGCTTCCTGCGCAACCAGTGGACCCACGCCTTCAAACTACTCCAATAGCGCCCACACTCTCTCTAAACAAACCAGGCCGATTCGCAACGCGGATCGGCCCGCCATCTAATCACTAACCACTAACCACTAATCACTGCTCTTATATCTCCCACCGCAGCAGCGCCGCCCCCACCGTAAAGCCCGCGCCCACCGCCGCAATCAGCACCAGGTCGCCCTTGTTCAGCTTGCCCTGTTCGATGGCCGTCTCCATGGCCAGCGGAATCGTCCCCGCCGACGTATTCCCATACTTCTCAATATTGATAATCACCCGCTCCGGGTCCATCCCCAGCCGATCCGCGGTCGCAGTAATGATCCGCTTATTCGCCTG
>PLPU01000563.1:0-11587 GCA_003159975.1 Acidobacteriaceae bacterium
CTATCCCCGACGCACTCCTAGACTGGAATAATTGGAATCTCACCGCGATCGATGAGAGAAAAGCGACCGTGGGCATCAGGAACTCCGGCGCAACTCCCGCGCCTTGACACGGTGACTTCCGACTTATAACGGCAAGCTAATGAGTTACTGAAGCAGAGCCAGGTCCTCGGGCTTGTCAATATCTGCTTCACCGCCTGGGAACGGCAGCGCGATCAACGGGCAAGGCGGATGTAGCAGCAATGCACGCGCACCCTTGTCGCCCGCAAGCGCAAGCAGCTCGGGGAACGCGGTGCGAGGAAACACCGCCGGCACACCATGAGTGCCTGCATACGCGGATGCCACGATTGCGGATTCATCCTGCGCGGTGAAGTTCTCGATCAACGTCCGCAGATGCTCCGCAGTTAGCCGAGGCTGGTCGCAGCTCAGAATCAGCGCTCCCAACACGCCTGCGTCCAACGCACACAGTCCGGCATGGATTGAGCTGGCGATTCCCTGCTCCCAGCTCTCATTGATCACCACCGTCGCGCCGTCCGGCTCGACGGACGCGCGGATCATCTCGGCATGCGCGCCAAGCACCGCAAGCACCGGAGCGGCGCCAGCCTCTCTGGCCAGCCGGATTGCGCGGCCAAGCAAGGTTTCGCCGCCATGCACGAGCAACTGCTTGGGCTGGCCCAGACGGCGGCTGGCTCCCGCGGCGAGTATTATGGCGGCGACTGGCATCCGCACCAGTGTATCGGGAATCGCATCGGGCAATTGGAAATTTGGCCTCTCCATTCTCCGATCTGATCGGCTAGGATATTCAGAAGGACGCGGTTCCCCAGGAGGTCCCCAGTGGCAGATAACCCTGATCCGGCCATGGGCGATTATGGCGCGCGCGGCGTCGGTGAAATTGGCTTGGCGGGAGTGGCCCCAGCCATCACTGCCGCCGTGTACTATGCAACTGGCGTCCGCGTACGCAAACTCCCGGTGCGAATCGAAGACCTGCTCAAGTCGACCATCCTGGAAGCCTGAGACAATAGAAGAATGACCGATATCGAGCGCATCCTGCCCCTCTGGCGCGAGTTGGAGGCTGCCTCAGTGGACTACGTGCTTGCCACCGTCGTTGCGGTGGAGGGCTCCAGCTATCGCAAGCCCGGCGCATGCATGTTGCTTGCCCCAGATGGCCGCCGCGCCGGAACAGTGAGTGGCGGATGCCTTGAAGCCGAGGTGGCCCGCCGCGCCTGGTGGCTCACCGAGAATGGCCCTATTGTTCAGCGCTACTCCTCAGTGGAAGAAGATGGCGATCTGCCCTATGGCTCAGGCTGCGGCGGCGTGGTTCATCTGCTCCTTGAGCGCCGTCCAACCGCCGCCCCGCTGCTGACCGCGCTGGAGCAAGCATTTGAACTGCGCATTCCACTCGCAGTAGCCACCATTCTCGATGGCCGTCAAATTGGTCGACGCGCCTTCGCGGGGCTGACGAATATCGCCGTAGCGAATTCGGAACCGGGCACTCATTCGAATAACCTTCAAGGTCTGGCCGACACCGCGTTGAAACGCGGGACTTCGATCGAACGCGCGGCCTCCATCGACGGAACAGAGGCCGGCGCATGGGCTGATTTCCGCCCCGCACGTCCCGGCCTCTGGATCTTCGGAGCCGGTGACGATGCAATTCCGCTGCTTGCCCTCGCAAAAGAAATGGGCTGGTTTGTGAGTGTATCCGACGGCCGCTCTCAACTCGCGGCTCGGGCGCGATTTCCCATGGCCGATGCGGTGCATGTGCTGCGGATGAAACAGCTGGCCGGCAACCAATCTTCCGATCCGCCGCCGGCGCTCGCAGGCCTGCAGCCCACCGATGCCGCTCTAGTGCTGACGCACAGCTTCGAGCAGGATGCGCACACCCTTGCCGCGCTGCTCTCGCTCAAGTTTCCGCTCACTTATATCGGCGTGCTCGGTCCGCAACGCCGCACGCGCGAACTCCTCGCCGAAGCAGGCCGCCTGCTCAACCTGCCCGCCAACCAGGCTCAAATCGACCGCTGGCTTGAACAGCTCCACGCTCCGATGGGGCTCGATCTCGGCGCCGAATCGCCGGAGACCATTGCGCTCTCCGTGGTTGCGGAGGTTCAGCAATCGCTCACTGCGGCCACGGCTCTGCCGCTGCGTCAGGTACGCGCCGCCTCGCTGACCACTCCGAGCTGAGCGGTCTCATTTTGATTAAACGGGGCTTTCGGCGACCTTACAGGAAGGTTTCCGCATCCCGCAGCAGGGCGCCGCTGCGATCCTTGTCCGAAATGATTGCGTCCTCCGCTGCAATCGGCCACGGAATTGCCAGTTCCGGATCATTCCACGCGATGGTGCGTTCCCCGGCGGCCGAATAAAAGTCCGTCACCTTGTAGGAGAAGCCGACACCATCGGTGAGTGCAAGAAACGCATGACCGAATCCTGGGGGAATCCACAACATCCGGCCGTTCTCTCCGCTTAGTTCAACGGCCAAATGTTGGGCGAATGTTGGCGAGCTCCGGCGCAGATCCACGGCTACATCGAGCACCGCGCCATGAGTCACTCTCACCAGCTTTCCCTGGGTCTGAATGACCTGATAGTGAATACCGCGAAGCACATTCTTCCTTGAGAGAGAGAAGTTATCCTGCGGCCAGGCCACCGGTAAACCAGCCTCCTCCATCCAGCGCTGGTTATAGGTCTCGCAGAATGCGCCCCTATCATCCCGGTAGATCGCAGGAGTAATCAGCATAACTTCGGGAAGGGATGTATCTTGAATTCTCATGGTCCCACGACCCTCGCGGCAAAGTACGGCTCGTTCAAAAGCGCCAACAGGTACTTTCCGTACCCGCTCTTGCGGATCGGCTGCGCCAGAGCCTCCAGTTGCTCGCCGGTTATGAATCCCAGACGATAGGCAATCTCCTCGGGGCAGGCTATATTCAGTCCCTGGCGGCGTTCGATGGTATGAACGAAGAGCCCAGCTTCCAGGAGCGATTCGTGCGTCCCCGTGTCCAGCCAGGCCATGCCGCGGCTCATAATCTCCACGTTCAGGTTTCCTGCTTCCAGATAACACCGATTGAGGTCGGTAATCTCCAACTCTCCGCGCGCAGAAGCCTTGAGAGAAGAAGCGATACTTACTACATTGTTATCGTAGAAATACAGGCCAGTTACCGCGTAGCGTGACTTGGGAACCTTTGGCTTTTCTTCAATGCTGATCGCGTGTCCTGCCGAATCGAATTCCACAACGCCGTAGCGCTGCGGATATTCAACCGGATAAGCAAAGACTGTCGCGCCCTGCTTGAGTTCCGCTGCCGACTGCAGTTGGCGCGAGAATCCCTGACCGTAAAAAATGTTATCGCCCAGGATCAAAGCGCTGGAGTCGTTGCCGATGAAGTCGCGGCCAATCAAAAACGCCTGCGCCAGCCCGTCCGGGCTCGGCTGGACGGCATATTGGAAATTCATTCCCCACTGCCGGCCATCTCCCAGCAACTCCGCAAAACGAGCCGTATCCTGCGGCGTTGAGATGACAAGAATGTCGCGCAACCCCGCCAGCATCAGCGTGCTGAGCGGATAGTAGATCATCGGTTTGTTATAGACCGGCAGCAGTTGCTTTGAGACGACGTGAGTTACAGGATAGAGACGCGTACCCGACCCACCCGCGAGAATAATTCCTTTCATAGTGCGACCCGCTCCGTATAGTTCTTCTTGATCCAGTCGAGATACACGCCGGTCCGCACATTCTCAACCCATTCGCCATGGTCGAGATACCAACGGACAGTCTTGCGCAGCCCGCTCTCAAACTCCTCCGCGGGCCGCCACCCCAGTTCCCGGGCAATTTTTGAGGCATCGATCGCATAGCGCCGATCGTGGCCGGGCCTGTCCTTGACGAACGTGATGAGATCCCTGTGCGAACGGCCGCCGGTATCGGGGCGCATCTCATCCACAAGATCGCAAATCGTATTCACCACGTCGATGTTTGTCCGTTCGCTGTTGCCGCCGATGTTATATGTCTCTCCAACCCGGCCACTCTCGAGCACAGCGCGTATTGCGGAGCAATGATCTTCGACAAACAGCCAGTCCCGCACATTTTCCCCATCGCCGTAAACCGGAAGTTCCCTGCCCTGAAGAGCATTCAGAATCATCAGCGGAATGAGCTTCTCAGGAAACTGAAACGGCCCATAGTTGTTGGAGCAGTTCGTGGTAAGCACCGGCAGCCCGAAGGTGTGGTGATAGGCCCGCGCCAGATGATCGGAAGAGGCCTTTGAAGCCGCATACGGACTATTGGGAGCATACGCGGTCGTCTCTGAGAAGGCGGGATCGTCCGGCCTCAGAGAGCCGTAGACCTCATCCGTCGATACGTGCAGGAATCGGAACGCGGCCTGATCGGTTTCGCTCAGCCCCGACCAGTAGATCTTCGCCTGCTCCAGCAGAACAAACGTTCCCTGAACATTCGTCCGGATGAACGCGCCGGGAGAAGCAATGGAACGGTCCACATGGCTTTCCGCCGCAAAATGAACGATGGCGCGCGGCCGATATTCGCGCAGCAGGCTGCCCACAAACTCCGCGTCGCAAATGTCGCCATGCGCCAGCAGGTAGCGTGCATCCCCTTCCAGCGCAGCAAGGTTCGCTGGATTGCCCGCATAGGTCAGCAGGTCCAGATTCACGACGCGCGTACCCTTGGTTTCGACCCAGCTCAAAATGAAGTTTGAGCCGATAAACCCCGCCCCACCCGTGACTAGAATCGCGTCAAACGTATGCTTATCCTCGAGCAAACAGTATATCCGTCGAAGTCCACGGCCTATACTCTCGAAGATAGTCAGTGAACCGATTCCCACACCTGGTTGCGAGGAAGTTGAGCGAAGAGCCAATTTTTTCGTTATATTAGAGAGTTCAGCTGAATCCCAGATCGGCAGGGTCTGAACAACAGGCCACCTCATCATAATATCTGGGCGATTCCCAAGCAGGAATCGCAATGCGGTTGTGTCCTTCGGGTCATGCAATGCATTCTGCACCACAAAATTCATTGAGAAGGTCGCCATGATTACATCGGATCATTGTCATCGTACTCCTGAACCGCAGGGTCTTTATCACCCACGGAATGAGCATGATGCCTGCGGTATGGGCCTAGTTGCCAGCATTCGCGGCGAGAAGAGCCACCAGATTATCCGCAAAGGTCTCGAGGTCCTCATCAACCTCACCCATCGCGGCGCCTCGGGCTGCGATCCGGAGACCGGCGACGGCGCCGGCATCCTCATCCAGGTTCCGCACACGTTCTTCTCCCGCGAGTGCGGCGAACTCGGAATGCAGTTGCCCGAGCCGGGCGCGTATGGCGTGGCGATGTGCTTTCTCCCCGTCGACAAACACAGCCGCTTGCAGTGCGAGGGCGTTCTTGAGCGCATTGCGCGCGAGGAAGGCATCAACGTGCTCGGTTGGCGCGATACGCCGGTGAACGGCGACGCGATCGGCCGGGAAGCGCGCGCCTCACAGCCCTACATCGAGCAGCTTTTTGTCAGCCGCCCCGGTGGCCTGGCCGACGAAGATGCCTTCGAGCGCCTGCTCTACCGCGTGCGACGCCGCGCCGAGAACGAGATTGCCGCCTCGGAGATTGAGGGGAAGGAGAACTTCTACATCCCGTCCTTCTCCTGCCGCACCATCATCTACAAGGGCCTTATGCTGGCGCCGCAGATCGAAAAGTTCTATATCGAGCTGGCCAACCCGCTGACCGCGAGCGCGCTTTGCCTGGTTCACCAGCGCTTCTCCACCAACACCTTTCCGAGCTGGAAACTCGCACACCCCTATCGCTACATTGCGCATAACGGCGAAATCAACACCGTGCGCGGCAACGTGAGCTGGATGAATGCCCGCCAGTCTGTATTTGAGAGCCCGGCCTTCGGCAGGAAGATCGACGACCTCTATCCGATTGTGGTCCCAGACGGCTCCGACTCCGCCTCGCTCGACAACGCGGCGGAATTCCTTTTCCTCTCCGGCCGTTCCCTGCCCCATGTGATGGCCATGCTNNCCCGAGGCCTGGTCCGGCAATCCGGACATGGACGAGGAGAAGCGCGCCTTCTACGAGTACCACGCCTCGCTGATGGAGCCCTGGGACGGTCCCGCAGCCATTGCGTTCACCGATGGCCGCGTCATCGGCGCTACGCTCGACCGCAACGGCCTGCGCCCCGGCCGCTACATCGTCACCAAGGACGACCTGGTGGTACTGGCCTCCGAAGCCGGCGTTCTGGAAGTGCCGGATGAAGACATTCGCAAGAAGGGCCGCCTGCAGCCGGGCCGCATGTTCCTTGTCGACACGGTGCAGAAGCGCATCATCTCTGACGCCGAGATCAAGAAAGACCTGGCCGGCCGCCAGCCCTACGCTGCCTGGCTCAAGGACCAGCAGATTACGCTCGATCATCTGCCCGAGCCGTCGCGCGTGATTGCGTCGAATCATGAAACGCTGCTGCGCCGCCAGCGTGCTTACGGCTACAGCGAAGAAGATTTGAGAATCCTGCTGGGCCCCATGGGCGCGAAGGGCGAAGAGCCGATCGGCTCCATGGGAACCGACACGCCGTTGGCCTGTCTCTCTGACCGTCCTCAGCCGCTGTTCAACTACTTCAAGCAGTTGTTCGCGCAGGTCACCAATCCGCCCATCGATCCCATTCGCGAAGAGCTGGTGATGTCGCTCATCAGCTACATCGGCACCGAGCGCAACATTCTGGAAGAGCAGCCGGAAAACTGTCACACGCTCAAACTTCCGCATCCAATCCTGACCAATCGCGATCTTGAAAAGCTGCGCCGCGTCTCCTCCGGCGATCTGCTGGCCACCACGCTGCCTGCGCTCTTTCGCGCCGCGGACGGCGAGGCCGGCCTGAAGCACTCACTCGAAGACTTGAGCGCNNTATGCGCCCATCCCGAGCCTGCTGGCAATGGCCGCGGTCCACAATCGCCTGGTGCGCGAGAAGACCCGCACCCAGGTCGCGCTCATCATCGAGAGCGGCGAGCCACGCGAGGTCATGCACTTCGCCTTGCTCATAGGCTACGGCGCCAGCGCCATCAATCCCTACCTGGCCATCGAAACGCTCCACGATTTGAAGCGCCGCGGGCTGTTGCCCGAAAAAATCACCGGCGAATACGCAGAGAAGAACTTCATCAAGGCCATCAACAAGGGCCTGCTCAAGACCTTCTCCAAGATGGGCATCAGCACGCTGCAAAGTTATCGCGGCGCGCAGGTATTTGAAGCTGTCGGCCTGAACTCCNNGCGTACGCCTTCCAGCCGCTCACTGAATCGGAAACCGATCTCGTTGTCGGCGGCCACTATCAATATCGCGAGGGCGGCGAGTATCACCTCATCAACCCCGCAACCATCAGCAAGCTGCAGCACGCCGTACGCATCAACAACGCGACCACGTTTCAGGAGTACACCGACCTGCTCGACGAGCAGAATCGCCATCTCTGTACGCTGCGTGGCCTGCTCAAGCTGAAGTATGCTGAAACGCCCATCCCGCTTGAAGAAGTGGAACCGGCCAAGGAGATCGTCAAGCGCTTTACGACCGGCGCCATGAGCTTCGGGTCGATCAGTAAAGAAGCGCATGAGACGCTTGCCATTGCCATGAACCGCATCGGCGGCATGTCGAACACCGGCGAGGGTGGCGAGAGCGAAGACCGCTTCACACGCGACGCCAACGGCGATCTGCGCCGCTCGGCCGTGAAGCAGGTGGCCAGCGGACGCTTCGGCGTTACGGCCAATTACCTGGTCAACGCCGACGAGTTGCAGATCAAAATGGCTCAGGGCGCAAAGCCCGGTGAAGGCGGCCAGTTGCCCGGCCACAAGGTGGATGACGTCATCGCGAAAGTGCGGCACTCCATCCCCGGCGTCGGCCTTATCTCGCCTCCGCCACACCACGACATCTATTCCATTGAAGATCTCGCGCAGCTCATCTACGACCTCAAAAACGTGAACCCGAAGGCGCGCATCGCCGTCAAGCTGGTCTCGGAGGTCGGCGTGGGCACGGTAGCCGCGGGAGTCTCCAAAGCGCACGCGGATGTCGTGCTGATCTCCGGCGACACCGGAGGAACGGGCGCTTCCCCGCTCAGCTCCATCAAGCATGCGGGACTGCCATGGGAGCTTGGCCTGGCCGAGACGCAACAGGTGCTGCTGCTCAACGATCTGCGATCGCGCATTCGCGTGCAGACCGACGGTAAATTGCAAACCGGCCGCGACGTCATCATCGCAGCGCTGCTGGGCGCGGAGGAGTTCGGCTTCGCCACCACGCCGCTCATCGCCATGGGCTGCATCATGATGCGCAAGTGCCACCTGAACACNNCAGCCCGAACACGTGATCAACTTCTTCTTCTTCATCGCCGAGCAGATGCGCCAGTACATGGCCAAGCTTGGCTTCCGCACAGTGGACGAGATGGTGGGCCGCGTGGACAAGATCGACGCCGCTCTCGCTGACGCGCACTGGAAGGCCAAGGGCATCGACCTTTCTTCGATTCTCTACTCGCCCACATTGCCTTCGCGCGTGGCGCGGCGCAAGATGCAGGACCAGGATCACGGCCTGAATGCCGCGCTCGATCACGCACTCATCGCCAAGGCCGCGCCGGCGCTCGAATCGAAAGATCCGGTGAGAGGCAGTTTCGCCATCCGCAACGTGCATCGCACCGTCGGCGCCATGCTGGGCGGCGAGATTGCACGCCGCTACGGATCGGCCGGACTGCCCGACGGAACCATCCACTTCAAATTCTCGGGCTCCGCGGGACAGAGCTTCGGTGCGTTCGTTCCCTCGGGCGTTACGCTCGAGCTTGAAGGCGACTCGAACGATTACCTCGGCAAAGGCCTTTCCGGCGGACGCATCATCGCCTATCCGCCCAAGACTTCGAGCTTTCTGCCCGAAGAAAGCATCCTGGTGGGCAACGTCGTTCTCTACGGCGCAACCACTGGTGAGGTCTTTCTCAACGGCATCGCAGGCGAGCGTTTCGCCGTTCGCAACTCCGGCGCAATCGCCGTCGTTGAAGGCGTGGGCGATCACGGCTGCGAATACATGACCAACGGCACGGTCATTGTGCTCGGTTCGACGGGACGCAACTTTGCCGCGGGCATGAGCGGCGGAATCGCGTACGTCTACGACGACCAGGGCGACTTTGCAGCGCGCCGCTGCAACAAGGCCAGCGTGGATCTGGAGCCGCTTGAGTTGGATGGGGATGTGGAGCGCGTGCGCGGCCTGCTTGAGCGCCATCGCGACTATACCGGCAGTCCGCGCGCAGCATGGATTCTGGAGCACTGGGCCGAGGCGCAGGCCCGCTTCATCAAGGTGTTCCCGCACGAGTACAAGCGGGTTCTGGGCGTCGTTCGCCTCAATCCCTCACCGGATGCGGTCGCATCCGCCACAACTTCGTCGCCTCTTGCGGCGGCCGCAGAGGTGCACCATGGGTAAGGACACAGGCTTCCTGGAAATCGAGCGCGAACAGCCCACACGCCGCAAAGTCGAAGAGCGCGTGAACGACTGGTTTGAGATTTACGAACCGTTCCCCGAGCAGAAGCAGCGCGACCAGGGCGCACGCTGCATGGATTGCGGCGTGCCGTTCTGCCACACTGGCTGCCCGGTCAACAACCTCATCCCCGACTGGAACGACCTGGTCTACAACGGCCGCTGGCAGGCCGCAATTCGACGCCTGCATGCCACCAACAACTTCCCTGAGTTCACCGGCCGCATCTGCCCCGCCCCGTGCGAAGCCTCTTGCGTGCTGGGCATCGATCAGCCGCCTGTTTCCATCAAGCTGATCGAGCGCTCCATCGTCGAACGCGCCTGGGACGAGGGCTGGATTCAGCCTGAGCCTCCGGAGCAGGCCACCGGCAAGCGCGTCGCCGTGGTCGGCAGCGGGCCTTCGGGGCTGGCCGCCGCGCAGCAGTTACGCCGCGCGGGCCACTCCGTCACGGTGTATGAGAAGGCCGATCGCATCGGCGGACTTCTGCGCTACGGCATTCCCAACTTCAAGCTGGAAAAGCACGTCATCGATCGCCGCATTGAGCAGATGCGCGCAGAGGGTGTCACGTTTGTCACCAACGCGCATGTGGGCGTGAATGTGCCGGTTGAATCGCTCACCGAACACTACGACGCAATCCTGCTGTGCGGCGGCGCCGAGCAGCCGCGCAATCTTAACATCCCCGGCCGCGAGCTCAAGGGCATTCACTTCGCCATGGAGTACCTGCCACAGCAGAATCACCAATGCGAAGGAGACCAGATTGATGCCTCCATCGCCATCAGCGCCGCAGGCAAGCGCGTGGTCATCATCGGCGGCGGCGACACCGGCGCGGACTGCCTGGGCACCGCACATCGCCAGAAGCCACTCAGCGTACACCAGTTCGAGATCATGCCCAAGCCGCCCGCCCAGCGCGCCGCGTCTACGCCGTGGCCGCTCTGGCCGCTGCAACTACGCACCGAAGGCGCGCATGAAGAAGGCGGCATTCGCGATTGGAGCGTGAACAGCATTAAGTTTACCGGCGACGAAAACGGCAACGTGAAGCAGCTTCACCTGGTCCGCGTCGGTCCGCCGCCGAAGTTCGAGCCCATTCCCGGCTCCGAATATGTACTGGATGTCGATCTCGTTCTGCTGGCCATGGGCTTCACCGGCCCGGTGCGCTCCGGCATGATCGAGCAGTTCGGCGTGGCCGTTGACAGCCGCGGCAACGTCGCTGCCAATGCCAACTACATGACCTCGGTGGACCGCATCTTTGCCGCGGGTGACATGCGCCGCGGACAATCTCTCGTGGTCTGGGCCATCTCAGAAGGCCGCAAAGCCGCTGCCGCCATTGACGCTTACCTGGCCGCAAAAGCAGAGCCGCTCTCGCAGCGCCACCACGCGCTGGCGTAAGCGAAAGAGTTGTCGATGAGGATAGAACACAGAGGCCCCAGGTTATCGATCCGGGGCCTTTGCCAACTGGGTATTCTGGGTGACCGACTCCGCCTGAAAAACTGCATATATCACAGCGCGATTCGTCGCCATCTAGTGGGAAAGATTCTTGATCACCGTTCCTCCCTTCATGACAAACACCACGTTGCGCACTGTCGTAATATCGCTGAGCGGGTCGCCTCTCACTGCGACAAGGTCCGCCTGATATCCCGCAGCGATGGTCCCTATCCGGTCCCCCATTCCGAGCGCGTCCGCCGACGCCGACGTGGCGCTGACAATCGCATCCATCGGTTTCTCGCCGGCCTCATTGACGCGAGAAATGAATTCCTCCGCGTTGCGTCCGTGCGATCCAGCCACGGCGTCGGTCCCGAATACGATTTTCACGCCAAGCGCTCGAGCGCGGCGCAGCACATCGATCGTCGGCGCAATCCCATCCTGTATCGTCTTGAGCTGTGCATCTGTGAACGTAAAGCTCGCCCGATTGTCCAGGTAGTTGTGCAGCACCAGCAAATTGGGGTCGAAGGTTGTTCCGCGCCGCGCCATTAGCTTCAGCGTTTCGTCTTTGAGAAAAGTGCCGTGCTCAATCGACGTGCATCCGGCCAGCACGGCATCGCGCGCGCCTGCGTCGCCAATGGCGTGCACGACAGAGCGCAGCCCCACAGCCTTCGCCTCCGAACAGACGGCTTCGATCTGCTCCTTCGTCATGGTC
>PLPU01000563.1:11658-24537 GCA_003159975.1 Acidobacteriaceae bacterium
TCGCGCACCGGCTTGTCGAAGGTTGAGCCGACGCTCTGCACCGTCGTGAAGCCGCCTTCAAGCGTCATCCAGGCGTCGGCCGCGGTGTAGAGCTCCATCTCTTCCGGGCTCGCGCCGCCGGCCACAGCCTGGTGATTCGCGTTCATGTGCCACTGCAGATGGATGTGGGTATCAATCCATCCAGGCATGAGAGTGAGGCCGCTTAAGTCATAGTCGGGCTTGAGGGTGCCAGGGCCAACGGACACGATGCGGCCGTCCTCGATGACGATCTGCCGATCGCGAAGGATTCCGCCTTTGCCGTCAAGCAGAACGCTCGTTTGCAGCACCACCCGGTTCTGGGCGTGGGCCGAAGTCTGTGCCAGGGAGACCGCTGAGAGAAGAGCAAGGATAAGCAAGCGCATGCGCCGATTGTATCTGGACGTTATTGGACATCAATGAACTATTTAGTCGATCCTGAAAAGCCAACCAAACCCCTATAAATGCTGATGAAATACGACAGTTGAAGTTCCCGGTTCCCCGCAGACGCCTTCTTCCCCGAAGTTGGTTCGATGACCTGGACCGGAAAACTGAACCGATGGGCTTCAGACGTCGTGATATGCAAAGAGCGACTCATCCAATTCGGTCGAGTGGACGCCGCCCGCGCTTTCCATCCCATTCGTCCAATCTGGATCAACAGTACATGAAGGTTTCCCATGCCTCTTGGAGTACATTTCTCGGAAGAATTGAGGGCCTCGCTCAGGCTGAAGCGGATCGCGAAGGGTGCGGCAATGCTCGATCGCGCCGAAACGGAGCTGGTGAAACTTCGACCCCGCGACCCCAATGCCGCAAACCTGCTTTTGTTGTTGGCGCAGTGGGTGGACGTGGGATACCGGGATCACGAGTTTTTGGATGTGCTGCCGCGACGCGCGGCGCGCACTGTCTCCTGTGCGTCGAGAACCTGGCGAATCAAAGCAAAAATGCGCAAAGTGAGTTCTCCCGTTTGCCGCGCGGCGCGCACCGGTTCGGTATTGCGCCGCGCGGGTTCATCCTACGCGGTACGGCTTTGCAGCGTGTAGCGGCCGGCATCGACCATCGCACCGGCGATGTCGCGGCCCAGGGCCACGGTATTGACGGGCTCATGTTTGGTGAGTCGCCGGAAGATAGTCATCCGCGTGCGCAGCATGTCGCCTTCGGCAATCGCGCCGAGCAACCGTTCCGCGGCTGTTTCGAGCACTCGAAACGAGCGCGCCGCATAGTATTTGGCCAGCTTGATCGCCAGTGGTTTGCTCCCGTTCATCTTCTCGGTCCGCAACAGCACCGATTCAAGAACCAGCACTTCGGCGAGCATGTCGGCCAGCATGCCCATCACTTCCTGCTGCTCGGCCAGGTCCATTCCGAACTTCTGCGAGGCCGCGCCGGCGCAGAAGAGCGCGAGCTTTTTTGCATTGGCCAGCAACGCGCGCTCTTCCGCCAACGGCCCGTCGAGCGCTACGCGCGCACCGGGGCCGGCCATCACCTCGTCCATCGCTCTCTTGATGGCGGGCAACAGGGCCAGGCGACCCTGCATGGCGCGCTTGACCATCCAGCCTGTCGTGATGAGGCGATTGATCTCGTTGGTGCCTTCGAAGATCTTGTTGATGCGCGAGTCGCGATAGGCACGCTCTGCGGGATACTCTTCCACATAGCCGTAGCCGCCAAAAAGTTGCAGCATCTGGTCCACGACGCGCTCCAGCATCTCCGATCCCCAGAACTTGAGGATCGAGCACTCGACCGCGAACTCTTCGATGGACTTCTGCACCTGCTTCGTGTAGTCCGGCGCGGATTTGTCGAGCGCGGACAGAGCTGCATCGATGGCGCCCACGGTGCGATAGACGAGTGCTTCGGCAGCGTAAAGGCCGGCGGCGCTCTCGGCGATCTTCTCCTGCACCAGGCCGAATGAGGTGATGGGCTTGCCGAAGGCCATGCGTTCCCTGGCGTAGCGGATGCCGCCGCGCAGCGAGTGGCGCGCACCGCCGATGGCCGAAGCGCATATCTTGTAGCGGCCCACGTTGAGAATGTTGAATGCGATCTGGTGGCCCTTGCCGGCTTCGCCCAGAAGGTTTTCAACCGGGACTTTGCAGTCGGTGAGGATGAGCGGGCAGGTGGACGAGCCGCGGATGCCGAGCTTGTGCTCCTCGGGGCCGACGGTCAGGCCGTGCGTTCCCGCTTCAATGAGGAATGCGGTGAACTGTTCGCCGTCGATCTTGGCAAAGACGGTGAAGAGGCTGGCCATGCCCGCATTCGAGATCCACATCTTTTCGCCATTGAGGATGTAGTGCTTGCCGTCGGGCGAAAGCATGGCGCGGGTGCGGATGTTCATGGCGTCGGAGCCGGCCGAAGATTCGGAGAGCGCATAGGAGGCGATCCACTCACCGGAGGCCAGCTTGGCGAGGTATTTTTCCTTTTGCTGCGGCGTGCCGTACCAGATGAGCGGCAACATGCCGATGCCCACATGCGCGCTGAAGGTGACCGAGAAGCTGCCGGAGACGCTGATCTTGTCCGCAATAAGAGCCGAGGTGACCTTGTCGAGTTCGAGGCCGCCGTATTCTTCGGGCACGTCGACGCTGAACAGCCCGAGTTCGCCGGCTTGCCGCATGAGGCTGCGGCTGACGTCGAAGTTCTTGGCTTCAATTTGATCGCTCGCGGGAAGAATGCGCTCTTCGGCGAAGGCGCTGGTGGTCTGTGCGATTTGCTGTTGCTCTTCGCTCAGATCTTCCGGCGTAAAGACATCTTCAGGCCGAAGATCTTCAATGAGGAAGCTGCCTCCGGTGGCCCGTTTTGCAGTGAATGTCGCGACGGTTGAACTCAATGAATTCTCCTTCAATTTTGCAGGTTTTCGAAGATGCCCGCGGCGCCCATGCCGCCGCCGACGCACATGGTCACGAGGCCGTATTTCGCTTTGCTGCGCTTGAACTCGGCCAACAGGGTTGCGGTGAGCTTGGCGCCGGTGCAGCCCAGTGGATGACCGAGCGCGATGGCGCCGCCATTGACGTTGACGCGCTTGGGATCGATGCCGAGCGTCTTGATGACGGCGAGCGANNATTTTGAGGGCCTTGGGAATAGCGTGCACGGGACCGATGCCCATCTCCTCCGGATCGCACCCCGCGTAGGCGAAGGCCACCAGCCGCGCGAGTGGTTTCGCCCCCAACTCGTTGGCGCGCTCCTCGGCCATCACCACCGTGGCGGCCGCGCCGTCAGAGGTCTGCGAGCTGTTCCCGGCCGTGACCACGCCCCTGGCATGGAAGGCGGGCCGCAGCCTGGCCAGCGCTTCCATCGAGGTGTCGGCGCGAGGGCCTTCGTCGGACGTAAACAACTGCTCGGTCGTGGAGGTTTTGGCGCCGCCGTTGGGCACGGTGACCACGACGGGAACGGGCACGGTTTCTTCCGCGAAGTGACCGGCCTGAATGGCATTGAGGGCTTTGCGATGGCTTTCGAACGCGAACTGGTCCGACTCTTCGCGGCTGATGCCGTAGCGCTTGGCGACGCGCTCCGCCGTGAGTCCCATGGAGAGATAGGAGCCGGGATAGTTCTCGACAAGCCAGGGATTACAGGCGATCTTGTTGCCGCCCATGGGAACGAACGACATGGATTCCGTGCCGCCGGCGACGATGACCTCGGCGCCTCCGCCGCGAATGCGTTCCGTAGCGAGCGCGATCGACTGCAGGCCGGAGGCGCAGTAGCGGTTGATGGTCATAGCCGCCGAAGTGATGGGCAGGCCTGCGCGCAGCGCAATGATGCGCGCTACATTCATGCCCTGCTCGGCCTCCGGCATTGCGCAGCCGATGATCACGTCGTCGATCTGTTTGAGATCGAGCATGGGAACGCGCTCCAGCGCGCCCTTCACGGCAATCGCTCCCAGGTCGTCAGGCCGCGTATTTCTGAGCGTGCCCTTGGGCGCTTTGCCCACCGGCGTGCGGACCGCGCTCACAATCACTGCTTCTCTCATTCAGGAAATCTCCGTCTTTCGGGTAACGTCGCCACGCGCTTGCGCGATCTGTCGAATTAGTTCCGCAGCGGTTTGCCTGTTTTCAACGTGAACCCGATGCGTTCGGCGGTCTTCTTTTCACCGCACAGAGAGAGAAACGCCTCGCGTTCGAGATCGAGCAAATAGTCCTCGGTCAGTGGGGTCCCGGCGGTAACATTGCCGCCGGCCAGAATATGAGCGACATGGTTTGCCACCTTCACATCGTGGTCGCTGATGAACTCACCCTGGCGCATGAGATGAACGCCCAGCTTGAGCGTAGCCAGCACGCCCTGGCCCGGCGCCGGGATATCGCTCTTGTGAGCCGGCGGCGCATAGCCTGCGCGCACCAGCCGCAGAGCCTGCGTTTTTGCGTCGGTCACCAGCCGCTCGCGGTTCATGGTCACCGCGTCACCGTCTTCCACGATGCGCAGGGCACGCGCTTCCAACGCGGAGGTTGACACCTTGGCCATGGCGATGGTCTCGAAGTTTTGCCGCAGCGCGTCGAGGAGTGCGACCGAGTCGCCGCGATTGTCGGTGCGGACGGCTCCGGCCGCGGCCACGGCGCGCAGCACCATCTCTTTGCAGCCGCCGCCGGCGGGCACCAGGCCCACCCCGGTTTCAACCAATCCCGTGTAGAGCTCGATGTGAGGCTGGCGCAGCGCGGCGTGCATCGAGATCTCTGTGCCTCCGCCTAGGCACATACCGAACGGCGCGGAGACCACGGGCCTGGGGCAGAACTTGATGGCCTGGGTCATGCCTTGAAACCCGCGCACGAAGTAATCGACGTCGTCCCACTCCTCGTCCTGGATGGCGAGCAGCAACTGCATCAGGTTGGCGCCGGCGGAGAAGTTGGCCGCGTCGCTGGCGACGATGAAGCCATCGAAGTTCTTCACGGCATCGCTGCCGGGGGCGAGCTTCTGCATGAGGAACTGCACAATGTCCTGGCCGATACTGTTCATCTTGGAATGAAACTCGAAGCAGCCGACGCCATCGCCCAGGTCGACGAGCGAGATGCTCGCATTCTCGGCAAACACGCCGATGGCGCGCTTGAACGCAGCTACCGGCGCGAGCTTCGGGTTGCGATGAACGGGAACATATACGCCGTTGCGCGGATCGAAGAATTCTTCGCCGCCGTTCCGGTACCACGACGCGCCGCCTGCGGCCAGCAGGGCCTCGGCCGCGGCTGGAATCGCCAGCCCGGCCGCGCGCATCTTGCCGGTGACTTCGAGAAAGCCGGCGGCATCCCACATCTCGAACGGGCCCAGCTCCCAGTTGAATCCTGCCTTCATCGCACGATCGATTTCGACGATCGACTGCGCGACCTCGCCGATGCGATTGGCCGCGTAGGCCCACAGCTCCGGCAGCGCTTGCCAATAGAACTTCGCGGCTTTGTCTTTGGCTGGATCGCCGCCGAGCAGCGCGCGAATTCTGCCCGGCAGAGAATCGTTGGTTTTGGCCATCTCGATTTCAGGAAGAGATGCGCGCACGGAGGGGCGGTATTCAAAAGTGTTGAGATCAAGCACGAGCCGCAGTTCCTTGCCGTCGGCGCCGCGCTCTTTCTTGTAGAAGCCCTGTTTGGTTTTGTCGCCGAGCCATTTGCGCTCGATGAGCTGCTCAATGGCCGCGGGCAAGGTGACATCGGAACGCTCGTCGCTGGCGTTTTTCGCAAAGTTCTTTGCCACGCTGCCGAGCACGTCGATGCCGACCATGTCGGCGAGGCGGAAGGTGCCGGTCTTGGGCCAGCCCACGACCGCGCCGGTAAGCAGATCGATTTCTTCAATTGAGAGGTCCTGCTGTTGCATGATGCGGCAAGTGTTGAGCATGGCGAAGGTGCCGATCCGATTGGCGATGAAGTTGGGCACATCGTTGGCTGCCACCACGGCCTTGCCCAGCTTCAAATCGGCGAATTCGCTCATGGCGGCAAGCGCGTCGGGATCGGTCTCGGGCGTGGCGATGAGCTCGAAGAGACGCATGTAGCGCGGGGGATTGAAAAAGTGCGTGCCGAACCAGCGCTTGCGCACATCGGCGGGCAGCGGCTCGGCGATGCTGGCCACAGGCAGGCCACTGGTGTTGGTGGTGAGGATGGCGGCAGGATGCAGGTGTTCGGCGACCTTGGCGAGCAGCGAGCGCTTGATCTCGAGGTTTTCCGCGACAGCCTCGATGATCCAGTCGTACTCTTTCAGCTTGTCCAGGTCGTCTTCAAAGTTGCCGATGCGGACGAGGGCGGCGCAGGAGGAATTGGCGAATGCGGCGGGCCTGGCGGCTTTCAGTCCTTCGAGCGCTTTGGCGGCGGTGGCGTTGCGGTGCCCGGCGGCAGGGACGATATCGAGCACCAAAACCGGCAGGCCGGCATTGGCCACATGGGCCGCGATGCGAGCGCCCATGGTTCCGGCGCCGAGAACGGCCACTCGACGGATCGAGTATCTTCTCGTTTCCGCGTGGGGAGGGCGGGAAGGGGCAGCTTCCTGCGAAAGCGGCTCTGTGGTCAGCGGGACCATGAATGACTCCTTTACGTGCGAGAGGGGAAGGACCTCAGCGCGTTCGATGCACGAAACAAGGAACGGGAAGCAGGTTGTTGAACAGGGGGTAAGAAAAGCCCGTATTCCGTCTTGCGAAAAACAGAATACTGAACGCTCGGTCAAAAAGTCAACAGCAGAATTTCGGCGACATCTTGATCGGTTCCGGAACTCCATTTCGGCGTCATGCCTGGGCAACGGCCGGACGGGGCATGCCGGTCGCCGCCGCTTCATGGCGCCCGGAAATGGAGCGCGGGGGATTGGCGCAATCGGAAATGGAAATTCAGGTGTACACCAGCGGCGGGATGGAATTGGTGTAGTGGCCAAAAAGCTCGGGTTATTCAGTTGGCTTCATCGGCACGAGTAGAATCGTGACCTGTTGCAAGGCCTTCCTTGCCTGAGTCGGCATTGGAGGATGGTTATTTCGCGGTCGAGGAACGGGCGGCGTGGTCTTTGGCGATCTTCGGCGCGACTTTGCCTGCCGTATCGCAGCGGTGAAGGCCGGCGGTGAGCAGGCGGGTGAACTCTGAGACGATCTCTTCGTCGCCCAGGCCGCCGTTGGGCCGATACCAGGTGCCGATCCAGTTGATGGCCCCGGCGATGGCGAAGGAAGCCATTTTCGAATTGCAATTGGCGATGGAGCCGTCGGCGATGCCTTCTTCGATGTAGCCGCGAACGGCGGCGTCGATGCGCCGCTTGAGATTGCGCACCTGGCGGCGCGCCTGGTCGGAGAGCTCCGAGTCGTCCAAAGTGGCCACGCAACGGCCGAAGTCGAAGGTGACGATGGCCGTGGCGTAGGAGCGGATGTACGATTGGACCTTTTCAAGCCCGTTCCCCTGGTAGTCGATTGCGCCTTTCAAGGCTCCTTCGATGGACTCGATGCCGGCGCGATAGCACTCCACAAGCAGCTCTTCCTTGTTGCGGAAGTAATAGTAAAGCGCGGGCTTGGTGATTTTGAGCCGGGCGGCCAGCAGCCTCATCGAGGTTTTCCGGTAGCCCATCTCGAGGTAGAGCTGGGCCGCGGTCTGCAGAACGGCGTCCCGCTTTACCTCGAGACTGCGTTGCTCCCGCACCCGGAAGGCCTTCCATGGCTCGTGGGACACGACATTGTTTTCCGGCCTGTCCATGTCAGAGTGCGAGTCGAATTCCTTAGGGATTTCAGCCGCTCTGGATGGCGCTGAACCTACATTTTACAGGTTTTGACGGTGCGCGCGCCGTGAAATGCGATGGCTCCTAATCGAGAAAAAGGTCGGTGACCGACGGCTGGCCGGGCGCGACGGCGTAGCAGTTGAAATCGGTGACGCCGGACTGCGCCAAAACCTGCTCGTCGATGAAGAAGTTCCCTGTAGTGGAGCGGCTCGGTTGCCCCAGAATGTGCACTGCGGCATCGGCGACGATCCGCGGGGTGCGGCCGTTTTCGGAGTGTGCGCCGGGAATCGCCTGCAACGCGGCCGTGGCAATGAGCGTGCGCGGCCAGAGGGCGTTCACGGCGATGCCCAGCGGCCGAAACTCCTCGGCCATGCCCAGCACGCACATGCTCATGCCGTATTTCGCAATGGTATAGGCCACGTGGGGCGCAAACCACTTGGGCCGCATGTCGAGCGGCGGAGAAAGGGTGAGGATGTGCGGGTTACGGGCCTTGGCGAGGTAGGGCAGGCATGCCTGGCTGCACAGAAAGGTTCCGCGCAGGTTCACTCCCATCATCAGGTCGAAGCGTTTCATGGCGGTATCCGCGGTTCCGGTCAGACTGATGGCGCTGGCGTTGTTGATGAGGATATCGATCCCGCCAAAGTGCCCGGCGGCTTTGCGAACGGCCTCCTGCACCTGGTCTTCAAAGCGAATGTCGACGGCCAGAGGCAGCGCGTTGCCGCCTGCTGCCTCGATTTCGTGCGCGGCCGAGTAGATGGTTCCGGGCAGCCTGGGATGCGGCTCGGTGGTTTTGGCGGCGATGACGATGTTTGCGCCATCGCGGGCGGCGCGTAGCGCAATGGCCAGCCCGATGCCGCGGCTCCCGCCGGTGATAAACAGAGTCGTTCCTTTCAGATTGAACATTGTTTCCCTCCTCCTTGCGATGTGGTTCGGCCATGGTTTTCAGGCGACCCTCGCCGGGGCGGATTTGGGGCGAGGAATTCGGCCTCATCCAGGAAAATATGACCGTACGGTATAAAAATACGTGACAAACATATCATTCTGTATTTATTTTACCCATCGGTTAGTACAATTCCTCTCGGAGGTCACTTGTGGCATCGCTCGAAAGCGTCTATCTGTATCCAAATCCGGTTCGTCACAAGTGGATCTCCCCGCAGCACAAGGCGTGGGAGCAGCAAGGCAGCAAAGTGGTCTGGCTGGGGAACCAATGAGGGCTCAGGTGCAATCGCAATCTCGGCGCCTGGCGCTGGACGGCAAGCAGATTGATGTGGCGCTGCATACGGCGGAAGACGCGCGCGGCACCATTTTGCTGCTGCACGAAGCGCTCGGCTCAGTCGCATACTGGAAAGATTTTCCCCAAAAGCTGGCTGCGGCGGCAAGCGCCAATGTGCTGCTTTACTCGCGTCCTGGGCACGGCCACTCGGACGGTCCGCTGGAAGAACGGAATCCAGACTACTACCTGCGCCAGACGGGCATCGTGATTCCGGAGCTGCTGGATCGATTTGGCGTGGATGCTGCGATTGTCTACGGCCACAGCGAGGGCGCGGCCATTGCCATGCTCTTCGCCGCGCAATCTCGCCGCGCGCAATCCCTGATTCTCGAGAGCCCGTTTGTGGTGGCCGAGGCAGCCTCCGCCGAATACATAGCCGGAATGGCCGCCGCGTACCGCGGCAGCAAGCTGCAGGAGCGGCTGGCGCTTTACCACCGCGACGCGGACGAGGTGTTTTACGCGTGGGCCGACTGGGCAACCGGCATGGCGCCTGGGATACCGCTGCCGCATGCATTGCTCAACCAGATCGACTGCCCGGTTCTCGTTCTGCAAGGCGAGAACGACGTCTTTGGCTCGACCGTGCACCGCGAGGCGTTGCGAGCCGCCCTCCCCGCGGTGGAGTTCGAGCTTTTCGCCAACACGGGTCATCTTCCCCACCGGGAGCAGACCGAACCTCTCCTGAACCGGGTTGCCCGGTTCCTCACCGCGCCGGGCCCACTTGCGGTTCAAGTCCAACCACCCAACCCACCAAGCCTTCTTAAGGACCAATCATGACCCTGCACCATCGCAATCGCTTTGGGTGAGCCATTCTTCCCCTGTTCACGGCCTTCGTCTGAATTAAAAAGGGCACGGCCAATTGAGGTGACATCCACTTCAAATGGAAGCTGCCGAAATCTTGGACACGTCTTTGCTGAATACTACCTGGCGGGCCAAAACTCATCCATCTCACAAGGGTTATGGATTCCTGTTTTAGGGTCATGTTATCCTGATATATGAGATCCAGTAGGTTTGCTTTCTCGGTCTTTACATTTGATGCCGCTGCCGGCGTGCTCAAACGGAACGATCACTACCTCCGGGTTCCCCCGCAGACACTGGTTTTGTTAACCGCGCTCCTTCAACATGCCGGAGCCGTGGTGACTCGCGAATATCTGCGGCAGCTATTGTGGCCTGATGGCGAATTCATCGACCACGATCATGCCATCAATCGCGCCGTCAATTTTTTGCGCACCGTCCTGCGCGATAATCCCAAAAAGCCTCACTTCATCGAAACCCTTCCCAAGCGAGGCTACCGGTTTATCGGCGAAGTGTCTTGCTTGCCGAGCGAGGCGCCGCAATCAGCAGTAATAGCTCCAAACTCCGCCCTGTCGGCTGCAGCCACAGTCGCCGAAAGTGAGATGGGGGGTCCAGGGGCGATTGAATGGGCGCGAGGCCCATTTGGAGATATATTGGCGCCGCTCTCTGGAGACTTCGTAGCATCGGAGACCGCCTCACCACACTCTGAGTTGATGTTTCTGGAAGAGACATATGCCAGTCCGCACCGCAATCGGCTATTCGCTGGGATGATGGCATCGATCCAGCGCGCGCCAGGCGTGTACTTGCTCGGCGTGGGAATGTTTGCGGTTCTTGCGTTTGCCCTCATCCTGTCAAGACACAACAAGCCGTTTTCCTCAGATGGTCTCACGCTAGGCATCGTTCCCTTCGAGACGCACGGAGCACAGGCCGAGCAGATGGAGCAAAGCTTCCGGTTGGATCTCAGCGAGACCTTGTCGCAGTTGCCGGCTTTGCAAGTTCATGCCTCACATTCTCTCGGGAATTTGAAGAAGGACGATGCCGGTTTGAAGGCCATTGCAAAGTCACTGAATCTTGATCTGCTGCTCCTTGGCTGGTTCACTGTTGAAGAGGATCACTGTTTACTGCGGCTGGAATTGGTGAGAGGTCGCGATGCGGCGCATCTGGCTTCGTTCCAATACACGGGTTCCTTGCAGGAGATGGCCGCGTTCCGTGACAAGGCTCAGCGGGACATCTTTTCCGGTCTTCAATTGACTGGAGGCTCGGCCCCGCCAATTGCCGGAACCACGCAGAATCAGGAGGCCTACCTCGACTATCTCCAGGCAAGAGGATTGGCTTCGCTTGGAACCGCCGCGGGGCAGAACAGTGCCATTGCGCATTACCAAAGCGCCATCGCGCTCGATCCCGCATTTGCTCGCGCCTATGCGGGCATGGCGATTACTTACCTGAGCATGGCTGGCGCCGCTGACCGAGCGGAGAAGATGAACCAGGCGAAGCTGCTGGCCGAAAAGGCGGAACGCATCAATCCGCTCGTCGCAGAGGCGCACACCGTGCTTGGCGTCATCGCCATCCGGGATGAATGGAATGCGGCGCGTGGCGAGGCGGAACTGCGCCGCGCGTTGGAACTGGACCCCAACAATGCAGCCAATCATGCATACCTGGCGGAGCTTCTCGCTGACGAGGGCCATGCCGACGAGGCGCTGCATCAAGTCGATGTAGCGCGCACCAGCGATCCCCTTTGGCCGTACATCAACGCGATCGATACCTTCGTCTCCGGCGCCGCGCATCAATATGATCGCGGAGTCGACGCGGCGCGGCGTAACGTGGCCATGGCGCCCAACTCCTCCCGCGCGCACGACCAGTTGGCCTGGTCGCTGTTCGATGCGGGGCGCTACGAGGAGTCCATCGCCGAGTGGCGAGCCACTGCTGTAATCGATAAGGACAAGGCGCGCGTAGCGCTTGAGGACCGCGGCCTGGCCGAGTTTCGCCGCGGCGGCGCGACAGCTTACGCGGCCGTCCGCGTGAGCGCGATCGAGGAACATCCCGAAGCCACAACTTCTCATCCGCATGACTTCGTCCCAGAGGAGTGGTATGCATTTGTCGGCGACCGTGACCACGCGATCGCAGCACTCCAGCAAACGATCGATCGGCACGATCCATCGGCTCTCGACCTCGCGGTCAATCCCATGCTCGACAACCTGCACCGCGATCCTCGCTTCTTGTCGTTGCTCAGCCGTGTCGGACTCTCCCTTCCGTCCGTTGATGCGCCCGCGACCATCACGCGTGCGTCTCTTACCAACTGATTCGTTTTGTGTTCCGCTTTGTGCGATTCAATCCAACCTCCAGGTTGAAGCCACTTTCTTCTTAATTTCCTCGAAAGAGATGCCGCATTCCTGAGAATGCGGCATCGGAGGAGCCGCAACATAACTCCAGAGTTATTGCACGTTGACGGTGACAGTCGTCGTGTTCACGATCGCCCCTGTCGCGGCGTCGGTGCCGGTCACGGTGAAGGTGAAGGCGCCCGTTCCATCAACTGCGGGTTTTGCGTTGCCCCCGCAGCCGCTCGCGCCTGCAGCCAGAGCCACAATCAGCAGAGCAAGCATCGCGAAGCGATTACGACGGCGGGTAGGGAGGAAGAAGAAGAGCAGCCCAGCCAGCACAGTCCCGCCGGCCGTACCAATCCATCCGCTGTTGTGAATTGCATGCAGCGCCGCAGCGGTGGTGCTCGTGTTGACCGTCATCGTCGCGGTTGCCGGGGCTGCCCCGCCGATGAACACGCTGTTCGTGGTTCCGAAGGTGCAGGTTGGATTATCGTTCACCCCGCTCGGCGCCGATGTCATTGCGCACTTCAGGTTCACCTGGCCAGTAAAGCCGCCAGCCGGAGTTACGGTAATGGTCGAGCTCCCGTTCGCACCCAGGCTTGCGATAGAGACCTGCGTCCCCGTTAGAGCAAAGCTGGCCGGAACTGTTGAAGCGTTCACAGTCAGGGCCACTTTCGTGGTCGCGACAGTTGACCCAGAGGTCGCAGTCACGGCAATCATGTACGCGCCCGGCGTTGTAGTTACAGTTGTCTGCAGGCTCAGAGCCGCGGTAGTCGCAACACCGCCTGCGATTGTTGCCGTCGTAGACGGGCAGGTAGGTGCGGAAACTGCTCCGAACGGGCTGACCGTCGC
>PLPU01000052.1:0-4957 GCA_003159975.1 Acidobacteriaceae bacterium
CAGGGAACAGCGAACGGCAGAATAGCCAATTAAACAGCAACAACTCCACCCCGAACGGCACGCCACTGTCCGGCATCCGCCGTCTGGCCCCGCGCCGGTCGGACCTGGAAGCCACCGGTAAGTCTCAGAAGCAAAAGGATAATATCAACCAATGCCACGCCCTTGAAAGCAACGGGAACTCCTGGGAACGCCTTCCCAACGCAGACTTACCGCCGCCGAAGGCCACATCTTGGCGAGCGAATCCTTACACGGGATGGTTCACTCCCGATTAAGATGAGAACGACTTTAACTGGAATCGCTCATAATAAGAAGCGAGGACGAAATGAATTCAGAAATTCTAAAAAGAGTGGTCAGAGCGATTGCCGACGGTTCTCAGGGCGATCTGGACCGACTCGCCCTCAAGATTGTTGACGCTGAACGCAAGACAGGACACGAAAGACTCGCAAATGAGCTGCAGTCAATTCTCGTGAATACAGCACACCGGAAGAAAGTGGCACAGCGAGGCCTCCTCGACGCCCCGACGCTTTCCGAACTCCCAACGAGCAAAAGAAGCGGAAACGCGCTTGCAACGTTAATTCCAAGGGAAGCTCTCGAACACCATATGGTGCTCCCTGGCGAAATCGAATCTCGATTCTCGCGAATCGAGAGCGAATACGCAGCTCGCGAGAGGCTTCGCGTTCACGGCCTAACTCCTCGCAGGACAGTCCTGCTTCATGGCCCCCCAGGATGCGGCAAATCACTCGGAGCGAAGCGCTTGGCCTGGAACACCGGACTGCCGCTTTTGAAGATCAACTTCGATACACTTATTTCCTCTTACTTCGGTGAATCGGCGACAAATCTCCGCGCCATATTTAACATGGCGAAGGAGACTCCGTGTGTATTGCTGCTTGATGAGTGCGATTTCATCGCTCGATCGAGAAGCACATCCAAAGACATTGGGGAAGCTTCACGGATCGTGAATTCGCTCCTTCAGCTAATGGATGATTACGATGCGCCAGGTTTGTTGGTGGCTACAACCAATGTTGAATCATCATTGGACGAAGCCATTTTCAGGCGATTCGATGAGGTCTTTTTGGTTCCCCCTCCGGGTAAGGCTGAGATCGAGACACTTCTCTTCGTAACTCTTTCCGGTATGGATGTTTCGCAACAGATCGACTGGGCTCCGATAGTATCTGAGCTGTTCGGGGCATCTGCTGCGATGGTCGTCAAGGCCGCCCAAGACGCAGCAAAATCTGTTGTGCTCAGCGGTCGAAAGTCCATTACAGAAAATGATCTTCGGGAGTCAATTCTCGAGTTGAAGAGGACTGATCGCGCCGTGTAAGGAGGGCGTTTGCCGACTCATGGGTTTGAACATCTACCGCTCGTTCTGCGCAAAACGGGACCTGCTCGTCTCACTGGAGGCGGCGAAGCAAATCCAACGTCCGCCGCCAATCGCACAAACCGCGGAGGACACGCTCAAGATTTGTCGGGGATGGCCACTGCTTGGTCCAAGGAGTGGAAGGCTCAACAAGAAGTACGGGCTGAGAATGATCTCCCAGCACTTGGCGCTGGTATCCCACTCCTGCTAAGGATCGACCCAAGCCTTGAGATCGATGATATTCGGAAGCGCTTTGATTTCGAGGTGATTTCCGAACAAGATGATGGCTTTGTCATTGTCGCATCTGCCGACATCTCACTGACAAAGTTCCAAGAGGTTATCGAGGCATTCGCGCGTGAAGAGCGCGGTTCCGCAGCCGTTGCCCAGGTTCATGAACTGAGAGCCGACCCACAGCAGCAAGATCGCTTGAGCAGGATACTATCCGAAACCCTCCTTGCAGCGTGGGGAACAATTGGAGATGACGAACTGTTCATAGTCGACTTTGGCATAGCTTGCGTCGGCAACTGGCAGATTCCAAACAAGCCAAGCCGTGGACGCCGCACCGATGCCGCGTGGGCGAAGGTTGACGCGGACTGGGCAAAAGCACGGCAAGATGCTTACGACAAATGGGGCGATCTGCATGAGAGCCGCGCGGAAGAAGCGGATCGAATCTTCCGGGCATATGGTGCTGACATTCTGAACGACATTGAAGGTAGTAGATACGATGCCCCTTCCCTACCCGACAGCTTTACCCTACGAGTGAGGCTCAATGGCCTAGCACTAAAAGACTTCGTGCTGAATTATCCCTATCTATTTGAAGCCACAGAGCCCGATGACATCGAGACTCCGCAAGGCCAGCGCCGAGCAGAGCAAGAGGAAACTGCCGAGCTTGGTTTGACTATGCCATCAGAGGATTCCGCTGCAGTCTGTGTGATCGACTCAGGAATTCAAGAGGGACACCCGTGGCTTGCCCCCGCAATCGACGCCTCCTCATCCAAATGCTTCATCACGAACCGAAGCGTTACAGATGTGGCAGACGAATTGAAGCCAAATGGTCACGGCACACGCGTTGCAGGTGCGGTTCTTTATGGAGAACATGACCAAGTTGGGAATACCGCAGGAGTCGGGACCTGGCTTCAGAATGCGCGAGTATTAGATCAAAGCGGGAGGATGCTTGCGAGCATGCTCCCAGCAACCGTGGTGCGAGACGTTGTGCATCACTTTCATTTGGGACCGCGACAGACCAGGATATTCAATCAATCGATTAATGGGAGTACACCCTGCAGACTAAAACATATGTCGTCTTGGGCAGCCGAGATCGACGTGCTCTCCAATGAACTAGACATATTGGTGATTCAAAGCGCGGGAAACATCAAAACTACCGGTACGGCGCCGAACATCGGACTAAAAGAGCTATTGGAGAACGGCCTGACATACCCCGGCCATTTCGCCGAACCGGTATGTCGGATTTCCAATCCGGCGCAAAGTCTTCAAGCGCTTACTGTGGGATCTGTTGCCTACGGAGCATTTACAGACCCAGACTGGGTTAGCTTTTCATCACGCACTGGAGACTCGTCAGGATTTAGCCGGGCAGGTCTGGGCATTTGGGACACGATCAAGCCTGAAGTCGTTGAGTTCGGAGGGGATGAGATGGTTTCGACGGCCACGCCGATTATCGTCTCTACTCCTCCGGTTGCAGAGTCTTGCTACCCACGATTAACGCGATCAACACTCTACGGTGGTCCATCGGTAGCACGAGACGGCGTCGGCACCTCGTTCGCCGCTCCGAAGGTGGCGAGAATTGCAGCCCGGGTTGCGACTGTCCTACCTGACGAAAGCGCATTGACATATAGAGCCTTGATTGCGCAATCAGCAAGATGGCCCGATTGGGCGGAAGCACTGACCCCAGTAGCCAAAGCGGAAATAATCAGGCGCATTGGTTACGGTATACCAGATATTGATCGAGCATCTACAAACACCGACTTCAGGACAACATTCCTTAGCGGAAGCAGGTCTATCTGTGCGGGCGGGTGCCATGTGTACCAGGTTCTGGTCCCTGATGCTTTGCGCAGACCTGCAGACGAATTCGACATCAGAATTGATGTCACACTTTCTTACGCCGCAATGCCCCGAAGAACCCGCCGCACGCACCGAGGATACCTTGCTACTTGGGCGGACTGGATGAGTAGTCGCATCGGCGAAAGAAGGGAGACGTTTTTAGCCAGGGCATTGCGTGATGAACCCCTAAAAGATGGTGAAGGCACGAGCTTCGGATGGATGATAGGAGCGCAGTCGGGCTGGGGCAAGATACCCTCTGTCCGCCGTAGCATTGGGACCCTACAGAAGGACTGGGCATTCGTGAAGTCGAATGAGCTACCGCAGGAGTTTTGCATCGCGGTAAGGGGGCATAACGGATGGAGCAGAGATCCAGAATCGGCAGCATCTTACGCATTAACAGTCACATTCGAGTCTTTGGGCGAGAAAATCCGGATTTACGAGCCCCTTCGTGCTGCTGTGAATGAACTTCAAGCTGAGGTTGAACTGGAGGAATTTGAGATCGAGATTGACGAGGCTTGACGTGTTCTGATGTCCTCGGTCTTGAAAATGGGCGCCCCAGACCGGCATATCTCCGACCTACCCGTTTTCCACCCGCGCCTTGATATCCGAGTACGCCGCNNCGCCGCGCCGTGAAAGAACCCCACGTTCATGTGCGAAGTGAACACATTGACGTACCCGAACGGCGTATCGCCCAGGCATGCCACCGGGCACCCGTCATGCAGCACCTCCCGCACCTCGTCCCCGCATCGCCGCATCCCCTCAAACCACGTCCGCGCCATGTCCCCCAATTCGCCCCCATGCGCCTCCATCCACTTGTCGATAGCGGGATCGCGCACTTGAGCACCGTCGAGTCGAAACAATTGCTCTTTCATCATTTCTCCATGTTCGTTTTGCCGATAATTACCAGCAAAAAGCGCACAATTAAAACTGTGAAGAACAGAGCGCGGAATTCCCATGAACTCGACCCCATTCAAATCGGGCAATCTCCCCAAAAACAGGCACCCCCCCCTACCCCCTTTTATGATCTCTATGAAAACAAAGCACTTAGCTGTTTTTGTTTTTTAGCGCCGTTGAAAACAAATAGGTTACATACACCCATGCGTCGGAGAAACCGCCATTTTGCACTGAGATTGGGGCAGTTTTTGGCAATCCCCGAGCGCCGCAAGCCTAAGTTATCCTTCATGGCGCGGTGTTCGCCGCATCCTTATTCGCCACCTGGTTGATGATCCGCTGGATCACGACAATCTGAATGTGAAGATGTCTCGCCACGTCCGGCAGAAACTCGGAGACAAAGTTGTCGATCGGCGCTGTGGCCAGCGCGATTCCATAGCGCGACGCGGTAGCCGTCGCGTCGGTCCGCCTTCCCGGCACGTAGAGGTTGCTGATCTCGTCGTCGATCCCAAAACCAACAAGGTCGGCGTAGTTCAGCATCCCTTTGCCGTTGTCGCCCTGCGTCCAGACGATTTGATAGACGGCGTGCGCAATGCGGCGCTTCATGGTTGCGTCGGGCATGCGGTGGTAGTGCGGATCCTGGTGCACGAT
>PLPU01000254.1:0-3254 GCA_003159975.1 Acidobacteriaceae bacterium
CCCGGAGCCGCGACATCTCCAATAGGTTTCGGGCAATCGCTTCCGCCTGCCCGCGCTCTTCGGCGCCCAGGCCCGGATACGCTCCCACAAGATCAATAAAGCTGATCACGGGCCGCGAGAATTTTTCGGCGATCTTCATGCACCGCAGCGCCTTCCGGTAGCCCTCGGGATGAGGCATCCCGAAGTTGCGGCGCACGCGCTCCTTGGTGCTGCCGCCCTTGCGGTTGCCAATCACCAGCACTTCATCGCCGTTCAGCCGCGCCATGCCGCACGCCACCGCCTCGTCGTCGCCGTAAGCGCGATCCCCGTGAATCTCGCTGAAATCTGTGAAGATCCGCTCGATAAATTCCATGGGGTTTGGCCGTTGGGGATGACGCGCCCGCTCGATTCTTATCCACGCCGGCGAAACCGCAGTCGGCTGATTGGAATTCCCTGATTCCTGTTCGCTCATCTATACCCGATTCATCGACACCTGATACCGCTCCGGCCCGGCCGACCGCCGGCCCATCTGTGATTCTACGGGTCCAGGCCCCTTGGGACAAATAGGCGTCCCTAAACCCATTCTGCGTTCTCGCTGCTTTGGTCCTTGCTATAGTGGTTGTGACTTTTCTAAGCCCGTTTGCGGCGCATGATTGAATGCGTCCGAAGTAGAACATTCCCCAACCAAAGGAAGCCAGATGAAGACCAAAGTGACGTTAGCAATTGCAGCACTCTGCTCGCTAGGGTGGCTTCAGGCTCAAGGCCAATCCGCCGCGGACATCGCGGTGCTCAAGGGACTTGCGCCGGTGACCGTGTTGCTGAATACCAACGAGGGCAAAGCCGCACTTGGCGCCAACCTCCGTGTCACCGGCGGTATCCAGACAGGTTCCATTCCGCAACCGACATTGCTCCCCTTTGCTGAACAGCAGCAGCAAGCTCTTCGAGATGCTTTCATCACTGGTAGCAACCTTGCGGAACTTGCCGACGGATTGGGTACGAGCCTCGGATCTGCCTACTTGGCACGCTTTCATTACATTGATCAAAAGCAAACATCCAGGCTACAGCAGTCGGTCGCCGACGTGATCAGGCGCGCAAATGCGATCTCTAGCGCACATTCGAATTCCGGCAAATATCTCTTCGCGAACCAGACCACGAATGGAACAACGCCAGTCTCGCCCGATGCGGCCGCGATTCTGAAGGAGATTGGTGGAACGCAGGATGTCTTTGGCAAAGCCTACGGTCTTGCGGCCGGAGGCACTGGAGCAGGCCCCTATGGCAACTCACGTCCATTTCAGACCGAGCCAAGCACTACACAGTTTGTTGGTTTGGACTATTTCAACATCCTTTCCGGCAACTACTTCTACAACCATGGCCCGGCCATGGATCTGACGAAGAGTCCTTCATACCCAAGCGGCCACACCACCTATGGCTATACGGGCGCAGTACTGCTGGCGGTTCTGATTCCGGAGCGATATGAGCAAATGATCGCGCGAGGCGCGGAATACGGAAACGACCGCATCCTCATGGGCTCGCACTATGCCATGGATGTGATGGGCGGGCGGACATTGGCCCTTTACGACATGGCGCATCTTCTCGCCACCGAAGACTTTCAGAATGCCGTGAAGAATGCGCGCACGGAACTGGTCTCAGCCTTGGAGGCTGGATGCGGAAACACGATCGAAGCATGCGCGAAAGAGGACACCGGGCGCTTCAGCAACCGGACTGCGGATGCAGCCTTTTATGACGCAACTCAAACCTACAATCTGCCTGTCGTCTATCCGAAAACTATGGGTGCACCAGAAGATGTCGCCAAGCTTGCCCCGGAGGCGGGATACCTGCTCACAGTTGCTTTCCCTTCACTAACGGTAGAGAAGGCAGACCAGATGCTGACCGAAACAGAAGGTCCAGGCGGAGGCTTCCTCGATGATGGTTCGCCGTTTGGCATCTACTCCCGATTGAACCTCATCGCCGCGGCACATCTCGCCTCTCAAATCGCCGCCGGCAAGTAATGGGTGACCTCGCTCGTGTCCTGTGAGGAGGCATGGTAATACTGGCCAATGACCGCAGCCCCCATAAACGAAGCCATTGCCTTCCGGAATCTCACCTTCGCGGCCCAGCAAGGCCGCCTGCTGCTCAGCGGAATCTCGCTCCAACTCGAAGCGGGAACCACCACCGCCATCCTCGGCCGAAGCGGTTCGGGCAAGACCACCCTGCTCCGCACTGTCAACCGCATGGTCCAGCCAACCGGCGGTGAAGTGCTGGTCAACGGCAGCGACATTCGCTCCGCCAACACAATCCAACTCCGCCGCGGCATGGGCTACGTCATCCAGGAAACCGGCCTCTTCCCGCACTTCACGGTCGAGCGCAACGTCGGCCTGGTTCTCGAAGCCGAAGGCCGCCCACGCCCCGACCGCGTTCGCCGCAGCCACGAGATGCTGCACGCCGTCGGACTCGACCCTGACCTCTACGCAGCCCGCTATCCCCACCAGCTCTCCGGCGGCCAGCGCCAGCGCGTCGGCCTCGCCCGCGCACTCGCCGCCGACCCCAAAATCCTTCTCATGGACGAGCCTTTCGGCGCCCTCGATCCCCTCACCCGCGCCGAAATGCAGGACATGCTCCGCGACCTTCTCGATACGCTGAATAAAGCCAAGTCGAAGAAGACCGTCCTGCTCGTCACCCACGATCTCGATGAAGCCCTTTATCTCGCCCAGCGCATCGTGCTGCTCCAGGAAGGTAAGCTCATTGCAAACCTCACGCCGGCGAAGTTCCTTCAATCCCGCGAGCCGCACATCGTTGCCTACATCCGAGCCTTCCATCGCGGCGAACGGTGCGCAGCTCCTGACCTTTTGGAATCGGGGACGACGCAATGACCGGCTTTCTCCATCAATACGGCGGCGAGATCGGAACCCTCACCCTCGAGCACCTCTGGCTCACCGGCGCAGCCATGCTCTTCGCCGCGGCCATCGCCATTCCGGTTGGAATCTGGCTTACGCGCGCTCCCCGGTGCGCAAAGCCGGTNNCGCCAACATCCTCCAGACCATCCCCTCGCTCGCCATGTTCGGCTTTCTTCTGCCTCTGCCGTGGCTCGGTGACCGCGCCGCCCGCATCGCCATCGTCGCCCTCACCGCCTACGCGCTCCTCCCCATCCTGCGCAACACCTACGCCGGCATTCGCGGCATCGATCCCGCCGTGACTGAAGTCGCCCGCGCCCTCGGCCTCACCGACTGGCAGTTGCTTACCAAAGTCGAACTGCCTCTCTCCGCGTCCTTCATTCT
>PLPU01000495.1:0-5508 GCA_003159975.1 Acidobacteriaceae bacterium
ATGGGGAATACGCGTCGTCGAATGCGGAGGACTGCTCGATGTGGCGGTGGAAGAGCAGGGAATAGGGAATAGGGAATAGGGATTAGGGACTAAGGGGGATTCTGTTCAGTGGCAACGGAAAAACCTCTCCGCCGCAAGAATAATCGATATACTGAAACCTCTCCTTTGTGGATTCTATGCGCGTCGAAGCGTCCGCGTATTCCCGCCAGGGTGCTAGACTCCGATTCGGTTGGGAGCGGCTGAATGCGCTATGAGAATCCGTCGGCACCACGGCTGAAGCAACTCGATGGATTGCGCGGTCTGGCCGCTTTTTCGGTGTTCTTGTCGCATGGATTTGGCTTGATGGCGACCGATAACGCCGTTGGCCATTTTTTCACATCGTCTTTTGTGCGGCCGCTTTGGGACGGATTCTCCGCGGTAGTGATGTTTTTTCTCTTGAGCGGATTTGTGCTGACGCTGCCTTATACGGGGCAATCGCCAAAACGAATTGACGTTGCGCCATTCCTTATTCGCCGGATCGCTCGACTGTATCCCGCCTATTGGGTTGGAATCCTCATCGCCCTCTTCCTGCGTTGCGTCGTGTTCACTCCGAGCGGCCTTTATGGCTTGAGCGAATGGTCGAATTCGCTTTGGCATCTGCCGATCACCCGGGTGTCGCTGATTCAGCACTTCTTCATGATTGCGCCGGGGATACCGACCGCCGAAATCGATCCTGTTATCTGGTCCCTTATCGCTGAAGTGAAAATTTCGCTCATCTTTCCGGCAGTGTTGGTACTGGTCCGGATGACAAAGAAAGCCCAATACGCCATTCTCATTCTTGGCTGTGTCTTTGCCTGCAACGCCTTCTTTCATCTTCTCGGGACGTTCTTGATTTTCCTGATGGGAAGCTATCTCGCAAAGTATCGATACCAGATTGTGGGAGTCCTTTCCGCGTCTGCATGGCTGCGAGTCGCGCTGGCTCTTTTGGGCTATGTACTTTATGGGGCATCCTCGATCTTGCCGTTTCCGCAAACCCCGGGTTCGGACCTTGCCGTTGCTTTGGGCGCTGGCATGTGGTTGTCCTTGTTTCTATCCTCGAGTGCGCTCAAGTGGATCGGGACGTCGCCGCCGGTGGAGTTTCTTGGGGACATCTCTTACAGCTTCTACTTGATTCACCTGCCAATACTGCTTGCCGTAACTTCAGTTCTCAATCCACGCATTGGTTCGCCGCTGCTTTGCATCGCGATCTGCCTGGCCTGCAGCCTGGTTGTGGCCTACGCGATCTACTCATGGATCGAGATACCGGGGCAGAATCTGGGCAAGCTTGCAAGCAGGGCCTGGAGCAAGCGAATCGGTGAGTCTGCCGCGGCCCATGCCGGGACGAAGTGAAGAAGCAGGAAATGGGGAACAGGGAACNNAGGGACTAAGGGACTAAGGGACGGAGGGATCGTTGGGGTTAGCAAACGTTTTCTCACTTGCCATGATAGGGGGGTGTCCACTAGTCTGTCGTGGATATGAAGAACCGATCGCAAGTCCTCTCTCTGATTGCTTCACTGGTTTTGCCTTTGACCCTCGGCGCACAGTCGCCTTCGCTCACGGTTCAGGCCGATAAGCCGACGGCTAAGGTCAGCCCGATGCTTTATGGGCTGATGACGGAGGAGATCAACTACTCCTACGACGGAGGGCTGTACGCAGAACTAGTGCGCGACCGAACCATCGGACGCGAGTGGGATGCGCTGGGCCACTGGGCGCTGGTGGCGCGCGGAAGCTCTGCGGCGAAGGTTTCAGTGGATGAGAGCAACGGCCCAAGCGCGGCGCTGAAACGCAGCCTGAAGCTGAGCGTGACCTTGGCGACGGAGGCTGCGCCGGCGGGCGTCGAGAACGACGGCTACTGGGGCATTCCGGTGAGGCCGCGGACGACGTACAGCGGTTCGCTTTATGCGAAGACCGACAGCGCCGGGGTACCCGTAACCGTGAGCCTGGTGAACGATCAGACAGGCGTGGTTGCGGCCAGCACGACCGTCGACGGGCTGACGGGGGACTGGAAGCAGTATACGTTTGCACTGAAGACCGGGGATGTTCCAGTGACTGCGACGAATCACCTGATTCTGACGATTCCTCGGGCAGGGACGGTTTGGTTTGACCTTATTTCGCTGTTTCCGCCGACGTATCTGGACCGGACCCACGGCAACCGCATTGATCTGATGGAGAAGCTGGCGGCGATGCATCCCAATTTTCTTCGGCTGCCGGGCGGGAACTACCTGGAGGGCGACCGGATTGCGGACCGGTTCGAGTGGAAGAAGACGATCGGTCCGTGGGTGGACCGGCCGACGCACCCAAGCCCGTGGCACTACCGTTCGTCGGACGGGATGGGGCTGCTGGAGTTTCTGGAGTGGTGCGAGGATCTGAAGATTGAGCCGGTGCTGGCGGTGTATGCCGGCTACTCGTTGATGGGTCAGCACGTGGAGCCGGGAGGGGATCTGGAACCCTATTTGCAAGACGCGCTGGATGAGATTGAATACGTGACTGGCGGACCGGATACGAAGTGGGGCGCGGAGCGGGTGAAGGACGGGCACGCTGCGCCGTTTCTGTTGCATTATGTGGAGATCGGGAACGAAGACGAGTTCGACAAGTCGGGCTCGTACGAGGGGCGGTTTGCGCAGTATTACAAGGCGTTCAAGAAGCGATATCCGGAACTGCAGTTGATTGCGACGGCGCCGGTGAAGAGTGTGAAGCCGGACGTGCTGGACGAGCACTTCTATATGCCCGCCGAGCAGTCGATGGCGGACGCGAATCACTACGACAAGGCGGACCGCAACGGGCCGAAGATTTTTGTGGGCGAGTGGGCGACGCGCGAGGGCACTCCTACGCCGAACCTGGAAGCGGCGCTGGGCGATGCGGCGTGGATGACGGGCATGGAACGCAACAGCGACCTGGTGATCATGGCCAGCTATGCGCCGCTGTTTGTGAATGTGAATCCGGGCGGGATGCAGTGGGCGACGGATCTGATTGGGTACGACGCGCTGAAGAGCTACGGGTCGCCGAGCTACTGGGCGCAGGTGCTGTTTGGCAGTTACCTGGGCACGGAGGTGGTGCCGGCGACGCTCGAGAATTGCGGGCCGCGCGTTTACACGTCGGTGACGCGGGATGAGAAGCGGCACAAGCTGTTTGTGAAGGTGGTGAATGCGTCGTCGGATGCGGAGACGATCGGGATTTCGCTTGAGGGTGTGGGTCATGTTGCGCCCGAAGCGAAGCTGATTACGCTGAGCGGGAAGACGCAGAATGCGACCAACAGCATCACCGATCCCGATGCGGTTGTGCCTGTGGAGCACAAGGTTGCGGTGAAGGGAACGAAGTTTGAGCAGAAATTTGCGGCGTATTCGATTAACGTGCTGGAAGTGGATGTTAGGGAATAGGGAATAGGGAANNTAGGGATTAGGACGCCGATGCTCGTCGGCTACTGATCTCTGATCCCCGATCTCTCGACTGCGATAGAGTAAATTCTGTGATTATCAATATTTCACGGCGGGCGCACGACCATAACTGGGAGCTGGACCCGATTACGCGGTCGCTGCTAGATACGGATTTTTACAAGCTGCTGATGCTGCAGTTTATCTGGAAGCATTTCAGAACCGCGCGCGCCTCATTTACGCTGCTGAATCGGACGACGAGCGTGCGGCTGGGCGAGATTGTGTACATCGACGAGTTGCGGGAACAACTGGATGCGACGCGCAAGCTGAAGTTTCACAAGTCGGAACTGATCTGGCTGGCGGGCAATACATTTTATGGTCGGCGGGGGATCTTCGAGCCGGGGTTTCTGGAATGGCTGGAGCGGGATTTCCGGCTTTCGGATTACGAGCTGGAGGTGCGCGATGGGCAGATTTCGCTGCGCTTCGATGGCCTGTGGACCGAGACGACGATGTGGGAGATTTACACGCTGTCGGCGATCGACGAGCTGAAGACGCGGGCCAGTTTGAAGCGGCTGAGCGAGTTTGAGCTGGATATTTTGTATGCGCGGGCGAAGACCAAGCTTTGGGAAAAGATGGAGCGGCTGCGCGGGGTTCCGCGGCTGAATGTGAGCGACTTTGGAACGCGGCGGCGGCACAGTTTTTTATGGCACGAGTACGTGGTGAAGGCGATGAGCGATGTGCTGGGCGCGAGCTTTGCGGGCAGCTCGAATACCTATCTTGCGTACAAGCATGATCTGGAGGCGATCGGCACCAATGCGCATGAACTGCCGATGGCGTTGGCTGCGCTGGCGGACACGGACGAGGAGCTGCGGCGGGCGCAGTATCGCGTGCTCGAGTTGTGGCAGCAGACCTATCAGGGCGAGCTGTTGATTATGCTGCCGGACACGTTTGGGACGACGCAGTTTTTGGAAAATGCGCCGGAGTGGGTGGCGGATTGGACGGGGCAGCGCATGGACAGCAAGCATCCATACACGGCGGGCGATGAGTATATTGCGTGGCTGGAGCGGCTGGGGCGCGACCCGCGGCAGAAGCGGCTGATTGCGTCGGATGCGCTGGATGTGCAGGAGATTCTGGGTCTGCATGCTTACTTTGGCGGGAGACTGCGCAATGGCGCGACGCCGAGGGATTTCGAGCGGGCCAGTGATTTTGAAGACGAACGCAAGTGGGCTCCGGAGCGGCGGATTCGGTTCAGCGCGGGGTGGGGCACATTTCTCACCAACGATTTTCGGAATTGCAATCCGCTGGGGGACGAGGGGTTCAACCCGGTGAGCCTGGTGTGCAAGCTGACCGAGGTTGAAGGCAGGCCCACAGTGAAGCTCTCCGACAATTATGGAAAGGCGCTTGGGCCACCCGAGGAAGTGGCGCGGTACCGGCGGGTGTTTGGTACGGCTGGGGTTTTGGATGCGCCGGTGTTGACGTGAGTGAAGAAGTGAATGAGTGAGAAAGTGAAAAGCCTTTCGGGGGACCGCCGGGGCCGGCGCGGATCGACGACAAGGCGCGGGATGAGGAGGATGCGCGCATGCTGTGGGAAATCTCAGAGGATTTGACAGGCGTACGTTGGCCGGCTGGATGACGGGATGGCTGCGCGGGATAGCGGTAAGGAGCTTGCTCCGCGCTTATTGACCGGGAGGGTTTTGTGCCGGGAGTGGCGGCGGGATGGGCCGTTTTTTGGCGCGCACGTAGGCAACCAGCTGGGCGATTTGCGGGTCGGTGAGCGAGTCGCCGAAGGGCGGCATCTTCTGCCCACCGTTGAGGATCTGGCTGGTGATTTTGGGTGGGGGCCAGTTTTTGTCGGCGCGGATGCCTACGAGGCTGGGGGCTTTTTTGCCGCCGATGCCGCCGACGCCGTGGCAATGGGCGCAGCCGGTGTCGCGGAAAAGGATTGCGCCGGCCTGCTCGTCGGCCTTGGTTTTGGAGGCCAGGACGAGGTGAGCGGGCAGAAGAGTGAAGAGCAGTATTGCCGGGAAAAAGGCGAGAGATCTCGGACGAGTACGCACGTGGAATATTCTCGCATTTGAGGCCGCCCTCATGCCTCCACCTTAACAGCCCGTGGTGCAAG
>PLPU01000320.1:0-2866 GCA_003159975.1 Acidobacteriaceae bacterium
CCGCATCCCAGGTCTCAAAATCGAGACCAGGGACACCCGGCAAGGTTGCCCGTCCAGCGGTTCGCAAGGGGAAAACGGCGGAGCTTTTTCCCAGGGCGGTGCAGGAAGCGAATCCCGGAGCGAAATCGGGCTTGAAGTCCGCTGTCGATATGCACGAAAAGCTACGGACCGGACCGCTCGCCGGCCTGCGCGTGGGGCTGCTGCATGGACGCCTGGACGCGGACGAGAAGGAGATCATCATGCGCCGCTTCCAGCGCGGGGAGATCGACGTGCTGGTGGCCACCACGGTGATTGAAGTCGGCGTCGATGTTCCGAACGCAACCGTAATGGTGGTTGAACATGCGGAGCGGTTTGGCCTGGCGCAATTGCACCAGTTGCGCGGGCGCGTGGGCCGGGGAGCGGCGAAGAGCTACTGCATTCTCATGACCGGCGAACGCATTTCTCCGCTCGGCGAAGAACGGCTGAACGCGATGGTGCGCACGCAGGACGGATTTGAGCTGGCGGAGCTGGACCTGAATCTGCGCGGACCGGGTGAGTTTTTTGGGACGCGCCAGGCCGGGCTGCCGGAGTTTCGCGTGGCCAGCCTGGTACGCGACAGGCAGTTGCTGGAACTGGCCAAGCAGGAGGCAGAGCGCTTTGCCAATGCCGGCGATCATGCCAAAGAAGGAACCGAAGCTGAACGGGCACGCGTCTGGGCGAGGCTGAAGGAGGCCTGGCAGCGACGGTATGGGCTGGTTGAGGCCGGGTAGAGCTTCCTGCCGCACTTCGGCGAGACGGGATCAGACTGCCTTGGACGCGTGGGAGCCATGCGTTATTTCGACCGGGAAGGTCTGAATCTCAAGGTCGATGCTGGCGATCTCCGTGCCGCAATCGCGAACGTGGCTGCGGGTACACTGGCAAAGTTCGGTGAACCGGATATGCGCGCTTTGGCCCAGTTCGAGGCCGGCAGCGATCAGCACGCTGTAGATTTCGACGCAAGCCTGGCGTTCGAATTCGAATAACATGCTCACGCAGCCGGAATCGTTGGCGCCGCGGCTCAGGACCCAGCCGCCGCAACCGAGAATGGCGCCGGTGAGCGTCTGAACCAGCCGGGACGGGTCCGCGCAGGAAACCGCCTTCATCTGCATTGCCCAGGGGATGGTCATTGCTTGTCCCGCGTCGCGGTCGGGCATGGTCAACCTCACAAGGGTCTTATCGGAGCAGCCGGCAAGTGCGTGACGGCTGTACCGAAGTCGCACGGCCTTTGACCGGCTTTCAAACATGCGCGCCTGCCGATGGCTTCAGACGCCCTGAACTGGTAATTGGAGAAGCGTTTATCGCCGTTTCCAGAACCATCGTCCGGCGCATCGGGAATATCCGCAAACGCAACAAATCCCAAATGATGTAACCAAATTGATGTAGTTTGATAGACAGCATGATTATTGGATCCGGAATCGATCTGGCGGAGATCGGACGCATTCAGCAGTCCATGGATCGCTATGGTGCGCGTTTTCTCGATCGCGTCTACACGGCGGCGGAACAGGCGTATTGCCGGCGNNGGAACCGGCATCAGTTTCGGCGTGAGCTGGCGGGAGATCGAGGTCGTTCGCCAGCCGGGAGGGCGGCCGGTCCTGAAGTTTCACGGGCGCGCCGCGGAGATAGCCGCCCGTCTCGGCGTGATCCATTCCGCCCTTTCCCTTACCCACACCGCGGAGCTCGCAATGGCCAGCGTGGTGCTGGAAGATGGCGGATAAGGCCGCGATTTCTGCTATCCTCAAGGCGTCAGCCGCATCAATACACTAAGGGAGCACCGTGCCAAGCCGGAAAGAGATTCAGTGGTCGCAACTGAGAGTCGGAGCGCTGGTCCTGGTGGCCATGGCGGTCCTGGTCGTGCTCATCATTCTCATGTCCGGCTCGACGGGGGGGTTGTTTGCACCCAAGATCACCCTCCGTGCCTACTTTGAGAATGCGGCGGGCGTCAAGGATGGAGCCCCGGTGACCCTTGAAGGTGTCACCATTGGCAATGTCATCCACGTCCGCGTGCTTCCCGAACGTAACCCCACCCCGGTCGAAGTCACCATGCATGTGGGCAAGGAGTTCATCGGCGGACTGCACACCGATTCAATCGCCAGCATCGCGCAGGCCGGCGTGCTGGGTGACAGTTACGTGGATATCAGCTCGGGGCATGCCAAAGGGCCAGAGCCGGCCAACAACGCCGAATTGAAGACCGGCGGAGCACCCAGCATTCAGGATGTGATCCGCACCAGCCAGGTTTCCATTGAGGAAATCACAGCACTGGTTCGCAAAGTGGAGACCCTGGTGGACACGCTCAACACCAGGCGCGGCACCATGGGCGAGTTGATCAACGATCCCGAACTCTACAAGAAGATCAGTGGGATCGCCACCAACCTGCAGACTATTACCGGCGCGATGGCTGACGGCAAAGGCTCGCTCGGCAAATTGATGACCGACGACACACTCTACAACCGCGCCAACTCAGCCGTGGACAAGCTGGACAAGATCACCACAGATCTGAACGACGGCAAGGGCAGCGCGGGCAAGTTTCTGAAAGACGACTCGCTGTATAACAACTTGAACTCCGCTGTCGCGAACACGAATGAGCTGGTAAAGGACATCAACGCCGGCCACGGCGCCCTGGGCAAGTTGGCCAAAGATCCGGAGTTTGCCAAGAAAATGGACGACACGGTCACCCATCTCGACTCGATCCTGAAGGGCGTGGATGAGGGCAAAGGCTCACTGGGCCAGTTCGTCCAGAACCGCTCCTTCTACGATCATGCCGACCAGACGATGGAAGAGGCGAAGCAGTTGGTGAAGAGCATCCGCGAAGACCCGAAGAAATACCTGGTCATCAAGCTGAAGGTGTTCT
>PLPU01000263.1:0-3103 GCA_003159975.1 Acidobacteriaceae bacterium
CGGCGAATCCATGCCCGGGGCACACGGCGCTCTGGCTGTGAAACAGGGGTCAGGGGTCAGGGATCAGGGGTCAGGGAATGCAGCTCCGGCGCTGCTGTTTTGAGCGTAATTCGCCGACAACTGACAACTTAAAACTGATCCCTGATCCCTGACCCCTGATCCCTGCTCTGTATAATCCTCCCCATCGGCGGGAGGCGCAACGTGAGACGTTTCTTCGTGATCGCAGCCATCGGTCTGCTGGCCTGTTGGGTGGCGCAGGCTCAACAGCCGCCCTGTGCAACGGCGGGCGTCAACAATGACTTCCTGGCCATCCAGACCATCCGCCTGTGGCCCGGCGATGCCCCCGAGGCCAAAGGCAAGGCCTGCGAAGACATACCCACCCTGACCATCTTCGAGCCGCAGAGCGGACAGGGGAACGGGGCGGCGGTAGTGGTTCTTCCGGGCGGAGCGTATATGCATCTGGCGGCAAACCTCGAAGGCCGGCAGGTGGCCGACTGGTTCACCGCGCGCGGCTTTCGCGCCTTCGTACTCCAATACCGGCTATCCTCAAACGGCTATCTGCTGCCCGTGCCGTTGCTCGATGCGAGGCGCGCCGTGCAACTGGTGCGGGCGCGGGCGCTCGATTATCACATCGAGCCCAATCGCATTGTGATGATCGGCTTCTCCGCCGGGGGGCACCTGGCTGCGCTGGCCGCCACGCAATTCGCGCCCGGCAATCCCGATGCGGACGATCCCATTGCCCGCGCGTCCAGCCGCCCCGACTACCTCGTGCTCGGCTACCCCTGGATCGGCGCCATCTCCAGCGACACCTCGCACCTGAGCTACTGCAAACTCTTCAACGTGATGGACCGCTGCGAAGCGCTCCGTGCCGCGTACTCGCCCGACTTGTTCGTCAACAAGGACACGCCGCCCACGTTCATTTATCACACCTTCAACGACCAGACGGTTCCGGTGGAGCAGGGGCTGCGCTTCTACGAGGCGCTGGTCAAGGCCGGCGTGCCTTCCGAGATGCACATATTCGCCAAAGGAGGCCACGGCAGCGGCCTGGGCAAGGGCGATCCGTCTCTCGGCCAATGGCCCGTTCTGCTTGAGACATGGCTCCGCGCCCAGGGATTAATTACACACAATGAGTCCAATGCCCGGCCTTAACCGTCATGGATAAACAAGCTTCACACTCGATGTGCGAATAGGCTCCAGGATCGATACATCCGAATCCCAGCGCTGTGAATCGCAACGATAACCCCACTCTTTCGGAGGTTCGCTCTTCATGAAAACTGCTCACCGGTTTGCCCTGTGCATGCTCGTTGCCCTGTCCACGCTGTTCTTCAGCGCCGCCGCTCCAGCACAGGAGCCGCGCACTCCTACCGCTCAGGCCACCGCCGAGCAACACAGAGACACGACCGAACATAAAGATACTGACAACAAGGACAACAAGGACGCCGCGACGCCCATTCCTCCCGAGAAGACCGTCCCCACCCATCACGAGGTCACCCTCGGCGGCAAGACACTCAAGTACACCGCGACCGCCGGCACCTTGCTCATCCGCGATGAAGAGGATAAGCCCTACGGCAGCATCTTCTACGTGGCCTACACCCTGGATGGCGCCGAGCCCCAGTCGCGCCCCGTTAGCTTCCTCTACAACGGCGGCCCCGGCTCGTCCACGCTGTGGCTGCACATGGGATCGTTTTCGCCGGTGCGCATTGAGACCGACAGCCCCAATCCCACCGCCGGACCGCCCTTCAAGCTGGTTCCCAACCAGTATTCGCTGCTCGACAAGACCGACCTGGTCTTCATCGACGCGCCGCTTACCGGCTACTCGCGCGCCGTGGGCAAAGGAACCGCCAAGGATTTCGCCGGCGTGGACCAGGACCTGCGCGCCTTCGACCGCTTCATTCAGCGCTATCTCAATGTGAACCAGCGCTGGAACTCGCCCAAGTTCCTCATCGGTGAATCCTACGGGACAACCCGCTCCGCGGCGCTGGCCGACATGCTCGGCAACGATGGCGTGCAGTTGAACGGCGTGGTGCTCATCTCGTCGATCCTCAACTACAACATCCGCGCCGGCGGCTATGACATGCTCTACATCTCCAACCTGCCCAGCTACGCGGCGGCGGCCTGGTACTACAACAAGGTTCCCAACAAGCCGGCCAAGATTGGGGACTGGGTGCAGCAGGCTCGCGAGTTCGCCTCCGGTCCCTATGCGCACGCGCTTTTCGCGGGCGCCAACCTGCCGGCCGCGGAGTTTGATTCGGTGGCCAAAGAAGTGAGCAAGTTCACCGGCCTCAGTGTCGAATACGTGAAAGAAGCCAAACTGCGCATCTCGCCCACACGCTTCCGCAAAGAGATTCTCCGCGACGACGCACGCACGCTGGGCCGCTACGACATGCGCTTCGAAGGCGTGGATATTGACTCGGCCGGCGAGAATCCCGGCTACGACGCTTCCGACTCCGGCATCACGGGCGCCTTCGTTTCCGCTATTCACGACTACCTCGCCCGCGAGTTGAAATACGAGAGCACCGAGACCTACCGGCCTACGGCATACGACATCGTGCAGTGGGATTGGAAGCATCGCCCCACCAGCGGCGGTTTCGGCGGCGGCGGGGGCGGCGGCGAGCAGTCCCAGCCCTACGTGGCTGCCGACCTGGGCAGCGCCATCCGCAAGAACCCGCACCTGAAGGTCTTCTCGGCCAACGGCTACTTTGACCTGGCCACGCCCTTCTTTGCCACCGAGTACGATCTCTCGCACATGGATCTCGACCCCACGCTGCGCGGCAATGTGCAGTTCGGCTACTACCCCTCAGGCCACATGATCTATCTCAACGTCGACGCGCTGCACCAGTTGAAGGAGGATCTGGCTGAGTTCATCACTAAAGCCGAGTAAGCAACTGCTGAAGAAGGAAGATCGAGGCAGGTTCAAAACGCCAGTTACAGCGGTTTCCAGACAGCGGAAACCGCTGCGAGTTGGCCGTAGTTGTCCCGTAATGTGAGGAACCCGGAAACAGGCCCCAAAATTAGAGGCGGGCCAACGGTCTCGGGAGTGGAAGGACTTCCCGGAACCGCTGGCCCGCTGGACCCTGAACCGGGTCTGGGTGGTATTCTTAGT
>PLPU01000263.1:3114-5497 GCA_003159975.1 Acidobacteriaceae bacterium
TTGGCGCCATACCCACGATTCTGCTGTTCATCGTGCTGGTCCTGGCCTACCAGTTTCTGGTGCAGGGACCGCTGACGGCCACTCTGCGGCAGCGCCGCGCCCGTACCGAGGGCGCGCTTGAAGACGCGCAAAAGGCCATTGCCCAGGCCGAGGCCCGCGCGGCTGAATATGCCGCGAAGTTGCGCGAGGCCCGCGCCGAGGTTTATAAGGTTCGCGAGCAGCGCGTCAAGCAGTGGAACGCCGAGCGCGAGGCCGCTCTCGACGCAGCCCGCAAAGCGTCGGGGTTGAGGGTAAACCAGTCCAGGGCCGAGCTCGAGGCCGAGGCCGCAGCCGCCCGCAAGGTCATTCAGGCCTCGGCGGCGGATTTGGCCAATCAGGTGGTCCTCGCGGTGCTTCCGCTTGCCGCCGGGGGTTCCCGTTGAGAAACACGATTTCGGCAACTTCGAATTTGCAATTTCGCTCTTCCAGGCGCTTGTTTTGGATTGCGCTCATCGCCGTGTTGGCTGTCGGCATTGCGGTTGCGCCGCGGCGAGCGATTGCCCAACAGGCGGCTCCGGCGGCAACGGCATCCCAGCACTCTGTGACAACGGCAGCCAAAGCGCCTGAGTCGAGCGAAGATACGGCGGACGATGAAGCAAGCAACAAGTTCCGCCACAACCCGCTGGTGAAGTCGTCCGCCAAGGTGCTCCATCTTTCCGTTGAGACTACGGCTCGCTCGTTTGAATTCCTCAATTTCGCCATCATAGTGCTGGGCATCGGCATTCCACTCTACAAGTTTCTCCCCAGGTTCCTCCGCAATCGCGCGGAAAAAGTGCGCGCCGATATCGAGTCCGCCCGCAAGGTGACCGAAGACGCAAATTTCCGCCTGAGCGCGGTGGAGGCCAAACTCGCCAGCCTGGGAAATGAGATCCAGAAATTCCGCGCCGAAGTGGAGGCGGAGAGCCTGCAGGACGAGGCGCGCATCAAGGCCGCCCTGGCCGAGGAGAGTGCCCGCATTGTGGCGTCGGCCGAGCAGGAGATTGGCATGGCGGCGGCGCAGGCCACACGAGGGCTGCGCAACTTTGCCGCCGATCTGGCGATCGATCAGGCCTCCAGGCAACTGAAGCTTACGCCGGAAACCGATCGAGCCCTGATCGCTGAATTTGTCGGCAACGTGGAAAAGGGAGGGCTGAACTAAATGGCCGCCTTTGTCTCCCGCTACGCCAGCGCTTTTCTCGATGTGGTCACAGCTGAAAAGCTGGACACGGCCGCGATCGACCGCCAGATCGCCGATTTTCTTGCTACCTGGGACGGCAGCCCGGAACTGCGCGAATTCTTTGTGAATCCTGCGATTCCCGCGATTGAAAAGGTGGGGATACTGGATAAGTTAAATGCAAAACTGGGGCTCCGCAAGGAACTGCGCAACCTGTTGGCGGTTCTCATCAACAACGGCCGCATCGGCCAGGTGAGCGAAGTGATCCAGGCCTATCGTCGCCTGCTGCAGGAGCAGTTGGGCATTCGCCAGGCGGAGATTGTGACTGCGCGCGAGCTGAGCGAGCAGGAGCGCGGCGCGCTGGTGATGGATGTTGGCAGGCTGGCCGGTTCGCGGATTGAAGCCAGCTTCAAGGTCGATGCGGGCATCCTGGGCGGCACGGTGGTGCGCATCGGCTCCACGGTTTATGACGGTTCGGTGCGCGGACGCCTGGCTCGTTTGAAGGAAGCGTTAACGGCCGGCTGATGCCGGCAGGGGTCAGAGATCAGGGATCAGGGATCAGAAGACGCCGATCCCGGAGTCAAGGGTTTTTGCGGTCAAGCAGTAACGGAAATTTGAATTTGGAACCGGGCGAAAGGGAAGTCAGCGGTTGCAGGCCGGCGGGTTAGATGGCGTTGGGGAGAGAAGACCCCTGACCCCTGATCCCTGACCCCTGATCTCTGATCTCTGATCCCTGAGGACAGAAATGGCTCAGATCAAGGCAGACGAGATTACACAGCTTCTTCGCGAGCAGATCGCGAACTACGACGCGAAGGTTCAGGTTGATGAAGTCGGCACCATTACGTCGCTGGGCGATGGCATTGCCCGCCTCCATGGACTCGACAAGGTGATGGCCGGCGAGTTGCTCAGCTTTCCGCACGGCATCGCGGGATTGGCCCTGAGCCTCGAAGAGGATTCAGTGGGCGCGGTAATTCTGGGCGACTATACCGAACTCAGCGAAGGCAACGAGGTGAAGCGCACGGGCACCATCTTGAGCGTGCCGGTGGGCGAGGGCATGATTGGCCGCGTGGTGAACGCACTGGGTCAGCCTATCGACGACAAAGGTCCCATCGCGTCTACTAGTTCCCTGCCCATCGAGCGGCTGGCTCCCGGCATCATTGACCGTCAAGGCGTCCGCGAGCCCATGGCCAC
>PLPU01000208.1:0-12868 GCA_003159975.1 Acidobacteriaceae bacterium
CCATGAGAGACGAGACTATGAAGAAAGGTAATCCAAAGCCGTTGACGCCGGAGTTGCAAGCTGAACTCGATGCTTTGGCCGCGATGCCGGAGAGCGAGATCGACACTACCGAAATGCCTCCGATCACGGATTGGAGCAAGGCGGTGCGCGGACCTTTCTACCGTCCCGTCAAGCGTCCTCTTTCCTTGCGCCTGGATGCGGACATCATCGACTGGTTCCAACGGCAGGGACAGGGCTATCAGACCCGCATGAACTCCGCTCTGCGCGAGTATGTCGAACAGCATCGCGAACGAGCTTGAGAGCCTCGTACATGGATCGCTTCCCAAGGGAGGAGAACAAGATGGCGCGCAGTTTCGAAGAAATTCAAGCAGAGATGAGCCCGGAGCGCCGCGTCCGAGTTGAGCAGCGCGTCACTGAAGCGCTCAAGGCCATGCCACAAGGATCGATTGCAAGCATCCAATTGCCGCGCATCGGCGCTACAATCCATCTGGAGGAAGAGACCTCTTGAAATCGATTCGAAATCGAGCCATCTGCATCGTTGCAGTTGGGTGGTTGGCGCTGATAGCTGTACACGCAGCTGGCGCGCAGGAACTTTCACCGAAGCTGCAAAGCGCCGTCGGGCACTGGCAGGTGGTCAACAGTGACGGCACGCCGGGCGGCCACGTAGAGACATACCTCGAAAACGGCAAGCTCTTTGGCAAGGTGACCGAGGTGCGTCCGGGGCGCACTCCGCACGATCTTTGCGACAAGTGTCAGGGTGTGGCCAGTAAGGAGCTTATTCTCGGCATGGTCATCCTGCGCAACTTCCATCCCGAGGGAGACGACTGGGTGGAGGGGACTGTCCTCGATCCGGAGAATGGCAAGGAATACAAGGGTAAGATCTGGGCCGTAGGGAAGGACCAGCTTCACATGCGCGGCTTTATTGGCGTTTCGCTGTTTGGCCGGACCGCAACCTGGACGAGAATCCCCTGAAGTTACGTTGAATTACGACGAATGCCCCAAGCCCTGGATCTCAGAGAGGGGTGTCCCAGGTCCCGCATTTGAGACCTGGGATTGGATGATCGCCCGGCAGCAATCCGCACAGCGCCGGCTTAGTGCTTGCCGGTGTGGCCACGACCGTCGCGGACCTCATTTCCTTTGAAGTGTTCGATGTGGTTGATGTCTTTGCCTGACTCCGCCTTTTCGCCGCGGTTGGGACGCGGACCGGTATAGCCATGCTGAACGTCGAGGCGGTTATTCACGTGACCATGGAAGCCCTTTGGGCCGTGAAACCACTGGCCGGCGCCGATGAAGACACCGCCCGTAAACCACTCCGGGCCATAGTAGCCATAGGGTGCGCAGTCGAAGGGGGCAACATCGTAGTAGCCGTAGGGGCAATCGGGCGCAATGCCGACGTCAACTGTTACCTGTCCGCTTGCGTATGCCGGCGCAGATGGATAACAAGCCGCCGCGGCAAAGCAGATCGAGAGTCCAGCAGTAAGTGCAAGAAATCTGGATTTGTGCATACTTCCTCCTCACTTGGGGCTGAGATGTGGCGAAAAACCCAAAGGATGCCAGCACAAACTTCGAAATCTTTCAGTGCGACCGGCTATGCCTTGTAACATTCACTTTTCATTGGAGTTATCCGGAGCTTGTTTCTGCGATTTTTTTTGGCTTGCGCAGTCATCGCCGATTATCTGCTGGAGAAAACAAACACGTTTCCATCGGGGTCTTTGAATTTGGCCATGGTGCCCCAGATTTCCTTCTTTGGTTCCTCGGCCAGTTCCACGCCTTTTGATTTAAGCAGCTCCGCCGTCGCGAATACATCGTCGCACCAGAAGGTGAGTGGCTGAAAACCGCCGACGCGATTCTCATGGCCCGGAGGAGTAAAGAGGGCCAGGTTCACATCGGAACCGGGGATGAGCAACTCAATCCAGCGCTGACCGGGCCCGAAGACCTGATCCGTGGCTACTTTGAATCCCATCTGTTCGGTATAAAACTTCAGCGATACATCCTGGTTGCTTACCGGGATGCTGACGATTTTGACTCCGCGTATCATGGGGCGACCTCCGTGTTGAGATTCCCGGAATATAACCGGCTTGATTTGCGGATGCAATCTGGTATGTATTGCTATACTCATAATCGGTATAGCTATGCCGAATGTCGATGATTATGTAACCGATACCCTGATGCGCGACCTGGTCGGACACGACAAAAGGCCAGTGAGTTTTCTGGTGTATTTGTGGCTTGCGGCGGAGCAGCAGCGCCGCGATGAAGCAGTTCAGATCAGCTACCAGGAGTTGGCCGAGTCGATCGGCGTGTCGAAGAGTTCCGCGCAGACGGCCGTCGGCTGGCTGGTGAGGCGGAAGCTTCTTGCCGTCAGCAAGGCGAATGCGACGGCGACGCCTTTTTACAAGGTGCAGACGCCATGGAGGAGCTATCGGCCAGCGGACAAGCACTCTTCCGACTAGCCATACGAGCGAGGCAGGCAAAGCCAGGCGGTAACTGCGCGGAACCCGCTCCTGAAATACCCTACATTCCGAGTTTGTACCTTGTTATACTGGATATGTGACTCCTACTGTCCTCGACTCCATCTCGAATGGTATCCACGCCGAGACTTCCCCCAGCCAAAAGAGGGTGTTGTTGCTCAAGCCGCGCGGCTTTTGCGCCGGTGTGGTGCGCGCGATCGACATTGTTAAGATCGCTCTTGAAACCTTCGGCGCGCCCATCTACGTGCGCCGGGAAATTGTGCATAACCGCTATGTTGTGAACGAGTTGGCGGAAAAGGGCGCGATCTTTGTTCACGAAATAGACGATGTGCCGGACGGCCAGCGCGTAATCTATTCGGCTCACGGTGTTTCGCCGGCGGTGCGGGAGCGGAGCAAGGGCCGCGGACTGAGGGTGATTGACGCCACTTGTCCGCTGGTCACCAAGGTCCACATTGAGGCCGTCAAGTTCGCCAAACAAGGTTACTCATTGGTGCTGATCGGCCACCGCGACCACGACGAGATCGAAGGCACACTGGGCGAAGCACCGGACGTAACCCAAGTGGTTTCAAACGTTGCGGAGGTCGCGGCGCTTGAGGTGCCGGACCCGAACCGGGTCGCTTACCTCACCCAGACGACGCTGAGCCTGGATGAGGCGCGGGACATCATTCACGCGCTTAAGGAAAAATTCCCGAATATTGCCGGGCCGCACTCGCAGGACATCTGCTACGCCACAGAGAATCGCCAGGTTGCGGTACGCAATGTGGCACATAATGCAGAGCTTGTGCTCGTTGTGGGTTCGACCAACAGCTCGAATTCCAATCGGCTGGTGGAGGTTTCGCGGAATCTGGGGACGATCGGGTATTTGATCGACAACTCCCAGGCCATCGATCCGGCATGGCTCAAGGGCGTTACGAATGTTGCGGTTACAGCCGGCGCATCCGCTCCCGAAGTGCTGGTTGAGGACGTGGTTAATTATTTGCAACAGAACGGCTTTGGCAGCGTCGAAGAAGTAGAAGTGATGCCGGAGAATGTTCGGTTTGGGTTGCCGCCGGAGATTATCCAGGCCATTGGCGGCGTGGGTGGAACGGAGCCCGTGCCTGTGCGGTGATCGAGGGACTAAGGGACTGAGCAAGTGAATTTTTGAAGCAGGTCGACTGGCGCTGCCGGACTACTTGTTGATTTGATTTTTCCAAACGGAACTGAGGCATTTTAATCCGCATGAGCCTAAAACAAGTGAAGACAACTTCGGCGACCACCATCTCGATGGCGCCACGGTTTGGCCGGTTGGACGCGGATCTGGCAGACGTGGAGGCGGCGGTTGTCCGCTCGGCGGATTATCTTCTTTCGCAGCAGCATCCCGATGGTTATTGGTGCGGCGAGCTCGAGGCGGACTCGATGCTCGAGGCCGACTACATTTATCTGCACACGCAACTGGAAAGCGGTGACCCGGGGCGCCTCCAGCGCGCATTCACGGAGATGATGCGCTACCAGAACGAGGACGGCAGTTGGAGCCTTTATCCGGGCGGACCGGGGAATATCTCTCTTTCAGTCAAGTGCTATTTTTCGGCGAAGCTGATGGGGATTGGACCGGACGATCCGCGGTTGAGCAAATGCCGCGAGTGGGTTCTGGGGCATGGCGGCGTGGTGGCATGCAACACGTTCACCAAGATGTATCTCTGCGGGCTGGGTCAATACGATTACGACGCGGTGCCTGCCATTCCGCCGGAGATCGTTCTGTTTCCGAACTGGTTTTACTTTAATATCTACGAGATTTCTTCGTGGTCGCGCTCGATTCTTGTGCCGCTGGCGATTATCTACGCCAAGAAGCCGTTCAAGAAGATTCCGCCGGAGCATGGGATCGACGAGCTTTTTGTGGGCGGCCGCGCAAATGCGGAACAGCGGCTGCAACTTGACCGCAAGAGGATCGTCTCGTGGCGCAATGTCTTCATCCTGCTTGATCGCGTACTGCATTTTGCAGAGGCAGTGCATCTGCGCCCGCTGCGCAAGGTGGCGCTGGCCAAGGCGGAGAAGTGGATGCTGGAGCGCCTGGAAATGACCGACGGCCTTGGCGCCATTTATCCGGCCATGCTGAATGCGATCATCGCGCTGCGCTGCCTTGGCTACTCCGAGGACGATCCGCAGGTGATTCGCGCGCGCGACGAGTTTGAGAAGCTGGGCATTGAGGAGCGGGCCAGCGCCGCGATGCCGGAGCCAACCTTCCGCATGCAGCCTTGCGCTTCTCCTGTGTGGGACACGGCGCAGGTGGTCTACGCACTGGGCGAAGCCGGCGTGGCGCGCAACGATCAGCGCATGATCAAGGCCGCGGACTGGATGCTTTCGAAGGAAGTCCGGCATAAGGGCGACTGGGCCGTGAAGGCGCCGCACACCGAGCCGGGCGGCTGGTACTTCGAGTTCAACAACGAGTTCTACCCGGACACCGACGACACGGCACAGGTTCTGCTGGCGTTGAACAAGGTGGACAATCCGCGCGAGCGCTATCAATTCCAGGTTTCGCAGCGCGCCATCGAGTGGGAGTTCGCCATGCAATGCAGGAATGGCGGATGGGGCAGCTTCGACAAAGACAACACCAAGATGATCTTCCAGTACATTCCCTTTGCCGATCACAACGCGATGCTTGATCCGCCGACGGTGGATATTACGGGAAGAATTCTGGAGATGCTGGCCAACTACGGCTACGACCGCAGCGACAAGCGTGTGGAGAAGGCCATCAAGTTCATCCTGAGCGAGCAGGAATCGGATGGGAGCTGGTTTGGCCGCTGGGGTGTGAACTACATCTACGGAACGTTCCTGGTGCTGCGCGGACTGGATGCNNGGCAGCTACGACGATCCGGACACGCGCGGCGTGGGCCCGAGCACGCCGTCGCAAACGGCCTGGGCGCTGCTTGGGCTGCTGGCCGCCGGGGATGACCGGTCCGACTCAATCGCCAAGGGCGTGCGCTGGCTGCTGACGCGACAGCGGGTTGATGGCAGTTGGGATGAATCGATGGGGGAAGGCAGCACGCGCCAGAGTATCATTACAGGTACAGGCTTCCCGCGTGTCTTTTACCTGTCCTATAACTTGTATCGTCAATACTTCCCGCTGCTGGCTTTGACCAGTTACAGGCGGACTATGGAACGGCAAGGCAGCTAATGGCTGCAAATGATTTTGAAGGTACGCGCCAGACAATATGAACTAGCGCCGTAAGAGGCGCCGGAGGTTAACTCAAAGATGGCTGTTCCGATTTCTCAGATGGGTACGGTTGCAACCTATGTGATCAAGAAGAGGATGTCGGGCGAGAAGCGCTATCCATTGGTGCTGATGCTCGAGCCGCTCTTCCGCTGCAACCTGGCCTGCGCCGGGTGCGGCAAGGTGCAGTATCCGCCGCACATCCTCAAGAAGCAGCTTTCGCCCGAGGAGTGTTTCGCCGCGGCGGAAGAGTGCGGCGCGCCGATGGTCGCCATCCCCGGCGGGGAGCCGCTGTTGCATCCTCAGATCGTTGAGATCGTCAATGGCCTGGTTGCTCGCAAGAAGTACGTCTACATGTGTACCAATGCGCTCGAACTGAAGAAGCGGCTGCACGAATTCACACCGTCAAAGTATTTGACATTTTCAGTGCATCTGGACGGGCAGCGGGATCACCACGACTTTTCAGTGTGCCGCGAGGGCGGGTACGACATCGCCGTGGAGGGCATCAAGGAAGCGGTCAAGGCCGGCTTCCGCGTCACGCCGAACTCGACATTCTTTGACGGCACCGATCCGAACAGCGTGCGCGCACATTTCGATGAGATGATGGCAATCGGCGTGGAGGGCATTGTGCTCTCGCCCGGCTACAGCTATGACAAGGCGCCTGACCAGACGCACTTTATGGGACGCGCGCGTGTCCGGCGGTTGTTCCGCGCCATCCTGTCGAACCGCAAGAAGTCGTGGAAGTTCAACATGTCGCCGCTGTTTCTCGAGTTTCTGATGGGCGATCGCAATTACGACTGCACTCCATGGGGTTCGCCGGCCTACAACATTTTTGGCTGGCAGAAGCCGTGCTACCTGTTGCAGGACGGCTATGTGGACACCTTCAAGGAGTTGATGGAAACCACCAAGTGGGAGGAATACGGCGTTGCGAGCGGCAACGCCAAGTGCGCCAACTGCATGGTGAGCTGTGGCTATGAGCCGACGGCGGTCATTGACGGATTCGGAAGCATGTCGGGCTTCTGGGCCATGGTCAAGGGCACCTTCAGCATGTACAAAGACAAGCATGCGCTGAAGCTGCTGAACGAATCCGCGCCGCATGGATCGGCCACGCTCGTTCAGATCGCCAAGCCCGAGCACGCGCTTGAGGAGACCAACGCATGAGCGCAGAGGTGCTGAAGTACAGCCGCGAGCAGATCGAAACTATGGAGGTCGCTCCGGGATTCAAGCACGAGAATCTGGAGGGCTGGATTCCTGAGTTTGCAAGCGACCACGATGTGCATGAGGCTCTTGAAAAGGCCTTCGATTATCGTGGCGATGTGACGCTTACGCTGAAGAGCGGCGAGCGCATTGAAGCCTACATCTTCAACCGTTCGACCGGCGCAACGCTGGCGGAATCGTGGGTGCAGTACTTCACGCCCAAGGCGCCCGAGAAGCGCAAGGTGAGCTACGCGGAGATTGCGCGGCTTGAGTTTACGGGCAAGGATCGCGCGGCCGGCAAGCACTGGGAAGACTGGGTGCAGAAGTACAACGAGCGCAAGGCCGCCGGCGAAAAGGGAATCGCGCTGGTTCCGGAAGCGCTGGACTGAGTAGAACCCGGCAGGTTCTTCGGATCTGCGCTTGGCCGTACGAGGGGATTTGGCAGGATGGGCTGAAGAAATGCCTTCAATGCCAGGGTGATGAAGCCCGGGGGCCTCGCTTTTGAGAAATGGGAATGCACGATCCCAGACAAAGATTCACCCCAGCAACTGAGTCTTCATCCCCTGCTTGGCAATCGCCGCAACCGCCTTCTTGTCGAACGAGACAAACGTCTCGCCGCCCAGCCAGCGCCCTTCGTACACAATCACGCCATCGGCAAAATCCGCGCCAGCCGCCAGAACAGCGAGACCAGCCTCAACTGTTGCGTTATCCAATACAACATTCTTGATCCCGCATAGCTTCTGAATCGCCCCGGCCGTTTCGGTCCTGGTGAACTTGTAGCTTCGGCGGAGTACCCAAACCAGCTCGCAAAGCGCGTGACGGCTGATGATGACGGCTTCGGCTTGAGTGACCGCAGTCGCCGCGATCCGCCTCTGACGCGGATCGTCATCCACCGCCAATCGCACCAGCAGGTTGGTGTCGGCGATGATCCTCATCTCTCAAGTCCTGCCATACCAGCCTCCGCTGCTGCGTGGCCAATCGCCTCATTGATCTCTTCAATGGTCAGGCGTAGGTTCGTCTTACCTGCCAGGCAGCCGATGAAGTCGTCCCAGGAACCGGTTGGCCGTGCAGCGCCGATCTCTCCCCGCCCTCCCGGCAGCAGCGTGAGGTCGATTTTGTCGCCCGGCTTGACTCCGAAATGCCGCAAATATTCCTTCCGAAGCGTCACCTGGCCCCGCGCCGTTACTGTGAGAACCGGCATAGTCACCTCTCTTTTTTCAGTCGCTGAAACAATTGTAATGCAACTTCGCATTACAATCTGGAATCAGTTCAAGACATTGGTGTCCGCGACCATCTTCATCGCTGAACGCCTCTCAGGAACTCTTCGACGACGGCTTGGCCGATAGCCTCGTCCATCTCTTCAATCGTCAGCTTTGTGCCATTGGTCTTGCCCTTCAGGCATCCGGCAAAATCGCTGATGCTGCCCTTCTTCCGCACCGCGCGGCCCCGGAACTCGCCACCCGGCAAGAGCTCGATCTCCAATTTCTCGCCGGGTCTTATCCCAACGTGCTGGAAGATTTCCTTCCGGAGAGTCACCTGTCCCCGCGACGTTGTGCTCACGATAGCCATTTGATTGTCCTTCCTTTCCGATTGTAATGCAGTTTTGCATTATGTGGCTGGCTTTCGTCCGCACTATTGGATCGGAGCTGGCCGACACGACCCTGAAGTTTAAGATGGTGTTAGAGATTCGAGGCTATGAAAGTCTTTTTGACAGGCGCAACCGGATTTGTGGGCCATCATGTGGCGCGATCGCTGGCCGCTGAAGGAGCCGATCTCCGGCTTCTGGTACGCAAAACAAGCAATTTGAAGAATCTTGAAGGCATTCGCGGCGAGACGGTTGTTGGCGATCTTGCGGAGCCGGAGACGCTGCGTTCGGCGATTGAGGGTTGCGATGCGGTGGTCCATGTCGCGGCAGATTACCGGCTGTGGATTCCCGATCCTGCGGGAATGTATCGCGCTAACGTAGACGGTACGCGGGAGTTGTTGCGGATGGCACAGGAGGCGGGCGTGCCGCGGTTTGTCTATACCTCAAGCGTGGCAACGATGCATTTTCGCACCGACGGGCTGGTCATCAATGAGGACACTCCGGTCTCACTCAAGGATATGGTTGGCCATTACAAGCGATCAAAGTTCATGGCCGAGCAGGAAGCGATCAAGGCGGCAAAGGATGGACAGAAGGTCATTATTCTGAACCCTACAACGCCAATTGGGCCGAATGACGCGAAGCCCACGCCGACGGGGCGCATCTTTGTGGACTTTCTCAACGGCAAGTTTCCCGCGTACATGGACACGGGGCTGAACCTGGTGGATGTGACCGAAGTTGCTCGCACACATGTTTCCGCGCTCACGCTGGGTCAGCCGGGACACAGGTACATTCTGGGCGGGGAGAATCTGACGCTGAAGCAGATTCTCGACAAGATGTCGGCCATTACCGGGATACCGTCGCCGACGGTAAAGATTCCGTTTGCGGTTGCGGCGACGTATGCGTTTTTTGAGGAGTGGATCACGGGGCGGATTCGCGGCAAGGAGCCGCGAGCGACGCTTGAAGAGGTGCGAATGGGGCGCAAGAAGATGTATGCCTCGAGTGCGCACGCGCAGCAGGAACTCGACTTCAGGATTGTGCCGGTGTATCCGGCGATGCGGGCGGCGATTGAGTGGTTTCGGGCAAACGGGTATGCGCCGTGAGCCGGGTCGCGATCATTGCAGCGATGGCTGGAGAACTGAAGCCTTTGGTGCGGGGATGGGTGCACGAGCGGCGCGACCGGGTGGATCTGTGGCGCTGGAAGTTCGATGAAGGGGAGTGGGTGGCGGCGTGCGCTGGAGCCGGCGTGGATGCTGCGACGCGGGCGTTTGCGGCGGTCGAGAAGGATGGCGCTCCGGATATGGTGATTTCGGTTGGCTGGGCGGGGGCGTTGACTGAAGAGCTGAAAGCTGGACGGGTTTATGGGGTCTCTGGGGTGATTGATTTACGGACGGGAGAGCGGTTCCGGCCAGCCGTCTGGAATGATGAGCGGTGGCTGGTGACGAGTCCCATTGTTGCAGATGAGGCGGAGAAGCAGCGGCTGGCGGCGGCTTACAGTGCTCACTTGGTGGATATGGAGGCTTCGGCGATTGCGCGGCTGGCGGCGATGCGCGGGATTCCGTTCTATTGCATCAAGGGGGTCAGTGACGGGTTTCACGACAAACTACCCGATTTCAATCGGTTTATCCGCCCGGATGGGCGGTTTGACATGGCTGCTATGGTACTTTTTTCGATTCTGAGGCCTTGGTACTGGCCCTCGCTTGCAAGAATGGGCGAGAATAGCAGGAAGGCTTCCCAGAGCATCAGGGAAGCTGTGCTCGATTTTCTCGATGAAAGGGCATACATCAGAGAGCGCAATGGCTACCCAAATCTCAAACATTGAAAGCCAGCAGGACGAAGTGAGCGACGCGGCGAAGATTCCCGCTGCAATTCCCGCCACCATGCAGGCTGCCGTCTATCGCGGCGTGAACGATATGCGTGTGGAGACCGTGCCTGTGCCGAAGATCGGACCGGGTGAGCTGCTGGTGAAGGTGGCCACATGCGGGGTCTGCGGGACCGATCTCAAAAAGATTCACACCGGGTCGCACTCTGCGCCGCGCATCTTTGGCCATGAGATGGCGGGGACCATCGTGGAAGTGGGCGATGGCGTGGAGAGCTATGCCGTGGGCGAGCGGGTGATGGTGTTTCATCATGTGCCGTGCGGCGATTGCTATTACTGCCGGAAACAGACGCCTGCCCAATGTCCGCTCTACAAGAAGGTGGGCGTGACTGCCGGATTCGAGCCGTCAGGCGGCGGCTTTTCGGAGTACATCCGGGTGATGGGCTTTGTGGTCGCGAATCGCGGCGTGGTGCGGATTCCCGACGATGTGCCGTTTGAGCAGGCTGCGTTTGTGGAGCCGGTGAACACGGTTCTGAAGGGCGTGAAGCTGTTGAACCTTGCGGCGGACGATACGGTGCTGGTGATCGGGCAGGGACCGATCGGGCTGATGTGGGCGGCGTTGTCGCGGCGCACGGGGGCGCGGGTCTTAACGTCGGACCTTTATCCGGAACGCCATGCCATTGCGGCAAAGTTCGGATTGAAGGACCCGATCCATGCGGGAAACGAAAATGTGGTTGAACGCGTGTTGCAGGAGACCGATAATCGCGGGGCGGACGCTGTGGTGATTGCTGTTGGGGGCAACGCGCTTATCCAGACGGCGATGGCCGCGGTGCGGCCGGGCGGGAAGGTGATGCTGTTTGCGCAGACCCAGCACGGCGAGGCNNTCGTCTTCGTTCCCGATTCTGGATGAAGTGACGGAACTGGTATTTGGCGGCTATCGCAATGGATTCGATTTGACGCAACTGATTTCGCATCGGTTTCCGCTTGGACAGGCGGTGACAGCCATTGACATTGCTTCGCACCCCAAAGCCGACTCAATGAAGATTATGATTGAGCCTGTTTCTGGCGCGGGAGTAGATTAGGAGGGCATTGATGGCGACAACCATGAAAGCCGCAATCCTCCACGGTCGCGAAGATATTCGCATTGAGCGTGTTCCTGTGCCCGAAGCGGCACCGGGTGAATTGGTTGTCCGGGTGGGCGCAGCGCTCACCTGCGGAACGGATCTGAAGGTTTTCCGGCGAGGCTACCACGCTCGCATGATTGTGCCTCCGGCGCTGTTTGGCCACGAACTGGCGGGGACAGTTGTGGAGGCGGGCGAGGGAGTGGTCGGCTTTGCTCCCGGCGATCGGGTTGTCGCGCTCAACTCCGCGCCCTGTGGACAGTGTTTCTTCTGTGAGCGCGGCCAGGAGAATCTTTGCGACGATCTGTTGTTCAACAACGGCGCGTATGCGGAGTTCATTCGCATTCCGGCGCGGATTGTGGCCAAGAATACGCTGCATATTCCCGACCACGTGCCGCTGGAGCATGCGGCGCTGACGGAGCCGCTGGCTTGCGCGGTGCATGGATTTGAGGATTCGCGCCCGCGAACAGGCGACACGGTGGCTGTGATTGGCGGAGGGCCGCTGGGGTTAATGATTCTGCATGTGGCAGCGCTGTCTGGATGCAACGTGATTGCTATCGTAAAACATGATGGTCAGGTGGAAGCTGCGCGTCAACTGGGCGCGTCGCATGTGGTGCAGACGACAAATATTCGCAAGGCCATTCGCGAGACGCGCGAACTGACGCCGAAGAACCGGGGCGTGGATATTGCGATTGAAGCGGTGGGAGTGCCGGATGCGTGGCAGGAGGCGGTCGAGCTGGTGCGCAAAGGAGGCACGGTGAATTTCTTCGGCGGTTGCGCCGTGGGAACGCACGTGACTCTGGATACCAACCGGATTCACTATAGCGATATCACGCTGCGGGCTACCTTCCATCACACGCCGGCGATCTGCCGCAAGGCGCTGGATATTATTGCCGGCGGGCGATTCCAGGCGGGAGCTTTCATTACCGGTCACGCGCATTTATACGAACTTAACCGCGTCTTTGAGAAGCTGATGAAGCGGAGCAGCGAGATCAAGACCGCCATTGTGCCCTGAGGCGAAGCCATGACCCCGACACAGGATCCGATACCGGAAACGGATGCGCTGGAGAAACAATTATTGATCCTGCGTGGCTGGGCGGCGCTACCGGAGAATTATCGTATCCCCGACGTTGCGCCGACGCTGGACGAAGCGCGGGATTTCTGCAAGCAGTTGGCGGAGTCGCACTACGAGAATTTTCATGTGGTGTCGTGGTTCCTGCCCAAGGAACTGCGTCCGCACTTTCATGCAATTTATGCCTACTGCCGCATCTCGGACGATTTGAGTGACGAAGTGGGTCATCCAGAGGCGGCGCTCGCGTTGCTTGAAATTTGGGGCGAGGAGTTGGACGCCTGCTACGAGGGCAGGGCGCGGCATCCTGTGTTTGTCGCGCTGGCGGAGACGATTCGCGAATGCTCGATTCCCAAGGAGCCTTTTGCCGACCTGCTGACGGCATTTCGCCAGGACCAGACGGTGAAGCGCTACGCGACCATGGA
>PLPU01000586.1:0-1450 GCA_003159975.1 Acidobacteriaceae bacterium
CCGGTCTCGCGCACGGCTCCGCGCAAGTTCTCCGTTTTCAGGAATTTAGCTTCCAAATTCTTGAAAACAATATACCTTACGGTAGAACCCTCCCTCCAACGCCTTGAAAAGAGACAATTTCCTCCAAACCCACCGGGGGGGATGGGGGGGTACGCCATCGCACAGTTACCTAGTGATGGCTACCCCCGGAACTGGCCGCGCTCGAAGAGCTGGAGCTGCTGGCGCTTGAGCTACCGCCGCCACCACCGCTGTGCGAGGCCCCGCCGCCTCCGCCGCCGCTACTCCCACCACCTCCACTGGCGTGCGAGCCGCCGCTTCCCGCGCCTCCACCGTGAGAACCGCCCGTTGCACCGCTTCCGCCGCCATGGTAGCTCCCGCCGCCGCTGAAGCTGCCGCCCCGCGCCTGCAGGTTTCCTCCCCGATTGTTCACCGGCGCCATCACCGTCACGCTCTTGCCTCCCTGCGTCACCTGCTTCGCCATCAGGAAGCTCTCCGACTTGTGATCGAAGCTGAGCGGGATGCCCGCAGTTTTAACTGCGCCCTTGTTCTCCAGCACATCTTTCATCGCATGCATCCCCATGTGCGGCTCATCCGCGCGCACCAGGGGAGGGAAGAGCGCGCTGCGAAACTCTCTCGGCGGCTCCTTGAGAGCCTCAATCGGCCGTTCCGGATCGAGCTTAACCGGCTCCGCCCGCAGTCCGTTCTTGCCATTGATGGCGAAAACCTCTTCCTTCCGGTTGATCGGAGGCCGCCCTTTCACGTCATACGGATGCAGCGGTACAAAGGCCACCGTCTTTCCGCTCTTCACCCAGCGGCCCGGCGGCAGATGATGCCGCTTGTGCGTCGGAACCCACGCATAGTGATGCCTCCGGTGAATCCAGCTTCCCGCGTGGCACACCGCCCATGCATAGGGGTACTCATTCGGACCAAGGGTTCCTACCATGATCCTCAGCCTGCCGGTCAACGGATCACGCTCAGCCCCGAAACGCAGGGCCGTAGGCAGGCACGGGAAGAATGCCTCGCTCTCGACCGCCGGCCGGTTCCTCGACGCGGAGTTCCTTGCCGGCGCAGCCAGTGGCGAGGCCGCGGCAAAACCTGCCTGCGCTCCGCCGATTCTGCCGTCCGCATTTGCTGCATCATCGGTGTAATTCGGTTCCCAGCAGCTTCCATACGGCGCGCAATCGAAGAATTGTCCCTGGCCTTTCATCTCCGCCAGTCCGGGAATCGGCGCGCTCAATCCGGATGCCGCCAGCATTTCGGTCATTGCCTGCTTGCGCTCGGCAACCCGGCCGGCAACCCACTTGTCCCAGGCGCTGTAGTTGGCAAAATCGCCCGTCGGCGCAGTTCCGAGGTGCCTGCCCTCGCGATAAAACGCCGTCTGTCCGTCGGGAACTGCAGCCTCCATCAATCGCGGCGAATACTGCCCGCCTCCATCCATGGGCGCAACCGC
>PLPU01000586.1:1477-3703 GCA_003159975.1 Acidobacteriaceae bacterium
ATGTCGGTATAGGGAACGCCGGCCGTGGTGCTCAGGTCGTTGAAGGTGAGCACCGAGTTCTCGCCCAGGTAAATCGTCGATGCGTCTTCCAGCTCAATCTCCGCGCGGCCCGCGCCCGTCACCAGGCTGAATCCTGTCTCCAGCGGCAGATCGGCAACTGCCTTCTCCCACTCCGCGCCGCCCGTCTTCTCGTTCTCCTTGCCACGCGACACGCGTACGTCCCCCTCAACGTAACTCACCCGCACAACCTGCCCATACGTCGCATTCGAGTAGTGATCGCCGAGAATAAAAAGAGCTTCCTTCTTCAGCTTTTCGCTTGAATCCCCGTTCAGAATCTCCTGAATCTGCGCCAGCGCCTGCGCTTCATTCTTCTTCATCAGCGCATTCAGCGCCAGCAGCTTCAAATCGTCGTCGTCGCCGGCTTTGGGCTCAACCGGCTTGCCGCTCCTGGCGTTCATCTCAATTTCCAGTGCGCCGCACTCATGAATCCAACTGCTGCGTGGAAAGTCGCGTCCTAGCACCAGGCATGTATCCAGGGCAAGTTTCGCTTGCCCCATCTTGTTTTCCGCGTACGCCTTCCAGTAAAGCGCTCCGTCGGAGTGCTCGCCGCGCTGAACGGCGACCTTGCTGAAAATCGCCTGCGCATCCGCCCAGCGGCCATCGTTGATGGCCCGCGTTCCGTCCGCATACAATTTGCTGTCCTGCGAATCCGCCGAGGCGCCCTCAGCCGCAACTGCTCCTGAAAGCCCCTGCCCCGCAAAGGCCTGGCCCTGCCCCATGCTAACCAGGGGTAGACATGCAATTCCCGCCAGAATCCCAGCAACCACCACCGGTCCGGTCTTCATATTGTCCCTCCATTCGGCCGATTGATTCCTGCCCCATGCTCATCCGGGTTCCTCGACCGCAGCACCCGCACCTCGAACAGCAAGCCTTCAGCGTTCATCTCCTCTTGCAGCCGCTCAATTGCGGCACTGTTCAACCCTCCGGGTTGATTGGCCAGTCCATCCAGCACATGATCCAGCCGGTCAAGCGCCGTCGTCAGCGCCGGATCATCTTCATGGCTCGCCTTCTGCCGGCAGATCTTATTGGCCGCCAGCAGGCTCTTCGCCTCGTCCCGCAGCGGAGACATCATCTCCGCGCTCCCAGCGTCCACATGCTTCAGTTCCACCAGCAGCCTCTCTGACCGGTCCAGATGATCGCTCAGCACAACCACCACGACCCGCGGCTTTGGCTTGGGCGCAGGGGTCTGCGCCACTTGAGTCTGCTTCTGCTTCTCCACCGACAACCGGCCCGCTATGAACGCTCCCGCAACCAGCAACCCGCACACCGCTGCGTAACTCAAGCCCCTCAGGACTCCGCCCCGCAGCCAACTCCAACGCTCTTTCTTGTAAGCCACAAGCTTCGGCTCAAGCGCCGCCCAAACCCGCTCGCCATACGCTTCATCCCGCGCCGGCGCTTCGATTACCTTCACTTCGCCCAGGTCCCACGACAGCGCCGCGTAAGTTTCCGCGCACATCTCACAGGCCGCAAGATGCTCCTCCGCGCGGGCAAAGTCCTCCCCTTCGCCTCCGCGCTCGTTGTAGTAGCGGCCGATCAGTTCTTCTTCCGTCAGATGCTTCATGTCCTCACCCTTAAGCTAGATAAACGGCTCCGCATTTTATGTACGGCGCGAAAAACCGCCTGCTTGGCGGCGTTCGGCGCAATTCCCAGCGCCGCTCCAATCTCTTCAGTGGAGCAATCTTCCATGTGCCGCAACACAAACGCGGTCTGTTCCGTTGCCGTCAGGCTCTGCATCGCGGACTGCTGCAGCGCACCGATCTCGCCGCTCAGCAGCAGCCGGTCAGGACCAGCCGCACTATCCGCCACCTGCACGGCATCCTGCTCCGGATCGTTCTCTTCGCCTACCCGGCTGCGCTCATCCACCTTGCGCCCGCTCACTCTGTCCAGAGCGCAGCGCACCGCAATCCTGTAAATCCACGTGCTGAAATTCGACCGCGACTCAAACCCTTCCAGCTTCTGATATCCCCGCAAAAAAGCTTCCTGCACCACGTCCTCCGCATCCGCCTCGTTGCCGGTAATGCGAAATGCGACCCGGAAGAGGCTATGGCTATGGCGCACCACCAGTGCCCCATACGCCTCCTTGTCCCCTGAAAGAACCGCCCGGATCGTCTCGTGGTCGTTCCTGCCCATGCGCAACATTAGACACCAATCCGCCGCCAGCGGTTA
>PLPU01000543.1:0-6091 GCA_003159975.1 Acidobacteriaceae bacterium
AAGGTCTTCGCCGTTGGAACGAACGCGAAAAAGGTGGCGGGGCGGCACTCGGAGTATATTCTCGGGTGGCCGGGCAAGCAACATGAGAATTTCGGGTAAGATGGAGGCGGACCATTCAGACCTCACAAACCCTCACGGATCGATGAACGCGGATGACAAAGATTGACGCGAATTCAAGGCTGATTGGACGACTGATGGATCGTCTGCAAGTGAAGAATATTCACCTACTCGATATTGGCGCATCAGGAAGACTGTTCGCACCCTTTGAGAATTTTCTCGGTTTGAGTGAGGCAACTATTCACTTGGTGGAGCCTTCCAGAGCGCATGCAGACAAATTGCGAATCAAATATTCGGGCTGCAAGAATGTCCTGGTCCATGAGGTCGGTCTTTTCAAAGAGAGTGGTGCATTCAAGCTGAATTTTTCAGATACAGGAGGGGCAAGCCTGTACCGTCGGGATAGTTCAATCGCCGACAGGTATGTCGACTACCATGCATCTAATGGCCCAAACATCGTTTGTGAAGTTAAGGTCCTGGCAGTTGACAAGTGGTTTGAAAGTCAGGGTATCGCTGCCATTTTGATTGCAAAACTGGATACGCAAGGCTGCGAGTTAGACATACTGACGAAGAGTGAAGATGTGTTTTCCAAAGCAAGCTCAATTTATACTGAAGCACCGATAGGCCACAAGTACATTGAGCAGATTTCACTATCTAAGTATTTTGAATACTTTGAGAGAAATGATTTTGAGTTGTTTGATGTAGTCAAGAACTATTCAAGTTTGATCATTGGTTCATCCCGAGAGAGTTTTTCCAAAGAACAGCTTCATTTGAAATCGAACTGGAACAACCAAAACAGTGTCTTCAGGCCAAGAATGATGGATGGCGATATTTTGTGTTTTAAGAGAATAGATGCGATTGAGTCGCAGCAGAATCTAAGAAGGCTCATTGTTGCATATGCAGCAATGGGCTATTTGTTGGAATCCTACGATGCCTTATCTGGAGTGAGTGCGGCGGATGTCGATGTCGAAGATTGTAAAAGCACCTTGAAAGCACTTATTTCGAAGAATGCAAAATACCACGACAAATATTCCTTATGGAGGCTTGCCGAGAAGGTGTTTGGCCGATATTTCGCGAATCTGTAGTTTTTAGCATCAATTCGTATATAGACATCCCACTGTGATCGCGCGTATTCGGAGGTCACCATGCCGGCTATCGGTTCAGGCGCTCCAAGCCCTTCCTTGCCAGGTCCGCAACCGCCCTGGCAAGAGTAACAGAAGCATTCAAAGACTCCGGACGTTCCAGCCGGACGCCAAGTTTGACGGCAAAACCATGAAAGAGGATGTCAACGTCGAAAAGGATTTCGACGTGATCGCAGAGAAAGCCGATGGGTTGGAGGATGAGGAATTGGATGCCGTCGGCGGCGATGGATTCCAGGGTCTCTTCGACGGATGGGCCGATCCATGGACCGCCGCTGGCGCCTTGGCTCTGGAACGCAAACCACCAGCGGGGAATCTCAGGCAAACGAGCGGCGACCAGTTCGGCGGTGTGCCTGGCTTCCTCGGCGTAGGGGTCCGCGCCCTGGCCGGCGGGCCAGAGGCGAGGTTGGCCTTCGCTGGCCGCGAGGGGCTGGATGGTGCGGGTTGGAACGCTGTGCGCTGTGAACAAGACCGGAACCGGGGCGCCCACCGCTTCGCTTAGCCTGGTCCAGGCCGGTTTGAGGCGCTCGGCGAAGGCCTGGGCGAGCAGCGGATGTTGCGCCCAGCCTTCGGTGAAGTCGACGCGCAGGCCGCTCGATTCCGCTTCAACGGCGCGGCGGTAGAGACCTACGCTGGTGCGCGAGTTTTGCGGCGCCATGCAGATGACCGCGAACTCCTCAATGCCGTCGGCGCGCATCTGCTTAACCACGTCAGGGATGTAAGGCCGCCAGTTGCGCATGCCGACATAAACGGGAACTGTGTTGCCGCTCGCAGCCAGCTCCACTTCAACCAGGCGCGCCTGCTCCATGGTGATCTCNNTTGCGCAGGTATTCGGGAATCTGCTCGACGGTTTCGGGGGTACCGTGGGCGAGGAGCAGGACGGCTTGTTTAGGCATTCGCTGACTCCTCAAGGCGGAACTCACGGACCATCTTGACGACGGCCTGAACGCTTTCAACGGGAGTCGTGGGGACGATGCCGTGTCCAAGGTTGAAGATGTGGCCGGGGCGACCGTTGGCTGCGCGCAGAATCTCTTTGACACGCAATTCGAGAACTTCAAGCGGCGCGAACAACGTGATGGGGTCGAGATTGCCCTGTACGGCATGGCCGTGGCCGACCGCGCGCCAGCCATCGTCGAGCGGCTGCCGCCAATCGAGGCCAATCACATCGGCGCCGGTGGAGGCCATCTCCGTCAGCAGGCCGGCAGTCTCGACGCCAAAGTAAATCACGGGCACACCCATCTGTTGCACGGCGCGGACCAGGCGCTTCGACGCTTCAAAGGCATATTCGCGATAGTCAGACAGCCCGAGCGAGCCTACCCAACTGTCGAAGATCTGGATCACGTCGGCGCCGGCCAGGACCTGAAGGCGGCAATACTCTTCGAGGACTTTGACGATCTTGTCGAGCAGCAGGCGCCACGCGAGAGGTTCGCGATACATCATCTGCTTGGTGTGAATGTAATTTTTCGATCCGCCGCCTTCGATCATGTAGCTGGCCAGCGTGTATGGAGCGCCGCAAAAACCGATGATGCCGAGGGTATCTTTGAAGTGGGTAGCCACCTTTTGGATGGCACGGGCAACGTAGGCGAGATCATCGGCACGGTCGGTGCGCAGGGCTTTTACGTCTTCAAGCGTGCGCACGGGGTGGTGAACCACCGGGCCCTCGCCGGCCTGAAACTCGAAGGGCAGCCCCATGGGCTCGAGCGGCAGCAGCAGGTCGGCAAAAATGATGGCCGCATCCACACCGAGCTTTTCCGCGGCGGTGATGGTGACTTCGGCGGCCAGTTCGGGCTGCTTGCAGATTTCAACCAGCGTGTGGTGCTTGCGTACGTCGCGGTACTCCTGCATGTATCGGCCGGCCTGGCGAAGGAACCATACGGGGGTGCGATCGACGGGGCGGCGCAAACAGGCGCGCACAAAGCGGCTGCCGTCGAGGATTGTGTCTGGCGCCGTTTCAATGACGGCGGGTTTTGGGGTAATGGAGTCCATGTGTCGATTTTAATGGGCTGAGCCGATCGGTCGAGCGTCATCCGTCACTGAGATGGCCGGAAATGAGATTCAGACAAGCGGCCTGTCAGCCTTCCATGGATGATTCCCTATGTCTTCAGGAAACCGCGTATGTCCCGACTAGCTCACAAGGCCTGGCAGACGTGTGTCGGGGTGAATTCCGAAAAATATTTGGGAATTGAAGTGACGGGCGTGTATATTTTGCGAATGCATTCACGCCTCATTGCCTGCATCGTCGGTTGTCTATTCGCGATCTCAACTGTGGTTTGTGCCAATGCAATCTTTAACGATGACGCCGCTTTGGCTAACACGCTGGCGAATGTGCCCCCATCCGGTTCGAAGCCCGTCACCATTCCTAATGATGTAGCAGTTGGCATGCTGATCTACAAGGTCGATCCTGAATACCCGGCAAAAGCCAAGGCAGCCCGCATATCCGGAATAGTGATCCTTAAGGCCACAATTTCTAAGGCAGGAGAGATTTCGGACCTTCACCCTGAATGCGGCCCGGCGATTCTGCAGGAGCCTTCGCTCAAGGCCGTCCGAGAGTGGAAGTATCGCCCTTATCTCTTGCGCGGCGAACCCGTCGAGGTGCAAACAACAATAAGGGTTACATTCGCCTTGGGCGGCAAGAAAAAGCTACCGTTCAGTAAGGACTCCTGTCCTGTCGAATAAATGCAGCCTATTCCAAAGACGATCTCATGGTGGGAAAGCCCTGCAGACACAAAAAAACGGCCCCCGTCATTAACGGGGGCCAAGTTGCCTTGGTTCTCTCGTTGTCGAGAGCTTTTTTGGCGGCCTACGGCGGGGTAGCCGTTAGGACGGAAAGGAGCCTCGGGGGTGGCTGCGGTTTTACTGCCGCTCCGCACCATTCGAGGAAGCATCGTCATGGGGTGGTGACGCTCCCTGGGCCGCCAAACTGTTTTCCATCAACCGAATGTGTACGCTACTGGTATGCATCGGCTTGTCGTCGTTATCCGAATCGCCGTGTGCATTTCCCAGTGCCACTGCGTGCATGCGGTAGACGGGAATGTCGTGTTCAGTTACGAGATAGCGCTGGACCGCTTCGGTNNGTCTGCCGGTCAAGGTTGCTGCCAAGTCGTCGAGATTCTTCCTGGCTGCTGCAGACAATATCGGCGAACCGCCGCGAAACGTGACCTCCGCTTCCGTGATCTGCTTATACTGGTCGATGCCCTTAACGGTGCTGTTCAGCTGATCGACATGTCCGGCCGCACCCTGGGCGAGGCCGTTGGCATTTTGCGCCTGGGTTCCGGCCGCGGTTGCAACCTGGTTAGCTGCGTCGGCCGTGGTCTGCGCCTGGTGAATGCCGGCCTGTGACCGGCTATCGACATCCTTGATGTCGTTGGCGTTCTTCGCGTTGAGGCCGTCGAGCTCGGTGAGCCGGTCATTGATGGGGTCGGTCTGCCTCTTTACCCACTTCTTGCGGGCAAAGGGATTCACACGTCCCCAGAACCCCTCCTTCGGGGTATTCATCGGTGACATTGCCGCAGGGGAGGGCTGTTGTTGAGCCGCCGAAGGAGGTGTGCTCTGGGGAGTCGCGCTGCTCTGACTGTCTTGAGCCAGCGCGGGAATAGCAATCGCAGATGCCAGCAAAAGTATGGCGAACTGGCCAGGGAAGGTGCTCGAAATTGCTGCATTCCGTCTCATGAAATGAACCATCCTCGTCTTCAGGTTCCGCAGCAGGGGAGTCTACGCGGGGGTGAGCTTTACTGTCCGCTCGCCTGAATAGATAGCAATGCCGATGCCAAACCTGGGCCCCGGCGCTGCGATCTACTACGCGCTTGATATTGTGTGGTTTATGCGAGGTGGTTTGTGACACTGCGGGGAAAAGGGTCTAATTGAGAGGCCGCCAGACGTGTAGTTTTTGCTTTATCAGGTAATTCTTACCGGGTAAAGACGGGCGCCGCATCCCGCCTGGTGTCAACCTATTCGGATGCAACATGGATCACGCGGACCTCGGGATAGGCGCCATCCCAATCGGGAGAGACGCTGTCGAAGATCAGCCGGAAGTCGTGTTCGCCACCGGGCTTGAGCGGCGCGGCGGAGACTGGCTCCAGATCGACGTACGGTTCGCGGGTCCGGATCAGCTTGAGCGGCTGAGTTTCGTTCTGCGCCACTTCATGAGTGAAGTTGCGGAAGAGAACCTGGACCGTGACGCCGGTGACGGTGCGGGTACCGGTATTGGCAATGTGGCCATCGACGTAGGTGACTTTGCCGCCGGCAAGGTTTGCCGACTCGCTCATGACCAGTCCGCCGATGGGGAGGCTGGCGGCGTAAGCGTCCGGTGCGGCGGAGATGGGAGTGACACTGGTGGCGGGCGTGCCGTGCTCGAGCACCAGCACCACGATTGCGGCGGCGATGAGGACTACCGCGGCTGCAATGGCGAGCGGCAGCCAGTTGCGCTGGCGCGGCTCTTGCGGTGGGACAAAGGATGGAAGGGAGGGTTGCGGAGGAGTGCTCACGAGCGGATTTTACACCCGTTACCAAAGGAATACTCCCGGCTTCCACGTTTTGATTGGTAGGCGTAGGATTTTTTCCCTGGTGGCCGATCAAAAATGCAGCATGCAAGAATCCTTCGTTGAGTTTCAAGACTCTCAATTAAGGATCCGCTGTGAACCCAGGCTCGTACCTATCGCAGACAGCGCTCGCAATAGGAGTCGGCGCTAAATCTCCGGTTGCCCGCCACAATACACGGCGCAGGCTCAAGGAACAGGAAAGGCAGAACCTCGATGCAGGACGAATCCCAAATCGCATGCGAGTCAACGCCTTCGCCCGGCGGCGCGCAGGCCTGTAAGGCGGAAGACCTGATCTACCAGGCCATCACAGTCATCGCGGCCCTGGTGCTTCTGGGCAGCCTCTGGGTTTTCTGACCCGAG
>PLPU01000579.1:0-4009 GCA_003159975.1 Acidobacteriaceae bacterium
CGCCCGTCTTCGAGCGCCAGAATTGCCTGCATTGCCTCTCCGAGGAGTGGATTCAATCGATTCTACCACCTGCGGTGGGGCCAAACGCTCGCTATTCGCTCGCACTGGCCTGGATGCGGTCCGCCCTTGCGGAAAATGAGGCACCGCTACCGCACCACGCCCGCATCGCGCGCCGGCCACATGATAAAAACTGCCTTACCGTAGATAAGTGAGCGATCGACGGCACCGAAGACGCGGCTGTCGTAGGAGATGCAGCGGTGATCGCCCATCACGAAATAGTGACTTGCGGGCACAACCATCTCGGCCATCGATCCGTCATCGCGGTACTCCTCGGGAACATAGCGCTCAGCCTGCCGTTTGCCGTTGAGCCAGACCGTGCCGTGGTCGATGCGCAGGTGATCTCCCGGCAGCGCGATGACGCGCTTGATATAGCTCTTTTCCAGATCGCGCGGATAACGAAACACCACCACGTCGCCCCGTTTGATGGCCGAGATATGGTAGACAAACTTGTTGATGAACAGGCGGTCGCGATCCTCAAGGCGCGGCAGCATGCTGGTGCCTTCCACGCGTACAGGCTGATAGAGGAACGTGATGATGAGGATCGAGGCTACGGCGGAGATCAGCAGATCGCGGACCCAAAGGCGGATGGCGCCGGGCGCCTCAGGCGGCGTGTTCGCAACCGTGCCTGCCGGTTGGACGGGGCCTGCCTCAGGAGTGGTTGGCCGGTTTAGGGGATCGTTGGGAGCCGTTTGCATCTCTCTTCTAGATTACTCGCAACCGAGCCCTCCCGGGGGACAGAGGATGTGTGCGCGGTTAGGCTTTTCCAGCGGTTTTGGTTGATTTGCCGCCGGGACCAGCGCCGGAGCCGTGCCCGGCGCCCCAACGCCACCCAGATTCGCATCCTCCAGAAGCAGCGGCCTCTGCAGCATCATTTCCACCTGGGTTCCCGTCTCGATATTGACGTCGGCGCCGCGGGTAAACAGCGAAACCAGTCCGGCAGTGGCAAGACCTGCGCCAATTCCAATGATGCCGCCTTCAAGCGGGTGACCCGAGGACAGCCCGCCGATGGAGCCGACAGTGCCGCCGGTTGGAATGGCGACCTCAGCTACCTTGGCGGCGTTGCGACCCTTGTCAGCGTCCTGCTCGATGGTCCCCTCGCCATCGTCCTTCACATCCTGGTGCCGCGCGCCGGGCACACTGTCCACAATGCCAGGGATCTCGACCACCGAGCCGTTGGGGAAGATGATGGAGGTGAAATGCATGTCAAGCTGCGCCTTCCCCTTCACGTGTCCGGCGCGCGCTACACGGTCTACGACGCCCTGCACGTAAACTCCCGCGGGAATCATCACCCTGTTGCCGACAACCACTGGGAATGTCGAAGCGAGGTATACGCCATCCCCGGGCTTTGCGCTCCTGGTATTGATGGAGCTGCGCAACTGGAGCAGGACCTTGGTGCCGGCGGGAACGGTGTAGGTCTTCGGGAGAATAGCTTGCGGCCGTATCGCTGTTGGCGCGCCTGTCGTCGAAGGTGCAGCGGGCTCCAGTGCCGGCGCGGGCGAAGCCAAATTCGGAGCGGGCGCCGAAGCGGCGGCGGACTGGCCAAACGCAGGCCCGGAGGCGGCAGCTACCCATCCCAGCGCAATTGCGGCTGCCAGCACTCGTTTGCACACACGCATAGCTTCCTCCGCGGAGTCTCTTAAAAGATAGACGAATCGGTCGCATCCAAGGATAGCGCTATTCGCCGGCGAAGGCGTTAAATTCCGCGGCGACACTGCGAAGAAGCCCGATTCGGGTTACGATGCAAGACAGAGATGGAACCACGTATCCCGCAGCCCAACGACACCCCAGACGGCCCGCGCCAGCGGTTTGCCGCTGCTTATCGCGTGCTCGAAGAAGCCATCGCCGCGCGCGCATTTCCCGGCTGCGCTTTTGGAGTTCTGAGCGGCGGTAAGGTTGTGCTTCAGGACGCTCTGGGCTCCTTCACCTACGAAGAAGGCGCACCTCAAGTTTCCGCGGAAACCATCTACGACGTTGCCAGCTTGACAAAAGTTGTGGCCACAACCGCGGCAACGATGCTGCTTTACCAACGCGGGGCGCTCGACCTCGACATGCCGCTCGGTGAACTGCTGCCAGGCTTTGTGGTTGGTCGCGCTCCCGGTTCGCAGGCCCGCAACGTCAAGCTGAGGCACCTGCTGGCGCACAATTCCGGGCTGCCGGCGTACGTCGAGTTTTTCAAGAGCGCGACCACCCCGGCGGTGCTGATGCGCGCCTGCCTTGAACTGGCCCTTGAAGCCGACCCGGGCACTCGCGCCGAATATTCCGACCCAGGCTTTATTCTGCTCGGCAAGGCGCTCGATGTGCTTAATCGCGAGTACCTGGCAACCTGGGTCCGCCGTGAGGTTTTTGAGCCATTGGGGATGGTTTCAACCGGATTCTGCCCGCCACCTGCGGCAAAGCCGTTCATTCCACCCACTGAAGAGGATACCTGGCTGCGCCACCGCGTCATTCAGGGCGAGGTGCAGGACGAAAACGCCTGGCTGCTCAAGGGCGCCGGCGGGCACGCCGGGCTATTCTCCAATGTGCCGGACGTGTTGCGGTTTGCCAGGGAGATTCTCAAGGCCGGGGGCGATCAGGAGAAGACTGGGCAGGAGAAAACCGGGCTCTTTGCCTCGAGCACGCTGAGGGTCTTCTCTGAACGCCAGGGTCCGGAGGGCAGTTCAAGGGCGCTGGGATGGGATACGCCCTCGGAGAATTCCTCGTCGGGCAGCCATTTTTCTGCGCATTCGATTGGGCACCTGGGTTACAGCGGCTGTTCGCTGTGGATTGACCTGGAGGCGGGGGTCGCCGTGGCGCTGCTCACTAACCGAACCTGGCCTGACCGGAAGAGCCAGTTGATTCGCGAAGTGCGGCCCGCTTTTCACGATGCCATTCGTAATGCAATCGAAACAATGTAAACAATTTCATTGTTTATGTGGCACTTAAGTGGGTTCGGGCCTTGCGAATTGTCTCTGACCTTGCGTGTTTTCCAGATACAATCAAAGCTCGGAGACTTACGCATGCTTACCAGTTCTACGATTCAGGAGACGGCCGGCACACAAGCACACGATACGAAAAAAGACCAGGCTTCCCTGCTTCAGCAGTTGACTACCGAGAGCCAGAATGAGGCTTCTCAGGGCTTCGATACTAAATCCGCACTTGAAATCGCGCGGATTATCAACCATGAAGATGCAAAGGTCGCAGCGGCGGTCAAGAAGGCGATTCCGGAGATTGCCGAGGTCATCGACCAGGTGGCTCGCAGCCTGCGGGACGGCGGAAGGTTGATCTATATAGGCGCCGGATCCAGCGGACGTATTGCCGCTCTTGATTCCTCCGAATGCCCACCCACCTATTCGACCGCGCCGGGCCAGGTGCAGTACATCATGGCTGGCGGACCCAAGGCTCTGGCCTCGGCTGTCGAGGTCAACGAGGACTCGGAAGAGCTTGGCCAGCGGGATATCGCCCGCCGGCGTCCGACGCGTAAAGACATTGTTGTGGGCCTTTCGGCATCGGGCCGGACGCCGTATGTGGTTGCCGCGGTTGCGTACGCGCGCGCGCGGGGTGCTCATACCGCGGCGGTGACATGCAACCATGACACACCTCTTGCCGGCGCCGCCGATATCGTAATCGTCGCGGAAGTGGGCCCGGAGGTGATTTCCGGTTCGACGCGCATGAAGGCCGGGAGCGCGCAGAAAATGGTCCTGAACATGATCACCACCGGCGCCATGACCCGGCTGGGCTATGTGTACGAGAACCTGATGGTGAACGTGCACATGCAGAACTCGAAGCTGGTGGAGCGCGGCATCCGCATCCTGATGTGCGCATGCAAGATCGACCGGGCCACGGCGGTTGACACCATCAAGAGCGCCGGCCGCAGCGTTCCGGTTGCGCTGGTGATGCTCAAAGCGCGGGTCGACAAGCCGGAGGCGGTGCGCAGGCTGGCGAAGTCGGACGGCAACGTCCGGCTGGCGAT
>PLPU01000094.1:0-22470 GCA_003159975.1 Acidobacteriaceae bacterium
CTAGTCTCTTGTTCCGGGACTTTGGGTCGCGGTCCCACAAGACTCATTTCACCTCGCAATACGTTTAGGAATTGAGGCAACTCATCGAGTTTCCACCACCGCAAGAACCTGCCCAGATTGGTAATTGCCGGATCGTTGATGGTTGTAATCAGGGTTCGTCTCTCGCCGGCGAGATGCATGGTTCTGAACTTGTAGATTGTGAAAGGAGTTCCGTTGCGCCCCACTCTTTTTTGCAAGAACAGGACCGGCCCTCTGGAATTGAGTCGAACTGCAATGGCAACGATCAGGAATAATGGCAGTAAAATCGGCAGCATCGCAAACACCAACAGAAAGTCAAAGACACGCTTCGCTGGAGACTTCACCCAAGCACTGAGGCGCTCCGAATCCGAGCGATCAACAGAAAACCCTGTTGAAGGCTCGAGCTCAAGCACGGGATGACAAATCTTCGGACCATCCTTCAAGAGCACCTCCCGTCAAATTGCATTTGATATCACCGTTTGCCATAACCTGTGTAAGCGCTTGTGGGTTGCGGACTGCGCGGCCAACCTGTTTCGAGACGCTGCAGCAATCAACATAGACTTAGATTCGTTCGATTCCTGGATCGGCGTGTCATGGGAGCGTCTTGCGAATGTCAGCGCATTGTCACTTGTTGTTGCGCCAAGTGACTCATCCAACGCCAGCATGCCGGAACGCAGTGAGCGCGCTGTTGAAAAGAGACCGGACTTCGCGGAGCGAGACAAACTGCTGACAATCTCCTGACACGCAGATGACAGCTTCCTTCGGATCGCGGCATAGGGTGAACAGTATGCGACGGAGCGAGCGCGAGGAAGCATAGGCGGCGTGCCTTCTGGGCAAACACCACAACAATTCAGGAGCCATAATGATCAAACGCATCGCAATTCTCTTCGTGCTCGCTGGCGTGTGTTCCCCGAATCCGTTCTTTCTGTCGTCGCTTCCGGCGGACGCCGCTCCCCGGCGCATCGAGGTCGTTGCCAAACACTTCACTTTCGAGCCAGCCAGTATCGAACTCCAGAAGGGAGTGCCGGTGATTCTCTTATTGAGGAGCGTCGACGTTTCGCGCGGCATCCGAATTCGCGAATTGAATGTAGAACTAAAGGCCCCGGCGAGCGGGAGTTCAGAGGTGCAATTCACTCCGGAAAAGACAGGCGATTTTGTGAGTCAATGTTCGGTTTTCTGCGGGGCCGGCCACGGGTCAATGACCTTGATGCTTCATGTGATCGGATAGCCATGCGACGCGCCGTAATCATCGCCGTGGCTCTCCTTCCGATGGCCGCGCTGGTGTACGGCGCCGAAGGTGCAACAGCGATGATCTTACTTAGAACAAGGAACGGGTCAAGGAAAATAGGCTTCTCGATCTCCGGTGCACTTGCTTGCCTGGTGTTTCTCTGCTTTGCGCCCAACATCGCAGCGCAAACGCAACCCGACACCACGCTGCAAACTCCACCCGACATGACGGTGCAAACTCAACTCGGGACGAGGCCCGTCTCGCAAACCGTGCCGGCGACATACGTACCTGACATTTCAACCCAGGCCGGCTCTTTGGAGAAGCCCGTTGAAGACCCTCACAACGTGCTCGGCGCGCCCCAGATCATCGCAATTGCACAGGAGAATCCTGAAGTCATTGTCGAACTCAAATCTCTTATGTCCGACCTGGCCCAGGCAAAAGGGATCCCGTCGCAGGTCGATGGAATCACCGATGAACAGCTTTTCAGCCAGATTGCCGTCAGCAAAGAGCTGCGAGCAAGCATCACTCACCTCCTTGAGGCTCGGGGATACATCTCGGAAGAGGACGTTGAGATTGCGTCGAAAGAAAACGTAGACGAGAGCGCGAATCGGACTGGCAGCCGTACTCCTGTTAGAAATACGGATGCCGAATTTGAGAATCGCCTGAAGAACCCAGATACCGCGAATTTGACAGGTGAGAATGAAGACTTAACCGCGCTTCCGAAACTCGATGATCGGCAATCCCCGTCACGAACTGGTACCGCAGACAAGCGCCAGGCGCCACAGGTACAGCCGAATATCACGGATGAACCAAAGTCGCTTCGCCGGGAAGCGCCTTACAATTTGCTTTCCCTGAGAGATCTTTACACGCAGATTCCGGACTCGCCGGAGAAACTGAAGCGCTTCGGCGCGGACGTGTTTACCCGTCGCGGATTTGCCGTTGACTACAACCATCCGCCTTCCGCGGTCGATTCGATGCCGCTCGATGTTCCTCTCGGACCGGATTATGTGCTTGGCGGTGGAGATGAACTCAGCATCAGCATGTGGGGCGGAGTATCCCAGAGCTTTACACGCGCCATCAATCGGGAAGGAGCCATCACGCTGCCGGAAGCGGGCCAGATTCAGGTGGCTGGGCTCACGCTGGGGAATGCGCAGGCTGCCATCGGCGCCGCTCTGCAGCCGCAGTTTCGCAACGCGCATGTGGCTGTCACACTGGCTCGCCTGCGCACCATCAGAATCTATGTGGTCGGCGATGTGCAACGGCCTGGCGCTTATGACATCAGCTCGCTCGCATCGCCGCTCAGCGCGCTTTACGCTGCTGGAGGGCCGACCGCAATCGGTTCGCTGCGCGTGATGCATCATATGCGCAATGGGAATTCCATTGGCGACATCGATCTCTACGACTTTCTTCTCCATGGCATTCGGAATGCGGATGATCATCTCCAGGGCGGTGATACTCTGCTCGTTCCGCCTGCGGGGCCGCAAGTGGCCGTCTTTGGGGCTGTGAAGCGTCCGGCAATTTACGAACTTCGCGCGGAGAAGACCCTGGCAGCCGGACTTGCAAATGCCGGAGGGTTAACCGTTGCCGCGGAATTGAGCCACATCACGATCGAACGCATCGTAGCCAACCAACGCCGCGAAATAATCCCCGTACCAGGTCCCGCAGCCAATGGGCAAGCAAACGAAGAGGCTAACTTCGCCAACCTGGAATTGAAGGACGGCGACCGTGTTCGAGTCGGCACTGTGCTTCCTTCCAGCGAGCGCGTGATCTATCTCCAGGGACATGTGGGCCGCCCTGGCAGGATTGCCTACCGCGATGGGTTGCATCTCGCCGATGTTTTGCAGAGTTACCGCGACTTACTTCCGGAACCGGCAGCCAGAGGTGAGATTGTCCGGCTCGTAGCCCCCGATCTCCACCCTGAAACGATCAGTTTCAACCTTCCCGAAGTCTTGATTGGAAATTCAAATCCGCCCCTTCAGCCGTTCGACACCATCCGGATATTCGGCAGATATGAGCGGGACTCTCCCAACGTGACCATTCAGGGCGAGGTGCAGAATCCGGGCTCCTACCCGATGTTCGACGGTATGAGCGCTGCTCAACTGGTCCGCGCCGCCGGTGGATTCAAGCGGGACGCCTCGCTCGAGGATGCGGACTTAATCAGTTATCACGCGGTGAACGACTCCGGAGTTACGATCGAACGCCGCACCATCGCCATTGGAGCCGCGGTGCTGCGGAACGACGCGCAGGCCGATTCGCCTCTTCAGGCTGGCGATGTGCTGACCATCCATCAAATGACGGGATGGAACGATATCGGCGCTTCCATTTTGATCCAGGGAGAAGTTGCGCACCCGGGAAGCTACGGGTTCACGGAAGGCGAACACTTGAGCGATATTCTTAGACGGGCCGGAGGCTTCCGTCGAGGGGCATATCCGGAGGGTGCCGTCTTGACTCGTCCCGAGGTCAAAGTGCTTGAGGAAAAGAGCCGCGAAGAGCTGATTCGCCAAATTGAGACGAGTTCCGCGGCTGCCCGCATGTCTCAGACGCTTGCGGGAGGCGATCAGGCGGCAACGCTGCAACTTATTCAGCAACAGCAGGACCAGGTTCTCTCGCGACTTCGCAGTCAACCGGCGACCGGCCGGCTGGTGATTGGAATCGACTCTTCCATCGATGAATGGGCAGGTACCGCGGCGGATATTGAAGTTCGAAGAGGCGATGTGTTGCGTATTCCCAAGCGGCCGGGGTTCGTGCTGGTCAGCGGCCAAGTGTACAACACGTCTGCGATCACGTTTATTGCGGGAAAGACCGCTGGCTGGTATCTGGAACGCGCCGGCGGGGCCACCGCGATCGCAAACCGCAAGGAGATTTTTGTCATTCGTGCTAATGGCTCAGTTGTCGGGCGTCGTTCCGGAGAAGGGTATGGCAACAACGTTCTGTCGACCAAGCTTGACCCCGGCGATGTGATTGTCGTGCCGCAGAAGATCATCGGAGCTTCAGTGGTCTGGAGAAATATTATTGGCGTCGGGCAGATTGCGGCATCGCTTGCGATTGCCACCGTCGTTGCGGGCATTTAGGAGCGGCATGACAGAACCGATTGAACCGCCAGAGAGCCAGTCAATGCCCGCAGTGACTCCAGAGGCGCGAGGCGATGCGACTCACTGTCCCAATTGGATCGTAAATACATCGGTTCTGTTGCGGCATCGGCGATTTCTGGCACGAGCGGTGGGCATCGCATTGCTTGCGAATATCGCCATCGCACTTCTCATCCCTAGACAGTTTCAATCGACGGCACGCATCATGCCGCCGGAGAGTTCCGGGTCGGGAACTGCACTGCTCGCCGCACTGGCGGGCCGCTCACTGGGCGGCGACATGCTTGGTGGCCTTGCCGCGAGCCTTCTTGGGGGCCGCAATACAGGTTCTCTTTTTATCGACTTGCTGAAGAGCGACACAGTAACCAGCCGTCTGGTTGACCGCTTTCAGCTCCAATCCGTTTATGGCAAGAGGTATCGTGTAGACGCATGCAAAACTCTCATTCGCCGCACCCGCGTCGAACAGGATAAAAAGAGCGGGGTAATCACCATTACCGTCACGAATGAGAGCCCGCAGCGCGCTCGTGATATGGCACAGGCATACCTCGACGAGTTGAACCTGGTGGTCAACCGGACCAACACATCCTCGGCGCATCGCGAACGAATGTTTATCGAAAACCGGCTGGCCACGGTGAGGACGGAGCTCGACCGGGCGCAGGAAGCACTGAGCAACTTTTCGAGTACCAACATGACGGTCGATCTTAAGGAACAGACACGTGCGACCGTCGATGCTGCGGCGACGCTCGAGGCAGAGCTGATTACGACTCAGGGAGAATTGACTTCTCTTGATCAGATTTATGGCGACGGCAACGTTCGCGTTCGGGCTGCGGAGGCGCGCGCTGCGAATCTGCGAAAGGAATTGGCAAAGCTGGGAGGTACTTCCGCGTCTCTTTCGAAGGATGTCGATGATGATTCAGGTTCGAGCGTCGCACAGAAGAGTTCGGACAACTTGTCCTATCCGCCGCTGCGGCAGTTGCCACGGCTCGCGGTGCCGTACGGAAATCTCTACCGGAACGTGCGGGTTCAGGAAACGGTGTTCGAACTTCTTACGCAGCAATTCGAGATTGCGCAGATTCAGGAAGCAAAAGACACGCCGGTACTGAGTGTGATTGATACTCCGGGAATTCCGGAAAAGAAATCGTTCCCGCCACGCACGCTCTTGATCCTGGTCCTTACCCTCGTTGAAGGTCTCGCCATTTCAGCGTTTATCATCGTTCGCTTTCACTGGCGTGCCGTCGATCCGGGCGACCCGCGGCGGATGATTGCGGCAGAAGCCGCCGATGCCCTCCGGCACGCTCTGCGCGGAATGCGGGTCTTCGCGCGGAGGCAGGCATGAGCGCCTCCCACCCCATCGCGCTGCTCCGACGAGGCAGCGGCTCAATTGCACAAACATTCCCGTTGACGCGGGAGATGGATGCAACGCGCCAGATCTCGCTTACAGCGGCTGCGGCGGGGTTCCTGTTTTCATTCCGGGCGGGCCTGGTGATGATCTCGGCTCGCTCGCTCAATTGTGGCACAGAGCCGGGAGTCATCGCAGGCGCTCTTGCTGAAATTCTTTTGCTGCTCGCAGCCACATTGCAGGCGTTCGGCCCCGCTTCGCGCCCCGTAGCCTGGATCTTCCGCTTGCCGTGCGTTCGCTGGGTCATGGTCTTCTTTGCATTTTCCTGCTGCAGCCTGGCCTGGAGCGGGACTGTATCGCGGCCGACGTCTCTGATGTATTGGGGAGCCATGGCGGCTGACGTGGTGATTGTCCTCCTGTTTTTGCGTGGTCAAGCGGTTGTTGATGTTGCGCATTCAATGATGAAGGGCTATGTCGTCGCAGGTGTCGGTCTCGCAGGCCTGGCCTGGCTCATCCCGACTGCATCGGATCTCCGTCTTGGCGATCTGGAATATTTCAACACCAATCAGATTGCCAATGTTTGCGCGATGGGTGTGTTCATGGCGCAGTTTCTTTCAAGCCGCAAAGACGGGCGATGGAGAGTTTCCATGCTCTTCCTGACGTTGACTCTGGTGCGTAGCTTGAGCAAGGCAACGCTCATCGCTTTTGTTTTGAGCCAGGGCGTGATGCTCATCCAGAACAAGTCGATGACGCGCAGCAGGAAGGCAGCTCTGGCTGTGGCTGTGCTCGCACTCGGGCTCGTCTTCGGCGGACTCTTTGAATCCTATTACAACGTCTATACGACTTCGGGAAACCAGGCAGAAACCCTGACAGGCCGCACCGGAATCTGGATTTACAGCTTGAAGACCGGGCTTGAACAGCCGTGGGTTGGAAACGGATTCGACTCGATGTGGAAGGTGGCTCCCCCATTCGGCCCCGAGATGTTCGAGGCCCGGCACGCGGAAAACGAAGTGCTGCAGCAGTTCTTTGCGTACGGCCTGGCGGGAGTCGCGATGCTGGCCGGCATCTACGGAACGCTGTACAAGTCTATCCGAGGCTTACCGCGAAACTCGACTCGTGTAGTGCTTAATGGCCTGTTGCTGTTCATCCTCATCCGGGGTCTGGCGGAAGCAGAACCCTTCGATCTTCTCCTCCCGCTCTGGAGCATCACCTTGATCTGTTCATATCTCGGACAACTGACACCGAGCCTGAAGCACAACCTGAATCAGCAGCACCGTTCCGCATCGTAAGGAGGGTCCGCTCGTGAGAATTGTTATCGCCGCCTTAACCGCTCCATGCAGCCTCAACGGCGTCTCGCGGCATGCGGCCAATCTGGCTCGCGGTCTGGTGTCTTTGCCCGACCCTCCGGAAGTGCACTTTCTCGCCGGGCAGTGGCAGCGGGAGATGTATCCGCCAGCCATTGCACGAACCAATTCGCAATTCCATCTTCACTGGATCCAAATCCAGCGAAGCAACTTCGGCAGGATTACATGGTACTACCGGGATCTTCCATCCATTGCAGCGCAGCTTGAGGCCGACGTGGTGCACATGACATGTCCATCCCCGGTGCAACGCCAGGCCTACAAGTGTCCCACCGTCGTCAGCTTGCACGATCTATACCCGTTTGAGATACCCAAAAACTTTGGAATCGTGAAGAGTGAAATCAGTCGCCGGTTGATGCGCCAGTGCCTCATGAAAGTTGACGCGGTCGCTTGTGTTTCGGACTTCACCAAGTCGCGGATTTCGCACTGGTTCCCTCCGGAGGTCAGCGAAAAGGCACTGATGATTCCCAATTCGGTCACGCCCATCTTCGGTTTCGGAACGGCACCGCGGCAGCTTCGGGGCGGACAGCCGTTTGTGCTCTGCATCGCACAGCATCGCCAAAACAAGAATGTCCCGCTAGCCCTTGGAATCTTCGTCCAGGCGTTGAAAGCGAAGATCCTTCCGATGAATACCCGGTTCCTTTTACTGGGAATCACAGGGCCGGAGACTCCCAGGATATTGAAAGAGGTCCGCAGCCTGGACATCGTAGATCGAGTAGTACTCCTCAGTGGGATCAGCGATCGGGATCTGCAATGGTGCTATCGCAATTGCTCTCTGCTCCTGGCGCCGTCATCGATTGAGGGCTTTGGATTGCCCATCGCCGAGGCGTTGATCGCCGGTTGCCCGGTAGTGTGCTCCGACATTCCGCCGTTCCGCGAAATCGGCGGGATTCGGTGCCGTTACGTCCCATTCGGCGATGGTTTCATGGATGGATATCTTCAAGCCATTTGGCAAACATTGGGAGATCCGCGGAGATTTGGTGCGTTGATGCCGCAACTCGCACCCGTTTCGATCGCAGCGAGATATATGGAACTTTACCGGCGATTGATAGGGTTCCGTATTATCTCGCAAAATGGTATGCTACGGCATCCCGATTCCGAGTCACGGGCGATTGGGGTTCGGTTGACTGAATAGGATAATTGTCATTGCATTGTCATTTTCGCGGCAGATTGAAGTGACAGCCTGCATTTCGGAGGAAAATGGAATCCATGGCCAGGGAATCGAGTGTTGCCGCCGTCGAGCAGGAGGAATTGTCATCTCAAGGAAATCTTGGCGTGATCCTTGTGGTCGAAGACGACCCCAGGATGCAGCGTGTGCTGCAGAGAATGTTCATCGCCGAGCACTACGACGTCATTACAGCGGGTGATGGACAAACCGGCCTCGATTTGTTCCGCTCGCGTCATCCTGTCGCCGTCGTACTCGACCTGATCCTTCCGCAGATATCGGGACGCGAACTGTGCCAGAAGTTCAAAGCGATTTCCAGCGACACACCGGTGCTTGTGGTCAGCGCAATTGCCGAAGTGGTAGACAAGGTGCTTCTGTTGGAACTTGGTGCGGACGATTACGTGACCAAGCCNNCGCAAGCCCGCCACAGCGACGTCCTTTCATTTTGCGGATTGCGAAGTGGACTTCAGGAGAATGACGGTCCACCGCAACGGCCACCCGATCCAACTCACTTCGCATGAGTTCAGACTGCTCAAGTTTTTCACCGACCACGCGGAGAGGGTACTCGGCCGGGAAGAACTCCTGAATGAGGTTTGGGGCTATAACTGCTATCCGACTACCAGGACGGTTGACAATCAAATCCTCAAACTGCGGCAGAAGCTGGAGCCGAATCCCACAGATCCCCGTCACCTGCTGACCATCTACGGCGCCGGGTACAAATTCGTTCCCTGATCGAGATGGTGGACGGACCCATCACAAACGCTTTCACGGCGACGGCCAATTCTCCCCGTGAGATTCGGGGGCTGCGCACACGCGTGCTGCTGACTCTTGCCATGGCCGGCATCATCGCAGGCACGACGCTGGTGAGCGTGCTGGCGATTCGCCAGCCTCTTCAGGCACTGTTCGTCGGCAGCGTCTCGTCGGACCTCGATGATTCCATCGCCATCTTCGCAAAGTTTCAGGCGGAGCGACAGGCAGCGCTCGATCGCGAGAATGCACTGCTAGNNTGCTAGCCGACCTGCCCAGCCTCAAGGCCCTGATGACGACCAACGACGAAAGGACAATCGATGACGGCGCCGTGGAATTCTGGAAAGTGAGTGGCGCCGATCTGTTCGCTCTCGCTGACCACGACGGGCGTATTGTTGTCGCATTCAATGGTGCATCGCCCGCCGGCGAGCCCCTGCGGAAGGATCTGCGGTTGTATGTGAGCGGCGCACCAAACCCGTTCCTGGTAAGCGGCAGCCACTTATTCGGCTGCTCCGTCAGGCCGATTTATTTCGGCAGTCAATCGGAAGGCACTGTCCTTGGTTATGTGGTCACCGGATTCGCCATCGATCGCGCAGCTGTCGAGCAGCTGAGCCAGGCAACCGGCGTGGAAGCGTCCTTCCTTTCCGGCGGACTCCTCCTGGCAAGTTCATTGAAACCGGAACTGGAAACGCAAGTGTCGGCCGTGGAAACGCCCACCACAAATCATCCGGTGGAACCGTTCAAGGTTGTTCTCGGCGGTGAATCGTATCTCGCTGTAGTGCGCATTCTCTCATTGAATGCGGCTGATCCGTTGCGGCTGATCGAATTGAAATCTCTCAATCAGGAAGAACGAACCATCCGGCAGATTGACCGGATCGTACTTTCAGCAGGGGTACTTGCCCTGATGCTTGGCGCGGTTCTGATGTTTCTGCTCTCCCGCGCCGTTACGCGCCCGCTTGAGGAGTTGGCTGCCGGCGTGCGTGCGTTTGCTGAAGGGGATAGTGCGTATCTGTTGCCCTATCGAGGCACCCGCGAGGTGCGTGAGTTGAGCGCCGCTTTCGGGGGAATGCGGAAAGAGATTCTGCAAGCCAACCAGTCTCTGTTGGAATCGGAGCGGCTAGCCACCATCGGCCGCATGGCCAGCTCCGTTTCTCACGACCTGCGCCACTATCTCGCCGCGGTCTACGCAAATTCGGAATTCCTCGCCACTGGTAACCTCACCGTTGAAGATCGCAACGAGATTCTTGGCGAGATTCGATCGGCGGTGGACGGTACAACGGACCTGCTGGAATCTCTCTTGATTATCAGCAGGTCCGGGCCCGGCATCCGCCGTGCGCAATATTCTGTCGCCTCCACTGTCGAGAAAGTGATGGGCATGATCCATGCGCATCCTGATGCCACTGGCGTTCAGTTCTCAGTTCACCTCTGCGATCCGGATTTGACAAGTGCCGCCATCGACGCCACGCAGATCGAACGTGCCGTGTATAACCTCCTGTTGAACGCGTGCCAGGCTCCGCGCTCCGCAGGCGCCGTGCCCACTGTTTCGATCGATCTTGCGGCGCATGAGACAGAGCTGGTCATTGAAGTAACCGACAACGGAGACGGAGTTCCAGCCGGGATTCGGAACAATCTCTTCGAGCCGTTCGTCAGCGAGGGGAAACAGAAGGGCTCGGGCCTGGGACTGACACTGACTCAATGCATTGCGGCTGAACACGGAGGCAACGTCACCCTGTTGCGCAGCAGGCCGGGTGAGACGGTTTTTCGCATGTCAATCGCGAGGAGCGGCGGTGCGCCTCTCATGCTGGCATCGACCCGCACTGAAATGGAGATGTTATGAAACCAACAATCTCTGCCAGGACTGTTTTGAAAAAGTGCCTTCCACGCGCAGCAACAGCAAGGACAGCGGTTGCGGTTGTTGCGGCTATCCTCAGCAGCCTGCCTCATTCCGCAAGAGCGCAGGAAAGCGTGGCAGAGAAAATCGAACAACTCGACGGGCTCATGATCCGGGTGCAGGCACAGCTCGAACAGTCGGAGCACGAACTGAAGGACATTCAGCAACAACTGTCCGCGCTGCGCGGGCAGGCAGGGCTTCCCGGAAAGAACGCGCCCGATGCCGCAGCCAACCCGGCGGCAACGCAACTGGCCGCGGCAGTCGAAGAGCTGCGCGAAAAGCAAGACATGCAGGAGTCCCAGGTCGCCGCACAGGAACAGGCAAAGGTCGGAAGCGAGTCGCGGTATCCGGTGACGCTCAGCGGGATGATCTTGTTCAACGGTTTTATGAATACGCACGCGGTCGACGCTGCTCCTGCGCCGACGATTGCCTTGTCCGGACCCGGAACAACCGGGGCCTCGCTTCGTCAATCCGTGCTCGGAATCGACGCCAGCGGACCGCATGTTTTCGGCTCCCAAAGTCACGCGGATCTTCGCATAGATTTCGATGGCGGCCAACCCGACAGTGGCTACACAGATGTGGTTGGGTCCGTGCGTTTGCGAACCGCGCATGCGGAGCTGGACTGGCAGCACACAAAAGCATTCTTTTCTCTGGATCGGCCAATCCTCAGCCCCGATGCTCCAACTTCGCTGACCGCAGTGGCGGAACCGGCGCTGGCATGGTCGGGAAATCTTTGGGCATGGAATCCACAAGCTGGGGTTTCCGAGGAACTGCCGATTCATCGGGCCGCATCCATCGAGATGCAGGCGGCGCTGATCGATGTAGCCAACCCGCCCAGCACCATCTCCAATGCTGCGACCTTGCCACTCATCGCTCCCTCCACGGCGGAACTGAGCCGTTGGCCGGGAGTAGAGGCGCGCCTGTCCCTCCTCCATCCCATCGCCGACAGCGCGACACATTTTGGCGTTGGCGGCTTCTTCGCGCCGCATCGAACCGCGGGCGGACCAGACTTCAAATCGTGGGCAGGCACTGCGGATTTTCATCTTCCGGTCTTCTCGCACTTTGAACTGGTGGGCAGCGCCTATCGCGGCCAGGCGCTAGGCGGCCTTGGTGCCGGAGCGTACAAGGATTCTGTTTATTCCGTCTACGACGGTGAAACCTACTTCCGTACACTCGACGACATGGGCGGATGGATGCAGGCAAAACAAAAGATCAATCAGCGGCTTGAATTCAATGAGGCCTTCGGAATCGACGATGTGCCGGCCTATCAGCTTCGGCCATACGCGATCGCAGGACCGAGCAGTTACTACGATCTTGCTCGAAATCGAACCTTCACCAGTAACGTGATCTTCAGGCCGAGTGCATATCTCGTGTATTCCATCGAGTATCGCCGGATTGAATCGTCCTATGTGAACTCGCCCACCGCTTGGAGCGATGTAATCGGAATTGCAGCGGGCTACAGATTCTGATGATGCGTGCACACACTCCAAATCGCATTCGTCATGTCCTGCTCTGCGGGTTGGCGCTTCTCCCCCTGCCGACTACGGCGCAGGATGCGCAGCCCCCCAGGGTCACGGAACTGCATGCTCGCATTGAACTCGCGCCACGCCCGTTTAAGGGTCATCCTCCCGCGGCGGTCCTTTGGCTTACCCCGGTCTCCGCTGAAGCGGCCAGTCGGACCGTGCCCCCCGGCCGCTTCACGCTCATCCAGAAAAACCGGATGTTCACGCCTCACCTGCTGGTCGTACCTGTAGGAAGCGTGGTCGCGTTTCCGAACGCCGATCCTTTCTTTCACAACGTCTTTTCGCTGTTTAACGGGAAGCGATTCGATCTCGGTCTGTATGAAGCGGGAAAGTCGAAAGATGTGGTCTTCTCCCGTGAAGGAGTATCTTACATTTTCTGCAACATTCACCCCGAGATGAGCGCGGTGGTGCTTGCGCTCTCCACGCCTTATTATGCGACCGCGGATCAGGACGAGAATGTTCACCTCGAAAATATTCCCGCCGGCGAGTATGAAATTCACGTATGGATCGAAGGCCTTACGCAGCCGGCTCTGAATCGCCTGGTGCGGCGCGTCCATCTCGGTCCTGGCAAATCGGAGTCGATCTCGCTCGACGCACGCGACCTTTCCCGTGAGTCGGCTAATCATCTGAACAAATTCGGCCAACCGTATGCGCAGCCTCCCAAGCCTGATTACTGACCGAAGATGATTGGCTCGATTCCCTTGTCATGGCCGATGAATCGCATGGGAATAAACTTTCTACTTGAGAGATTGCGGGCCGCGCGGGCAGGCGATAAACCTTCAGTCCCGCCAGTTGCAGGGCGATGTGCCACAGAAATGCCGCGTTGCCCACGTTGCGGCGCCATAGGCGCTTTGGATCCTGCAGCAGCCGGTGCAACCAATGGAATCCCATTTTCTTCACCCACGGGGCGCATTTCTTGAGCCGGCCAGTGTGAAAATCGAATGCCGCTCCCACACCGAGCATTAGGCGCGTCTCCAGGAGCGGCAGCATCCTGCGCATGAAGAGGTCCTGTCTCGGTGTGCCGATTCCTACCCAGACGAGGTCCGGCTTGCACGCCCTGATGGTCTGCGCAAGATCACTCTCTTCCGCAGCGGTCAACTCGCGAAAAGGAGGTGTGTAAGTGCCGGCAATGCGCGTCCACGGAAATTGGCGAACCATATTTGCCGCGAGTTCGCCGGCAACGCCCTCTTTTCCTCCATAAAAGAAGTGGCTATAGCCTGCAAATTCTTCCCGGCTGAAAACCTCCTGCATTAGTGAAGGCCCCGTGACATGATCCATCGAAGCATGTTTCTGTAGCCGGCCGACCCAAACCGTCGGCGTGCCGTCGGGAATCGCAAGGGCCGCTTCGGCATAAGCCTGGGCCACATCTGGGTTGCGCCGTGCCTCAAGGATTCCATGCACTCCGACTGCGCACACGTAGCCCCTCCTGCCGGATCGAAGAATTTGCGCCACGCGCGCAAGCGCCCCCTCCAGATTCAGCGCCTCAACGGCAATGCCAAGCACATTGGCACAGGGACCAAGGGATGCCGTGAGAAACTCCCCGCCTTGGTGGCCGGCGCATGGCTCAAGCATCGGTGCCGCGGTGTGGTGCGATATCCGGCTCATTGCGCCTCCTCGTAAAGTGCCGTTGAAAATGCGGAATAAGACCTACATTTGGAACGACTGTTGAGAAACACCACGAGCGGGATGTAGACCATGCAGGTGATTGGCCCATAGAGCATGCGGCTCCATGCCATTCCCTGCAGGCCATAACGTCTTGCGAGCCAACTCATTGAGATGCTCATGAGTATGCCGCCCGCCAGTGTGAAGCAGGTCAATGTCTTTGCCCGGCCCAGAGCCAGCATCGAATAGGCTCCAGCGACTCCAAGGCCTGAGAACGCTGTGCTCCAGACAATGACTGGAAGAAGCGGCGCACATTGATGCGCAAGTTCAACCCCGGCTAACCTCGAAAGAATTGCTGGCCCGAACGCAAGCACAACCGAAGCGCCAAGGACCACAATCAGCAGGTTGGCGCAGAAGCCCAGCAGAACCGTCCGACGTACGCCTGCCCAGTCATCCAGCGCGTGTTGAACCGAAAGGCGCGGAAACAGGAAGTGCAATCCGGCCGCGACCAACCCATAGATCGGCTGAGACATTTGCACGCAAATTGAATATGCCGCCACGGCGGCCGCTCCGAAAGCGATGCCGGCAATCAGTCTGTCCAACTGCCCGAACACCAGGCCGGAGACCGCTTGAATCCAGGCAAACACACCGAAAGATAACAGGGCCCGCGTCGTTTCGCGATCGAGAGCCGGCAGCAAGTCATCGGCATCCAGCAGCGTGCGAAGTTGTGCAATCTGGAGCCACACTCCATACGCCGAGATCAGGAGGGTTGCTACCAGAATGCTGACCACCGTGTGCGCGATAAACGGCAGCACTCCGGCGCAGGCCAGGCACACAAGGCGCGCAATGGCACTGATCCTGAGGGCGCTTCCATATCGTTCATAAGCCCGTTGGGTGCTGACGCAAACGCTTTCAATGGCGCGCACCGGAATGAGCAGGCAGGCGATGCGGAGGGTCCACAGGCAATCGGCTCGCAGTCCGGAAGTTGCGCTTACCAGCTTGATGGCCGCCATGGGCGCAAGAATCCATCCCGCAATCGCCAGCGCGCAGCCGAGAAACAGGTGGATGCCCATGGTGCTGCGTACCGCACGAATGACATTTTCATGATTGCCGGTCGCTCGCTGCATGGCCACGATGCGGATATTTGCATCGCCGAACCCCGATGCAACAATGGCTCCCGTGCTGATGGTAGAAACGGCAATCATCCATATGCCATATCGATCGGTCCCCAAACTCCTGAGCGCGAGTGGAGCAATGGCAAGCATCCCCAGGGGGTAAGCCAGGTAGTCGAGCACTCCAAAAATCGCATTCGAGATCTGGTTTTTCAGGTTTGCTGCGCGTTGACTCAAGCGTGCCCATCCTTGAACTCTGACCTTACGAAGAGGGCGTCGAACTCGTGTCAGGGGCCGGTCAAATGAATGTCATCTGTTTGTCACTGTGGGAACCGCCCGGTTACCAGCACACAGAATCCGATTTCCGCCTGTTTCCTCATCGGAAAACCAGTTCGAGAGTGAATGCCCTCTTTACCCATCAAATCTCCAATCAGGCGCTGCCAAGCCCAATACCGCATCCAGATCGGCGACCTCCCCGCTTATCAGCTATTTGCGACACGAGATTGCCCTTGTCTTGGAAGAGGGAAATTTGGATGCGCGCCGGGTTTTCCGGACAATCCGCATAGAACGGTGCAAAAGAATGACAAGTCGATAACAATTCGTGGCGGCGATTTCTTCATACTCAGCCTCAAAGGAAGATCAATCTTTGAGAGACAACTGCATGAAGACCAGTTCGCTGCGACACTATTTGGTTTTATGGACAATTTGCGCGTTTGTTCTGACGGTGAAAGCATTTGGGCAGACGCCGGGGACAGGCGCCATTTCCGGTGTGGTCTTCGACCCTTCGAATCAGGCGATTGCCAACGCTGAGGTGCTGTCGGTAAATGAAGAGACCCACGCATCGCGCTCAGTGATCACAACGGCAGAGGGCGTATTTCGCGTGCCTTTGCTGCTGCCGGGGCGCTACACGGTGACGGTGGAGGCAAAAGGGTTTGCCGGGAAAAGTTTTCAATCGATCCAGGTAACGGTGAGCGAAACGACCTCCCTGAACGTGAAGCTAACGATTGCTGGAGCGAGCGTGAGCATACAGGTGGCGAGCGATGCAGAGTTGGCCGAGTTGGAAACTTCGACGTTGGGAGGGCTCGTGGACGATACGGCGATTCAGGCGCTGCCGCTCTCGAACCGCAACTATACGCAGATCCTGGGGCTTTCATCGGGCGTGGTGGTGCCGCTTCCGACTGCGGCGGCGCTGGGAAACGGCTCTCAGAATGTGGCCTCCAATGGTGGCAAGACGACGGCCAACAATATCCAGTTCAACGGCATTGACGCGAATAACCTGGCGGAAAACTCAGCCGTCAACGCCGGTGAAGAGGTGGGCACGGCCATTCCGGCACCGGACTCGATCCAGGAGTTCCGTGTGCAGACGGCCAACTTCGATGCCGCGTACGGACGCGGGTCCGGCGCGAACGTTGACCTCGTGAGCAAGGGCGGGACGAACAGCCTCCACGGAAGCACCTGGGAGTTCGTACGCAACAATATCTTCAATGCGAACGACTTCTTTTCAAAAACCGATGGCCAGCCGCGAGCAGAGCTGAAGCAGAACCAGTTTGGCGCGACAGTTGGCGGGCCAATCGTGAGGGATAAGACATTTTTCTTCGTTGAGTATCAGGGGTCGACCCAGGCAAATGGTCTGGGTGGCGCACAGACGGCCACATTGCCGCAATTGACCTCCGGCCGCTCGGCGGCGGCTCTCGGGGCACAGTTCTGCCCGGCCGGGCACCTGGACTCTGCGAACCAGGAGGCGACCGGATATCTGACTCAGGCGGGCGGGACGCAGGTGGCATGCGACGGGTCAAACATCAACCCCGTGGCGCTGGCGATCCTGAACGCGAAGCTGCCAAGTGGTCAATTGGCCATACCCAGTCCACAGGCAGCGCTGCCGAGCACGAACTCCGACCAGTTGCCATTGGGGCAGTCGACGTTTGCGCCCCCGGCGTACTACTGGGAAAACCAGTTCACCTCCGATATCGACCAGACTCTTACCCCGAAAAATACCCTCGCTGGCCGGTTTTTTTACTCGCACGCGACCGAGACCATGCCATTTTCCGAGGATGGGCCGAACCTTCCGGGCTGGGGGAGTAATGGACTAGCCCGCAATACGATGTTTGTGCTCACGGATACGCACATCTTCAACTCCAGGCTGGTTAATATCGCGCGGTTTGGATACATGCAATACGACGGGCTGATGGCGAGCCAGAGCCCGCTTCTGGCATCGGCAATCGGGGAAGGAACGACGACGGGCATCGTGAGCCCGACCTCCGGCGCCCCAGGACTGTCGATCGGTGGGCTGTTCACGATCGGCGCGCCGAGCATCCCTGCGTCGTGGCAGGTGACAAACCTGTATGTATGGCAGGACACGGCTGCGCTGACCCGCGGTCGTCACAACGCACGATTCGGCGTTGAATTCAAGCGGAACGAGGTGGATGAGGATCAGCCGGAGGAGACGAGCGGCCTGCTCCAAATCGCAACCTTCGACGACTTTCTGCTGGGGCAGAGCGCATCGCAGAATGGCAGCCCGACCGGACTCAGCAATGTAACGGGGAGTCAGGCGGGAGGAGGCATCTTCCGCAGGGACGAGCGGTACACGGACTTTGCCGGCTTCGCGCAGGACGACATCAAGCTGGCGCAGCATCTGACTGTGAATGCCGGACTGAGGTACGAAATCTTCGGCGCTCCGACGGACATTAACGGGCGGTTGGCAAACTTCGACCCGGCTATCGCGACAGGGCATGTTTCAGCTACGGGATCATTCAGTGGATTCACTGTGCCTTCTAATCTTCCGGGCACGATCCCCACAGGCGTAGTCAGGACGACTATGCCGGGATTTTGGAAGACACCGCTCGGAGACATATCGCCAAGGCTTGGATTTGCGTGGCAGATGACAGAAAAGCCGCTGTTGGTGTTGCGCGGTGGATACGGCATTTACTATGACGAGCACTCGGGCAACATTGCGGAGGCGACACTTGGACAGCCGCCGTTTTCAACGCTACAGATCGTGTCGGGCGCTGCCAATGGGGCAGCGACTTTGCAGAGTCCCTTCGTTCCTCTGGTGCTGCCGGATTCAAGCTATCCGATCTTCATACCGCGCACTCCGACGTCGGTGCCGTTCCTCCAGGGGACGGATCCGAACCTCGTGGACTCTCGGACGCAGGAGTATAACCTGAACGTGCAGTATGCTTTTGCGAAGGATTATGTGCTACAGGTTGGTTATGTGGGAACGCGTTCGCTGCACCGGCCGGGGCAGATCGAATTCGATCAGGCGCTTCTGGCTAGTCCGCAGAATCGGATAGGCGGTCAGACGACGAATTCGGTCAACAATGTGACCAACCGGCTGCCGTTTGCCGGTATCAGCGAGGGTTCGCTGTTTACGCAGTCGAACTTCATCGCGAATTACAACTCATTGCAGAGCAGCATTGTCAGGCGCTTCGCTCATGGGTTTCAGTTCCAGGGAAGCTATACCTGGTCCAAGAGCCTGGACGAGACCAGCGGTTCGGGTGGAAGCAATCTGTACGAATTGTTTTTGCTCACGAACAGCCAGAATAATCCGCGGCAAGCATATGGGTTGACGGACTTTGACCGCGCGCAGAGGGCGGTGATGAACTTTACCTGGCAGACGCCCAGGTTCCAGTCCGCACCCGCTCTGGCCCGGATTATGCTCAGCGACTGGCAGTTCTCAGGCATCTCGGTGATCCAGTCGGGCAATGCGCTCACCATCATGGACTTCAACGCCGGCGCGGTTTACGGCAACTTTGAAAACCGTGCGGAGAGAACGGGAGTGAATCCCTCCACACAAGGTTCTCTTTTTTCGCGCGTGCAAAACGGTTACCTCACCCAAAACGCATTTACCATTGCGCCGGAGGCTCCGAATGGCACCGGCCCCAACGACACGGACTTCGGCGACAGCGGCGTCGGCATTGTGCGTGGTCCTGGCCAGCATAACCTGGACATGGCGGTGGAACGCGTGTTTCCCGTAAGAGAGTCCAAGAGCTTCCGCTTCCGGGCAGAGTTCTTCAACTTGACCAACACGCCACAATTCGGCAGCCCCAATAACGGCGTGGATTACACCGCGACTCCCACCGGTCCAGCCAACCTGAATCCTTCGTTTGGCTTGATCTCCTCAACCATCGCGAATCCCCGCATTATCCAGTTCGCAGTAAAGTACCTGTTCTGATCATCCGCAAACTTCCAGAAAGGAACCTGAATGACGACGATTGCTGAGATTGAGTCTGCGCGCGATTTGTCCAGACCGATCAACCTTCCCAGGCACCCGATGGAAGCTCCTGAACTTTCACTGCGAGCAATGTACTACGCGTCGGGATTTCCCGTGGAGGTTAACACGAATTCGCCTCAGATCCTGGCCTACTGCGATGAGCTATGGGGAATGTGCGAAGGCGAATACAACACAGAACCGATCCGGGTGAACGTGCATGTGGTGGAGAGCGACTCGATTGAATGCCCTCCCATTCCGTCGTACCATGCGATGGAACATACGGTGGTATGGGTGGCCAATGCGGATAACTACGGCGTCGTCCACATGGGCCGGAACGAAACGCAAATCCTGGTTTCACATGCGGCCTTGAGGCACAGGTTATACGTGCGAGGCTTCTTTCTCGACACAGGGGTGGCGATACACATCAGGACGCGTTATATGACGTGCGTGCATGCGGCCTGCGTAGCATTGGAGGGACACGGGGTGTTGCTCTGCGGCGACGCCGGTGCGGGAAAATCTACGCTGTCTTATGCGTGCGCACTAGCCGGATGGACCTATGTGACCGACGATGGATGCAATATGTTGATCGGCGGAATAGATCGAATGGTGATAGGCAACTGCCACAAGGTTCGCTTCCGGCCCACCGCCGCGGAGCTGTTCCCGGAACTGGAGGGGCAGGAACTTACGCCGCACCCGACAGGCAAGCCGTCGGTTGAGATCGCGACCGACAAGTTTCCCAACATGATTTGCGCGCGGTCCGCACAGGCGGACTTCATTGTCTTTCTCAACCGGCACGTGGAAGGGCCACCCGAGCTTGTGCCCTATCCCGAGGATGTTGCACGGCAATACATGCGGCAGCTTCATGCACCGTCGGAACTACTTCCGGCGCAGTACCAAACGATCGAGCGGCTACTGACGGTGCCGATTCTGGAACTCCGTTATTCCAACCTGGACTGGGCCATCGACAGGCTTCGTAGATTGGTCCAGGAGGGGCGCTAGTGGAGCAGTTGCCTGTGGCCGACCTAGCCCCGGACCGCAGTGCGAGCGACGCCTCCATCTTTATGACCCCGGCAGCGTTGCTGCACAACAAGAAACTGAGCCGACATTTCTGGGTCTTCTTTACGGTCGCTTTCTTTTTCGATTTCGGGTTCTCCGTCTATTTCTTCCTGTTCAACCTTTACCTGCTGGACATTCATTTCAATGAGCGGACCATCGGCCTGATGGGCGGCGCACTGGCATTGGGATCGGCGATCGGAACCCTACCGGCGGGCTGGCTGGCGCGCAAGACCGGCTTGCGCCCTCTTCTTGCATTTTGCCTGATCGTCGCGCCGTTAGTGGGAATTGCGCGCGCGCTGGCATTGGGGCAGGCCGCGCAGATTGGCCTGGCGCTTTTCGCGGGGTTGGCAATGTGCATCTGGGGAGTCTGTTTCCCACCTACAATCGCAAGACTTACAACGGATGAGAATCGTGCATCGGCATTCAGTCTCATTTTTTCAATGAGCATCGGCACCAGCGCACTCGGAGGCATTGTATGCGGCTATCTGCCCCGGTGGCTAAAGATGGCCGGATTTGCGATGCAGGCCGCGCAATTCAAGCGGATGATTCTGATTGTCTCGTGTTGCATCGCAATGATTGGCTTGATTCCTTTGCTGCGCCTGCGCTTACCGTTTCAAGACAGCCAGCGTCAGGCCCAGGACAAGACCAGCAAACAGCATTGGAAGATCAGCCCGTTCCTGCTCAGCTTTCTGCCGTCGATGGCCCTGTGGACGGCTGTCCTAGCCTCTTTTACACCATTTGCATTTGTATATCTGTCGAAGGATCTCCATATTTCCTTTGCGCTGATTGGGCTCACTTTCTCCGCCGCGCAAGTTCTTCAATTGTGTGTTGGGCTGCTGACACCGGTGCTCTTTCGCCGATTAGGCCTGGTGAACGGCATTGTCGCCACACAAGTCGCCACTGCCGCCGCCGTGGCCTGTCTGGCCGGAACCCATAGCCGGGGGCTGGCGGTAGCGCTCTACCTGAGCTTTTCCGCAACGCAATGGATGAGCTCTCCGGGGCTGTACAACTTGCTCATGAGCAAAGTGCCGGACAATGAGCGCAGCTCGGCGTCGGCGATGACGATGTTCTGCAATGCGCTGGTCGGGGCGGGCTCAACGGCGGGTGCGGGGATACTCATTGCGCAATTTGGATACCCTCGCGTGCTGATGGGGATTTCGGCGCTCGCGCTGACGGCGGCCGTTCTTTTCGGATGTGTTGTTGCGCCAGCCGCTCGTAACACGTCAGAGCAGGTGTAAATCGGCATTGACCAAGGGCATGGGTGCGGAAGGCATTGAGTAGCGAAAATGCAAGAGGCCGGCAGCAGGCGATCCGAATTCTTGCGTCGCAAGCTGACAGGGACTCCGTTGCCACGTTGGAGACCTTGCGGAAGACCGATCCTCAAAATGTAGGCCCGATCATATGGGCGATTAAGATTGGAGGCCTTGTTATGGGTTGAGGAAATGGAGCAGTTGTTCCTCTTCGTGTTGACTGAGAGAAGCCCGCACCCGCATGTGACGCACGACGGTGCCGGATATGCGCGGCGAGAAACCATCCGGCGCCGTGTGGCAGCGAGAGCAGTTTTGGTCGAATACGCGCTGGCCCTCATCCTGTTGCTGATCAGCGGGCTTTGCGGCGGTGGCTGTTTTGGCAGCGGGAGTGACCGGCGCGCTGTTCTGCTGTGCGGCGACCGCGAACGCAGAAACCGAAGCCAGGACAAGAATACCGGGCAACCAATGTTTCAAATTCATCGTCATTTTCCTTTCCAGGCTGGGAAGAGGAAGCGGTAAACAATCCCTGTCTCCCAGACATTGTGATTGCCAGTGGACGAGAATTGCCGAGCGTAGCTGGTAAGAATCCTGGTATTGTGCGGCAGGTTGTAATCGAGGCCGAAGTCAGCTCGTTGCGTGTTTACCAGCGGCAGGCCATCGCTGACGATGGTGTCACGGCGAAACGTTTGCTGCATGCGGAAGACAGGCTCNNGTGCGGTAGTCGGCCTCGACCCAGTAGCCCTGGGCATGATGACCTCGGGCGAACTCGGAACGGAGGCGGAAGGCCGTCTCTTTGGGTTCCCACCAGAGGTGGGCGCCGTAAAAGTTCTCGTGCGTCCCTTGCAGGACACGGTCGTAAGAGAGGCCCATTTCAAGGCGCTG
>PLPU01000352.1:0-5062 GCA_003159975.1 Acidobacteriaceae bacterium
CTACGTGACTTGTCAGGGTTTGCAACTCCCAATCAATCGTCCCTCCCGGCTTCGACGTAATGTCGTACGCCATGCGGCTGGTGCAGCACACACACAGCGGCTGCAACCTCACCGCCTTGACCACCGTCGAGTTCACGGGCACGCGCATCGAGTCTTCCAACAGAGGATTGAAACTATTCGCAGTCCGTCACATCCAGGAGTGACCCTGCATCATTACAATTGGCTCGCCAAAATCTTCGGAGGATTGAACCGATGAACCGCCTTGGATGGATTCTCGTGTTTCTCGTTGCAGCTTCGCCCGCATGGGCCGTTAAGAAAATCACCGTGCAACAACTGAAAGATCTACTGGTCTCACAGCAACAGGCCAGGAAAACCGACGCCGAGGTGGCCGTGGAACTCAAGCAGGTCGAACTGAGTGAAGAACTGACCTCAAGCATGATCGGTACTATGTTGGAATATCTTCCAGGGCCCCTGACAACCGAACAGATCTCCATTTTGGAAGCGCGCAGCGCCGTGCTTGCTCCGCCGCCCTCCGACCTGCCAACGACGCCTGCGCCCGATGCGGCCGCGCAGAAAGCTCTTCTCGACAAAACAGTCGATTATGCGGAAAAGACTTACGCGCAACTGCCCCATTTGACCGCAACCAAAGAGACTCTCCGCTATCAAGACGACACGCAGCCCCCCGTGGCCGGCTCGAACAAGGATCTCAGTGCATCGTGGGAGGATCCGAACCAGGGGACCGTTAACAAATTCATCCATTTCATCGCGTTCACCGAGACCCCGGTCGAGAGCCGGAACGGCGCGGAGATTGCCTCCAGGGTCAAGGACAAGACCCCCTGGGGCGCAAACGGCCGGATCGTCTTGTACGGACCGGGCCCCGTCCTGGGCGCTATTGTGCAAGAGGCGCAAGCCGCCGGTAAACTCACCTGGCTGCGCTGGGAGACGGTCAATGGTCAGCGGACAGCCGTCTTCTCCTTCGCGGTGGACAAGAAAAAGTCGCACTACGCGGTGGACTATTGCTGCTTCCCAGACACGGATCGAGTGGGCGGAGTGAATAGCGTGATCGCAAACACGACGCAAATCTACTCCAATTGGAAGGATGTGAAAGCTACCGCGCCCTACCACGGCGAGTTATTTGTCGATCCGGATACCGGCGTCGTCGTCCGGCTTGTCATCAAGGCCGACTTCAAACCATCCGACGTTGTTCACCAGGAAGACACACGCATCGACTATAGCCTTGTGACGGTCGGCGGCAACCCGCTGATCCTCCCTGTCAGGACCATCGTCGACACTGAGGTCGTCCCGGTTGGCGATGACTCATCCAGCAAGTTCTCGATACGCCACACCCTGTTTACCACCCTGTACAAGAATTACCAACTGGCCGACGCCACGGCGCCGAAATAGCCGGCAAGAAAATTCTGTATATTTCTGTTGCAGATATATCCGTAGTGGATATATATTCTTCCCATGGCAACTGGAACTATACCCACGACACCTCTTTCCCCAGCCGTCTTCGCTATTCTGCTTTCCCTTGCTGAGNNCTCCGACGATGAGCGCCGCCGCTACTACCGCCTCACCGGCCTCGGCCAAACGGCACTGGCGACCGAGCTCAGCCGGCTCGAAGCGGCTGTGTCCTCAGCCCGCTCGCTTGGCCTGATTCCGCATGGAGGCCGTTCATGACCAACGCTTCACCGAACTCCGATCGCATTGAGCGTTTTTATGCGGCGTCTATCTGCCTTTACCCGGCACGCTTTCGCGAGACACATGGTTCCTCCATGCGACAGGCATTTCGCGACGCTCTCGACGATCCCACACTCTCCCGCCGCAATCTGATTCCGCTGGTTCTTCGCGATCTCGCCCTATCTCTCACAAAGGAGCATTTCACCATGCTGCGTGACACGTTTGGCCGTCCGGCCTTGATCTTTAATGCACTTGTCCTCGCCGGTCTGGCCACGGTGCTGGCCATGGCCCTCAACGTCATTCCTCAGCAGGTTCTGCGCCTGGGCGCCAACGATCCGCAGATCGCACTCGCCGACGACCTGGTGGCCAAACTGGAACAGGGCATTACTCCCGCCGACGCGGTTTCTCCAGCCTCCATTGATATTGCGCGCAGCCTTACCCCGTTTGTGATCGCATACGACAACCAGGGCCATCCGCTGGTCTCCCAGGCGCGGCTCGACGGAGCCATCCCCGCCCCGCCAAGCGGCGTCTTCGATTACGTTCGGCAGCATGGCCAGGACCGGCTAAGCTGGCAGCCCATTCTCGGCACAACATCCAACAAAGATCAGAAATCCCCTTTGAACGGCGGGAGGCCGCCGCGTGGCCAAGGTGTTCGTATCGCCGCGGTTGTACAGAGAGTTGCGCCAGTTGGGAACGCGCCGGGAGGATTTGTGCTGGCTGGCCGCAATATGCGCGAAGTGGAGTCCCGCGAACACCTCGTGGGCCAACTGGCCATGCTGGCCTGGCTCGCAATGCTTGGGCTCATCGTTGTTGCGACTGCCGCGTTTGGATGGTTCACGCGGCCGCGGAGCCTTTCGTCCATCGCAAAGGCCGGGTAATTCGACTCATCGGACATGACGCAGAATTGGCGCCACAGGCGCTCCCGCCCGTGCGGCGAGCACTCACTCCCACTCGATCGTCCCTGGCGGCTTCGAGGTGATGTCGTAGACCACGCGGTTGATGCCGCGCACCTCGTTCACAATGCGGCTGGAGATGCGCTTCAGCACCTCGTAGGGCAGCGGCGCCCAATCCGCGGTCATGCCGTCTTCCGAGTGCACGGCCCGCACCGCCACCGTGTACGCGTAGGTTCGCTGGTCGCCCATGACGCCCACGCTCATCACAGGAAGCAGCACCGCAAAGCTCTGCCAGATTCTGTTGTAAAGTCCAGCCGCCTTGATCTCCGCCACCACAATCTCGTCGGCCTCCTGCAGCAGCGCCACGCGCTCCGGCGTTACCTCGCCCAGAATGCGCACAGCCAGCCCCGGCCCGGGAAACGGCTGCCGGCCCAGAATGTCGTCCGGCATGCCCAGATCGCGCCCAATGCGCCGCACTTCATCTTTGAACAAATCGCGCAGCGGCTCAATCAACTTCAGCTTCATGTGCTCCGGCAACCCGCCCACGTTGTGGTGGCTCTTGATGGTCTGGCTTGGCCCCTTCACGCTGCTCGATTCAATCACATCGGGGTAGAGCGTCCCCTGCACCAGCCAGTCCACACCGCCGGATTCTTTCGCGATGCGCGTCGCCTCATCGTCAAAGACCGCGATAAACTCCGCGCCAATCCTCTTGCGCTTGGTCTCAGGATCCGTGACGCCGGCCAATTGCGCCAGGAACCGCTCGCTAGCATCCACGGCCACAATGTTCAGTCCCAGCTTTTCGCGCAGATTCTTCTGCACGATCTGGAACTCGTTCTTCCGCAGCACCCCGTTGTTCACAAAGATGCAGGTCAGCTGGCTGCCGATGGCCGTGTGTACCAGCACCGCGGCCACCGACGAATCCACCCCGCCGGAGAGGCCACAGATGACGTGACCTTTGCCGACCTTCTCGCGAATGCCCGCGACGGTGGTTTCAATGAAGTGCGCCGGCGTCCAGTCGCCCGCCGCCTTGCAAATCCCGAACACAAAGTTCCTGATAAGCTGCGGCCCCAGCGGCGTGTGGTGCACCTCGGGATGAAACTGCACCGCCCAGATGCGCCGCTCGTCGTTGGCGATGCCGGCCAGCGCGTTGGAAGTGATCGCGGTTCGATGGAACCCTGGCGGCAGCGCCTCTGCCTCATCGCCGTGGCTCATCCAGACTTGGATGTTGGCCGGAAGGCCGTTAAACAGCGGCGTTGCGACGTCTTCGATCATCACCTCGGCGTGGCCGTATTCGCGCAGCGGCGCCGCCTTCACCTTGCCGCCCATATGGTGCACGATGAAGTGCAGCCCGTAGCAGATGCCAAGCACCGGCACATCCATCTCCAGCACCGCTGCATCGGCTTCCGGCGCGTCCGCGTCATACACAGACGACGGCCCGCCCGAAAGAATCACGCCAAGCGGCTTGTAGGCCTTGATTTCCGAGAGGGGAGCGGTGCAGGGAAGAACCACGGAGAAGACATTCAGTTCGCGGATACGCCGGGCAATCAACTGCGTATACTGCGAACCAAAATCGAGGATAACGATGGTTTGGGTGTCCACTCCCTAGTGTGGCAGGGACGATGCCCGAATGTAAAGACTCGCCTTCGGCCTCATCCGTTACTGATAGTGGAACCGTGCCTGGAGAAAGTAGATTCGATCTGGAGTGACACGGTAGACCATTCGATGTTCTTGTGTGGTCCGCCTGCTCCAGCAACCAGCGAGATCGAATTTCAATGGCTCTGGCTTGCCGATTCCGTTGAAGGGATCGGCAAGCACTGCTTCCACAAGTTCGAGAAGTCGCAAAGCCAATTTGCGATCGGTCTTGATCAGGTAGGCAAGGTCTTCACGGAATCTCGGTAGGAAGATTGCAGCCCGCTCGACTCGGTCGTTCATAATCCGCGCTTATCCTCGTTTTTCAGAGGAAGGCTCCAAGCCCACGGAGCGCCGCAATTCCTCAAGTGCAGATGCCGCGGACTGCGCCGGAATAGCCTCGTTATCCATTGCGATAGACTGCGCCAGCGATTCCATCAGCCGCTCCGCATTCTTCGGCGAACGCAGCAGGTAGGCCGTCTCCATCAGGCTCGATAGCTCATCTGCGGCCACGATCGCCACATCCCGGGCTCCGCGCCGGCGAACAAAAACTACCTCGCGGTCGTCCGTTACCTGGTCCAGAAACCCAGCCAGCTTCTCACGCAAAGCGGTATAGGTCGTCTCCACAGCCATGTCGAATCCCTCAAGAAACAACCGTACAGGATTTCTGTACGGTTGTCAAGGCGACGGTCGCACTTGTAGCTACGATCTGATTTCTGTGCCCTATTCCCTGTTCCCTGTGCCCTATTCCCTATTCCCTATTCCCTATTCCCTATTCCCTATTCCCTATTCCCTATTCCCTGGTCCTTGTAAACCACGCCAGCCTTCATCACAAACTTCACGTCCTGTAGCGTCTTCAC
>PLPU01000402.1:0-154 GCA_003159975.1 Acidobacteriaceae bacterium
GCATCCCGCCCGGCGTCGCCCCGCGCACCACTCCGCATAAGTCCTCTGTTTTCATGAATCTGGCTTCCAGATTCCTCAAAACAGACTACTTACGGTAGAACTCCGCTTCCAGCGCGTTGAAAATAGACAATTTCCTCCAAACCCACCGGGGGGG
>PLPU01000402.1:226-1603 GCA_003159975.1 Acidobacteriaceae bacterium
GCCCTTGCCAACGGCCACATCAGCGCCCGCCGCGGCGCAGTCCTCCTCTACGGGCTCCAGATGTCCTCCGGCCAGGCGCCACCGCCAGTGGAGGACGCTCTAAAACTCCTCGAGAAACTCTCCAGCTCCCTCATGAAATCAGGCGGGCCGAGTGCCCAAACGCAACAGCGGCCTGAGCCGGGTGCCCCAGGTCTGGATTCTCAGACCTGGGAGACCACAACACTCAACCTTCCCGGGATCGCAAGAACTCTGTCCACGAATTCGCTCGCTGATTATGCGAAATTCTGTATACTTCCTTCGTGAAGCAAGACTTCGAAGTCTACGAAAACGTCTGGGACGCCCTCGAGCCCGACCCGGTTAAGAGGGAGAACCTCAAGCTACGCTCCTCCCTTATGCTGGCCCTTACGCGCCACATCAAGCGCGAAGGCTGGACCCAAACCCAGGCTGCCAAGGTCTTCGGCGTCACTCAGCCGCGCATCTCCAACCTCATCCACGGCAAAATCGACCTCTTCGCTCTGGACATCCTGGTCAAAATGGCCACTGCCGCCGGCCTGCGCGTCACAATGCGCGTAAAGAAGGCCGCATGAATCAGTTCATGACCGCCGTGGAAAAAATCGCCGCCATGCAGGCCGAAGAGTTTTTTCTGGCCCGCCGCAACCACGCCGACCGCGAAGCCTTCCGCCGCATCCTCAATCGCCAGGGCGGAGAACCACCCCGACCCGATGACCAATGGCCGGAAAGCAATGCGTCCTCAGCCGCTCAAATCGCGCGGCAGTTTACCGGGAAGGAATCCACGTTTTCACACATTCACGGAAACTGCGAAATTGTGCCCTTTTGCCGGCAAAAACCCTTCCGGGGTTCAAAATTCTACGAAGGGTCCCGCTTCTGAGACCTTTGACCGCACCGCCCGTCCCCCTCACGGCTCAAACTTCACCGGCACATGCACCTCATACCCGGCGCGCTTGAGCTGATCCTCATCGCGCAGCACCGCCCCATCCATCGTCACGTTCTTGAACAGAATCGGAGCAACGTTGGTCCCCATCATCTCGCCCGGCCGCGTCGCCTTGCCAAAGGTGCAGTTCTCAAACACGAAATTCGTCAGCGGCGCCTTGCCGCCATCGATGTAGATATGCCCGCCATCGTTCTCAAACGTCGTGTTCACAAATCGGAAATCGTCCAGCGCAATGTCGTCGCTCGGCCGCGCGCCCGAAGTGTATCCCTTCCCCGTGAAATACGCCGGCGTCAGTTGAATCCAGATAGCGAACTTGTTCTGGTTGGCGACAAAGTGCACATCCTCAAGCCGCAGGTGCTCGATATTCGGTGCGCCCCCGTACCCGATCGCGATGGCCGCCGTGTACGTGTAGTTCACAAATCCCT
>PLPU01000402.1:1655-3286 GCA_003159975.1 Acidobacteriaceae bacterium
GTGTCGCTCACTGTCACCGTCCAGTACGCAGACCGCAGCAGCAGCAGCCCCTGAAAAGAGATGTTGCGGCAGTGGTTGACAATAAAGCCCTTCACGCCGGTACCATGCGGATCGTTGACCAGCCCCTCTTCCGATCGCGACTTGCCATCGCCCGTGTCCGGCTGAAAATCATGCCACAGCCACGGATAGCCCTCCATGTCAACCGCGCCCTGCCCCGCCAGCCCGGCATTCTCCACATTGTTGAAGACGAACAGCGCGCGCAGCGGCCTGGCCCCCGCGGGCATCGGCGGCGAAACATAATCTGCATTCCTGCGCGACCCTCGTATCACCGCCCCCGCATCCACATACAGCTTCACGTTGCTCTGCATCATCACCGTGCCCGTCAGGTACGCGCCCGGGGGGAAAAACAAAACGCCGCCGCCCGGCCGCGCCGACACATCGCTGATCGCCTGGTTGATCTTCGCCGTCTCCACCGTCTTGCCCGTGTTGTCCACCTTGTAGTCGAGTATGTTCACCACCCCGGCGTCGCCGATTTTCGGCGCATGCTTCTCCTCCGACTCGGCAAACAGCAGCAGACCGGGGCTCTGAAACGTCGGCTCCTCGTTGAAGAAGATCACCAGGTACCGCGGCCGATCGAGGTCGAAGCTGATGGTGTTGCCTTTGATCTCAGGATGAATGCCGTAAGCCAGCGGTCTGATCGAACAGGTGACGATGTTCCGCTCGTTCACCAGCGAGGTAATGGTCACATGCACCTTACCGCTCATCGCAAAGCTGGCATGGTCCATCCATTGAAACTGGTTGTACGTCGGCAGGCGATGCACAAACAGAGGCTGCCCGTCCACGGTCGCCTTGTAAGCCAAACTCGCCGCCGCACCCGGCCACGCGGGGTATGGAGTGACAGACGCGTGCACCCCCGGCGCCAGCATCGAAAACAGAACCATCGCGCCCGCCAGGCCTCTGTATCCCATTCGATTCTTCTCCTCCACACCGAACCCGGCCCTACAAGGCCGGCCTGGCTTCCTGCCCACCAGGAACAGGAGCGATTGGCTCCACAATTGTACCCGCATGCGCCGGGGATTTCGGGCTTCCACGGCGTATTTCAATCTGCGGGCTATTGAGATATTCCAGGCTCCTGAGATGGGATCGAGCGAAGCCCCAAAACACCAAAGCCAGCCCTAAAAGGCTGGCCTCGCTCGCTGCCCGCCATCGGGCATCATCATCTATCGCCGCGACCTCGCGGCCTCATGCGCCTCATTCAACTTGCCCAGCGCGCCGCGCTCCGTCGACTACCGCCGTGACAGCGAAAAGGTCGACTGCGAAGAAACTTCCCACAACTTCCTGAACACGTCGCCCTCAGCGATCGCCGCGCCGAAGCTCGTGTCTGTGTGGGTCGTGTGGACCGTCTGCTGGCGATGAAATGCGACCAGCGCCGCACGCACCAGTTCCGTGGTGCTCTCAAAGCGTCCGCTCTCGACGCTGCTCAGGACAAATTCATCCAAATCGGGGGGCAACGCCACAAAACGATCAGACATGATTCAGCTCCACATTCATATTAGAACCGAATCTACCCCGAAAGTTGTATTGACAGTCACACTTGTTTGAGGAAAACGTACACTTTTTGCCACGAGCGC
>PLPU01000173.1:0-9583 GCA_003159975.1 Acidobacteriaceae bacterium
CCGGTCCCGGTGAGATCTCCAGACCAAGCTGAGGGTGCCCCCGAGCCTGCCCTGAGCTTGCCGAAGGGGTCCCTCGCACTCGGGGACCGGGGATGGAAGCCAGGTCGCCCATCCATCCTGATATCGGGAGCTGCGAACAGACCCACCTAATTGCGAAGCTCAGACGGACGGCTGGATCGGCGANNACCGTATTGCAACCATCGACGGGTGCCCCGTAGCCCGCCCTGAGCGCTGTCGAAAGTCAGCGCGAGCCTCCCGCGAGCGTCCGCCCCACCCCAGGCGCCCCGGAGGGGCTGGGTGAGAATAGCCACGGGTGCAACCCGTGGAACGCCCCCAAACACCCTCCGCCGTCCTGGAGGGACGGCCTGAATCATCTCCAAACATGCAACGGGTCGCATTCCCACTCGTAGCGCAGAGCGTATATACATATCGTATTCACGTTCCATATGCGACCTCTCAGCAATCGCCGACCGGGAATTAACTCAAAAAACTTCCCGCCGTTTTGCCGATAATTTCGACCCTTTGGCGCACAATGAGACTAGTTGATCCTTGAGACGGGTGGTGCCGCAAGATTATCTTGCAATGTGAGGACGATCTTGTAATGTGATACAAAAGTTCAGGATTCACCCGCAACCCTTTTGTTTTCTTGCGCCTGCAAATAACTCCTTTGTTATGTTATGGGTACGGACACAGACAACGTAACTCCATGAAAATAAGGATTTTACGAAAAGGACCGGGGGGGTGGGGGGGGCACTACAACGGGGGTACAGACCGCTGACATAAGCTGACAGCCGCCCGCCCGGTGCGAGCGATAGCGAACAGAGCTAACAGCTAAGAGCTAACAGCTCCTTTTCTCAGCCCCAGCTCCCGCATCGCGATCTGCAGATCCGCCCACGCTTCCTTCTTCTGCCGCGGGTCGCGCAGCAGATACGCCGGGTGGTAAGTCACAATCAGTTGCATCCCGCGATACGGATGCACCCGCCCGCGCAGCCCCGCCAGCGGCTGCCTCTGCCCCAGCAGGTACGTCGCCGCCGTAGCGCCCAGCGCCACCAGCACCTGCGGCCGCACCGCGTCAATCTGCTTGAACAGAAACGGCGTGCAGGTATTCGCCTCGTCCGGCTCCGGAGTCCGGTTCCCCGGCGGCCTGCACTTCACCACGTTGGCAATGTACACTTCCTCGCGCTTCAGCCCCATCGCCGCGATCATGTTATTCAAAAGCTGTCCGGCCTTGCCCACAAACGGCAGCCCCTGCGCATCCTCATCCGCCCCCGGCCCCTCGCCCACAAACATCAACCGCGCCACCGGCGACCCGTCGCCAAAAACCAGTNNGCAATACCAGTTGCGGGCGGTGCGGAGATCGGCTTACGGGTCGGAATGGCTTCCTCCACCAGATTCGAAGCATGGGTAATTTGTAAAGGTTGAGAATCCGGCTCCGAAGCCGCCTGCTCGCTCTGCGCGGTCAACTCCGCCGCCGCGGCCCACGCCGCCAGCCGCGCCGCATCCACCGGCCGCCGGTAAAACTCCGTCAGCCCCAGGTCGCGATAGAAGCGTACGCGCTCCACCAGCGCGTCGCGTGTTGCGGGATCGAGCCGCTGCGCCAAAACTCACTCCACAATCAGTTGCCGGCGCACGGCCGGGGTTGGCGCATCGGATTCGCTCAGCACCTGCTCCTGGCTCATTCGCTCCGGCACCGTCACAGTATCAACGTGCTCGTCAAACTCCAGCACCATCGGTCGCGGCCTGCGCAGCGCGAGTATCTCGTCCAGAATGCGGTCGGCCAGGTTGCGCTTGGGCATCTCCGGCAGCTCGATCGCCGTGCTCAGCGTGAGAAAAGTAGCCGCATTGAAGTCGGCCTCAATTCCAACCCCGTCGCCGGTCACAGTGTTCACTACAATGGCGTCCGCGCCCTTGCGCAGCAGCTTGGCGCGTCCGTTTTCCATGCGGTTTTCTGTCTCCGCGGCAAATCCAATAATGAGCTGCCCAGGTCTGCGCCGCCGCACCACCTCCGCCAGAATGTCTTCAGTCGGCGCCAGCTCGATCGTCATCGGCCCCGTCCGTTTCAGCTTGTGGTCGGAGACGTTCACCGGCTTGTAGTCGGCCACAGCCGCGGCCTTCACCACCAGCGTAGCCTCCGTCATGCGCCCCAGCACTGCCTCCCGCATCTGGTCTGCTGTGACCACCTTCACCAACTCGCAGTGCGCCGGCGGATGCAGCGCCGACGGCCCGCTGATGAGAATCACCTTCGCCCCGCGGCTCTGCGCGGCTTCTGCCAGCGCATAACCCATCTTCCCGCTGGAACGGTTCCCGAGAAACCGCACCGGGTCCAGCGCCTCGCGCGTTCCACCCGCCGTGACCAGCACGATTTCGCCGGCCAGATCGTGCCTCCGTCCCAGCGCGCCCAACACGGCGTCGGCAATCGCCTCCGGCTCCGCCATGCGCCCGGCTCCCACCATGCCGCAAGCCAATGCACCCGTGCCGGGCTCGATGACCCGCACCCCACGTTGCCGCAGTATCTCCACGTTCGCCTGCGTGGCCGCGTGGTTCCACATGTTCACGTTCATCGCGGGAGCCACCAGCACCGGCGCCTGCGTGGCCAGGTACATGGTGGTCAGAAAATCGTCCGCAATGCCATGCGCAAATTTGGCCAAAATGTTGGCCGTAGCCGGCGCGACGACCAGCGCGTCGGACCATTGCGCCTCGCCTATGTGTTCAATGCCGTTTTGCTCGGTGGTCGCGTCCCCGTCCGCCCACTCATCCCAAAGGCTGGTAATGACCTTATGCCCGCTGAGCGCGGCAAAGGTAAGCGGCTGAATGAATTTGCCCGCCGCCGCGGTCATCACCACGTGGACTTCAAGCGCCTGGCGCTGCAGTGCGCGGACAACTTCCGCTGCCTTGTAGGCGGCAATGCCGCCGGAGACGCCGACCGTGACTCTCATGGCTCGATTGTAGAACGTTTCGATTGTGCAAATCGCCGGCCTGCCTGGCCGCCTGTGATTTCGACACAAACCTACCCATCCTGGAAAAACGTTGAGCGGAGTTTGACGCGCGGCCGGTGCCCCGTGCAGGTCCTCGCCGCTGGGGTGGTTGGGCGTCAAACGGAGCCGAAAGCCTACCCTGAGCGAAGTCGAAAGGGACCCGCGGTTGCACTTCGGGAATTCTGCCAAAAGACTTTAGAGACAAGACTCCAGGTTTTGAATTGAATCACCCTCAATCGCTCGACCGGACCGCACCTAACAAACCGTCCCTGCATGAGGATTCGCGAAAGTATCTTCGTTGTCCTCAGCACTACGATCCAGGCAGGCGTAGTCCTTTTCCACTGCAACCTCCAGCGATTCCCCGTTGCCGACATTCAGCAAGACATAAATCCCTACCTCGTCGCCCCCGGACCACGCGCGCAGGGCTGCAATGGGGAGCAGAACCTCAATTCGCCCCGGCTGATAATTCAACGTCACCTCGGCTGCGGATTCGTCGCTCTTCAACGAATAGCTGAGCACGTTGTCCGGCGACGGACCGAGCCGTGTAAGCTCCACCAGGCACTCTCCCGCTTCAAGACGCGCCAACTCCGACCGCGTAACTCGAAGCCTCAGAGAGTTTCCTTTAATCCGCATCTTCATCGCGTACACCCCATACCCGCGGGATTATAATAAAAACATCCAACCCCATCTTAATTCCTCGTGTTTCTGAGGAAGCCCATCGCAACTGCCCAGTCCAATGGCCACTCGGGCGATGCGGTCGTCAAGACAGTCCTTCCCGAGTTGAAGGAACAATACGGAGCCTGGAACTTCTTCAACTTTGCCGAAAGCGATATCCGGCGCACCGATGAAGAGCTACGCGGAGTCAAGAAGACTCCCCAACCGGCAACCAAAACTCCATAACTCAGCGAAGGCAATACACTCCCAATTGGCAGCTCCAAATAGGGCGCATGCCATCCTCGGCGGGCTGAACGGCTGGAGCTTCCAACCCACCTTCCCGTCGCTCTGGCCTGGACGTTCGCTCTTAGTGCCCGTAATCCCCTGCCTGCTGAGACACTTTGCCGCGGAAGAGCCAGTTCACGATACAGAAATACAGGATCGCCAGAAGAATGCCGAAGCTCCACCAGACAAGCCCCACGCGCAGCGTATGCGGCCCAGCAAGTGCGCGCGCGATGGTAATATCCTGGCCCCCACCCCCCAGCGAAGGAAGCAACACAGGATGCAATCCAGCAGCAGCTCCGCCGAGCATCGCCGCGAGGTAAACACAGGAGCCAAGGAATGCGACAAAGGCAGAGCGCCGCCTCAGCGCCGGCCAAATCATTCCGAGCCCCACAACCACGGCAAGAGGCGCGAGCCAGGCGATCGGATGCGTGCGATAGTTTTCAAGCGAGTTAGGGCGAGCCAGGACTGTGGCTGGAATACTCAGCAAGGTCAGCGCAAGGACCGCCGGCCATAGTCTCCGCGCCCAGTTCAGGGCTCTCTGCTCAATGTCTCCTTCGGTCTTCAATGCGAGATAGAGCGATCCATGAAGCGCAAGTGCCAGGAGCGCGAGCACGCCGCCGGTCACGGTATACCAATCGAGAATCCCTGGGGAAGATCCAGTTCGCCAGTCGGTCCAGAGCGGAAGGAAAAAGTAATCGTCCTTGCCAATCGGCACGCCGCGGACGACGTTCGCGAGCGCGGCGCCAAAGAAGACGGCCAGCAGGGTGCTCGAAAAGAAAAACAGGCCGTCGAAGAAGGTGTGCACGAGAGGGTCGCGCGAATGGCCGCGCAGTTCGATGCTGATGCCTCGCAGAATCAGCAGCCAGAGGACCATCATGAGCGGGAGGTAAAACCCACTGAACGCCGAAGCGTAAAGCAGAGGAAATGCAAAGAACAACGTGCCGCCGGCAGCGAGCAGCCACACTTCGTTTCCGTCCCACACGGGTCCAATAGCTCGCAGTGCCTGTTGACGTTCCTGTTCAGTCTTCGCGACCAGCAGATACACAATGCCGACACCCAGATCGTAGCCGTCGAGAACGACATACGCTGCCAGCATAGAGGCCACGATCCAAAACCACAGGGTTCCCATCCGTCCTCCTATGCTGCCGTAACGCTGGGTCCGGAGGTCTCACGTTGAGGCGCACTCGGTCCGGTTTGAATGAATTTGTAGACCATCACAATCCACAAGATGGAAAGCACCGAGTACATGCCAAGAAATCCCAGCAGCGTGAACAGGCTCGTTCCCACTCCAATATGTGTTGAGTAGCCTTCCGAGGTGCGAATGAGGCCGTACACCAGCCATGGTTGGCGGCCAATCTCCGCAGTCATCCATCCCGCCGTGTTTGCAATGTAAGGAAGGGGAAAGCTGAGCAGAATCGGCCATAAGAGCCATCGCGCTTTGAAGAGCTTGCCGCGCCAAAGAAGAAATCCGGACAGCCCCATCAGCGCCACAAAATACGTTCCTAGACCCGCCATGATGTGGTAACTGTAGAAAAGCAGCGGCAGCGCCGATGGCCATTGGTCGCGAGGAATCTGGTCAAGTCCCTCCACCTCCGCCGATGTCGTCCCGTAAATCAGGAAGCTCAACACGTCGTTTACTGCCAACGGATTGTCAATCGTCTGCTTTTCCATATCCGGTTGGCCCATCAGCACAATCGGCGCACCTTTCTGCGAGTGGAACAGCCCTTCCATCCCGGCAACCGCGGCCGGTTGGTTTTTGGCCATGTATTTGCCATGCATGTCTCCCGTGGGAAAGATCTGCGTGACGCACGAGATGATCCCCACGATGACTCCGAGCTTGAGAAATGTTCGTCCATATTCCTCATCGCGGCGCTGCAGCAGATAGAGCGCTCCCACCGCGGCCATGACGAAGGCGCCCGTAATCACTGCTCCCGACATGTTGTGCGCGTATTCAAGCCAGGCCCATGGGTTGCCCAGTAGACCCCAGAAACTGCCTACTTCAAACACGCCATTCGGCAGCAATTGATACGCGACCGGATGTTGCATCCATGCGTTGGCCACAATAATGAAAAATCCGGATATCCATGATCCCAGAAACACCAGGAACGCCGACGCCCAGTGTCCCCAGCGCGATAGCCTCTTTTCGCCAAAGAGAAAAAGCCCAAGAAATGCGGATTCAAGGAAGAACGAGAAAATACCCTCCATCGCAAGCGGCATCCCAATCACGCCGCCGGTCCTGCGAGAGAATTCCGACCAGTTGGTACCAAACTGAAACTCCATCGGAATTCCCGTCACCACGCCGAGCAGAAAGTTGACCGCGAAGATCTTCCCCCAGAAGCGTGCGGACACGTCATACCGCTCTTCTCCGGTTTTCAGGCCAAGCGTTTTCAGTATCACGATGAGCAACGCCAGCCCCATGGTGAGTTGCGGAAACAGATAGTGAAAAGTGATCGTGAAAGCAAAGTGGATTCTGTGAAGTGTCAGTATGTCCATAGCGCTCTCTCACTCCCCTGTCTGCCATCTCTCAACATTCACATTCTCCCACGCTCGCCTGCGCCGCAGCGTCCGGTCGAACGATTTTTAGCGACCATTCGGGTTGCGTGAGCGTCAACAATATGAGGCGCAATTATAGATGCAGCTCGCAGGCACAGCCTCACGAATCAAAAATCTTATGAAAATGAGACACCTGGACATGAGATTCCCCGCTTTCATCGCCCTCGTTGCAGCCGCAACCCTTCTTCCTTCCGCGGCACCCGCACAGCAAACCATCACCGGTCAGGCCGCTTTCGCTGACTGGAATCAGCAGCAGCCTGGCGTTCGCCGCAAGATCACGCTCGCCGACCTCCCCGAACCCAACCCCGATGAGGCAGTCAACAATACGCCCCACGTAATTCCCCGCCCCGCCGACGCATGGCCCATCGCACCTGCCGGCTTCAAAGTCACGCTCTATGCCGGCGGCGACACCGCCCCCATGCAGCGCGCCGACAACAAACAGCACATGGCGCTCAGCGGTGGCACTTTCACCATGCCGCGCCTCATCCGCACCGCGCCCAACGGCGACCTGTTCCTCGCCGACTCTGGCGCCGGCACGCTGTTCGTGCTTCGTGGCGTAGGCCCCGACGGCAAGGCTGCTCAAGTTGAGAAGTTCGCCACTGGGCTTGACCACCCCTTCGGCATCGCCTTCTATCCGGCTGAAAACCCCAGGTACGTCTACGTCGGCAATGCCACCACCATCCAGCGAATCCCGTACCACTTGGGCGATCTCCACGCCACTGGCGCGCCCGAGACCGTCGTTCCCAACATCCCCGGCTACGCACAACTCATGGGCGGCGGCCACTGGACGCGCGACGTCGTCTTCTCCAAAGACGAAAAGCACATGCTCGTCTCCGTCGGTTCAGGATCCAACGTCGATGACGCCGACACCCACCCCAACGAGTTTCACCGCGCTGACGTCCTTGAATTCACTCCGGAAGGCAAGTTCCTTGAGGTTTACGCTTCCGGCATCCGCAACTGCGTAGGCGAAGCCATTAACCCCACCACCGGGCAGCTCTGGTGCTCCACCAATGAGCGTGATAACCTCGGCAATCACCTCGTCCCGGACTACGTTACTTCAATCAAAGAAGGCGGCTTCTACGGTTGGCCCTGGTATTACATGGGGGGCCACCGCGACCCGCGCCTGCCTGATCCATGCGCCAACGGCACAGGCCCCAACCCGCAGGCGCCCGCCCTCACTGCTGATCAGGCCAAAGACTGCAAGCGCATCAACCTCGCATCGAAGGTCATCACGCCCGACGTCCTCGTCCAGCCCCACATGGCCTCGCTCGAAATGGTCTTTTATCCAACCCAGAAGAAGAGCTTCCCCGCGACCTACGANNATCCGCATCCCCATGCACGACGGCCACGCCGACGGAAGCTACGAAGACTTCCTCACCGGCTTTGTTACCAAAGACGGCCTGGTCTGGGGCCGTCCCGTTGGTGTCGCCATCGCCAGGGACGGCAGCATCTTTGTCACCGACGACGGCTCTCGCAGCGTCTGGCACGTAACCTTCACCGGCAAATAGGCCTCATCAGGGTGGTCGCGCTCCATTTACATGTGCGCTTTAGCGAGGGTGTCTTCTGCCGCCGGAGGCGTTTGCGCTCCAGGAAATGAGATTGAGAGAAGCGGAAGCATGGAAGGAAGAAGAGGCTTCCCGGTGAAACAGCCTCCTGCGATTGGCAGGCACTGTGCAATGCTAGAATTCCGGGTAAGATGAGGGATCGAACGTCAGCGTGCATCGTACTGCTCTTCGCTGCCTTCACTCTCAGCGCACAAACTCCCTCACTGGCAGTGCCCAGGCCGCTCGCGCAACCCTCTGTGCCGCATTTTCGAGACGTTTCGGCGGACGTCGGACTTCGCACTTTTCCTCACACCAATCTTGACAGGCGCTACGTCATCGAAACGATGAGCGGCGGAGGAGTTGCCTTTCTGGATTGCGATAACAACGGCAAATTGGACATCGCCGTGGTGAACGATTCCTCAATCGACCGCTACCTTGCCGGCGGCGATCCCATGATCACTCTCTATCGGCAGGATGGAAGCGGGAACACACTGCACTTCACTGACGTCACCGCAGCCGCGGGGTTGACAACCAGGGGCTGGGCCACCGGGATTGCCGTCGCCGATTACGACAACGACGGCCTTCCCGATATTTATGTCACCGGCTACGGCCACAATGTGCTCTATCACAATCTAGGCGGCTGCAAATTCGCCGACGTCACGGCAAAGGCGGGCGTTGGCGGCGGAGGCTTTAGCGCAGGAGCCGCCTGGGCTGACTATGACCGTGACGGATTGGTGGATCTCTACGTTGCCCGCTATGTTTCCACAGATCCCCGGCATCTTCCCGACCCTCAAAGGACGGTATACAAGAACGCACTCACCGAACTGCCCGATAAGATGCCCGGCGAAACCAACCTCCTCTACCGCAATCGGGGCGACGGAACCTTCGAAGAGGTCGCTGCCAAAGCCGGTGTCCAGAACACACAGAAGGCGCACGGCATGGGAATCTGTTGGGGAGATTTCGACGGCGATGGATGGCCCGATCTCTATGTCACCAACGACGCATACAGCAATTTTCTGTTTCACAACAAAAGGGATGGAACCTTTGAGGATATCGGCCTCGATTCAGGCACCGCCTACGGGGAAATGGGGCAAACCTACGGCAACATGGCATGCGATTTTGCCGACCTCGACCACAACGGCAGGTTTGACCTGTTCGTCACCCGTTTTGCCGGCCAGCCGGCCAGCCTCTACATCAACGACGGCCACAACGAGTTTCACGATGCTGCCGATCGCGCCGGACTCGCCGCTCCCACTTCACCGCTCGTCAAGTGGGGAGCAAACTTCGCAGACTTCGACAACAGCGGCTGGCACGATCTTTTCATGGCCTCGGGTAACTTCTCGACCTTGCTCGATGCGGCGCCCGGTGAACCGCCTTTTGTCGAGCCGATCGAGCTTTTCCTCAATCAGACAAACGGCACATTCCGCGAGGTTGCTGCCGCTACCGGCTTGAATGCGGGTCCGTTGAAATCCCGGCGGGGAACAGCCCTGGGAGATGTCAACAACGACGGGAGACTCGACATCCTGGTCTTCAACGTCGGCGCTCCACCCTCGCTTTTTCTCAACGAAACCA
>PLPU01000173.1:9659-26726 GCA_003159975.1 Acidobacteriaceae bacterium
GTCCTTTGGCCCAGCGGCTTGCTCGAACAATTCTCCGGAGGCCCTGGCGATCGATTTGTATCTTTGGTGGAAGGAAGTGGCGCCGCGCTGCCCTCAGGCCAGGCTCCTCCAAAGGAGAAGTAAGATCGCCAAAGAGTGCGCCCCCTTGACTTCAACGCAGCGTGCTCTGACGGAAGCAGCGCCCCTTGGATGTCCGCCCCGGGAGGCTCAGCGTCGTTCGTCACCGGGAAACGCATCCGCGAGCGGGTGGTTTGTCGTTTGAGGGCGGCCGGCAGTGGAGTCCGCCGGGGATGGCGGGACGCCGTTCGTTGTCAGTCGGGTTCCTTCTAGCGGGTACCCCCCCATCCCCCCCGGTGGGTTTGGTGGAAGTTGCCTGTTTTCAAGGCGTTGGAGGGATGGTTCTATCGTAAGTACTTTGTTTTTCAGGAATCTGGAAGCCAAATTCCTGAATACGGAGAACTTGTGTGGAGTCGTGCGACACCGGTAGCCGGGAGGGTCGCGGCCAGTCTTCGGACAGCACACATCTCATAGAGACATGTTAGCGGATTGAGAGAAACAATCGGCAAATGGACTGTGGCGGAAAGCGTTGATGATAAGGGAGATACCGTGAGGACCGAGGGATATGGCTTGACAAGTTGTCCGGAGGAGGCTCGCGGGGGGCTCTCGCGAGCCACCTGCTCGACCCTGTCCGAAGACCCGCTCATCGCGATAAGGCGATGAACGGGGCACAGCCGCTGATTCCGGGATGAGTCGGCCACCTGCCTCGTCGATCCAGCGCTATAGGTCTTTTGAAACAGCCGGTTCAGAGTGTCGTAGTTGTATCTGACCGCCGCTCAAATCAGCTACAACCTGCGCCTTTCCGGTGTCCGGGCTTTGCGGCAGGCGGGCAATTCCTGTGATTCAACATGTGAATTCAATGTTTCAGCAATTGATTTACATGTTAATCCCTTGGCATTTGCGCCAGCGATATTGAGAATGAGATTTGTTTTTGCGGAAATTGCGAATAGAAGCGCGGCAAGTAGTCTTGCGGCGACTCACCAAAGCGAAGAGGCAACGAATGGAAGAGAAAGACATGACAGCCGACGGGCAGGAAACACGCACACGAGACTGGTTGCTTAACCGCAGGGAGTTTCTGGCGGGAGTCGCGGCTCTCGGTCTGGCCGGGTGGGCGGAGCGGCGAATTGGGTGGGGATCGGAGGCGCCTGGATGGAGTGGGCTTCCGGCTCGGCCGGAAGAACGCCCGCTGGACTTTCACGCGCTGGCCAACGCGTTCGACGCCTGGGTAATGGACCCGGCGCATGGATTGAACACCGTCTCGAAGGACGGCCGCCAGGTGTTTCCTTCGGCGCTGGAAGGCGAGCCGGACGGTGGACTCACAACCTACGGGCCCATGGCGCTTGGGAAGGAGTTGCGCGGTGAGGGACTCGATGGGCTGGCAGCGTCGCTGAAGGGCTACTTCAGCGAACCGTATGGGGTGTTTTTGGACGGCGCCGGGACAACACTGTGCGAATACTGGTACCTGATGAACGTGAACGCGATGGCCTACGCGCTTGTCCGGCTGCGTTTCGAAAAGGACGCCGAATGGCTGGCGCGCGTGGACAAGAGCGCCACGCGGCTGAAAGAGATGGCACAGCAGCTCCACTACGACTTCAACAGCCAGGGATACGACTTTGCCAAGGGCGCGGCCTTTACCAATCATGACATCTACCGGCAGCCCGACGCTGTGGGTGGATACAGCTACGTAATGCTGATGGCCTGGAAGCTGACCGGCAAAGAGGTCTTCCTGTCGGAAGCTAAGACAAGCATCGATCGCTACCTGGGTTTTGCCGAGAATCCCTGGTACGAGGTCCCAAGCGGCGCGATGGCGGTCATGGCGGCGGCAAGACTTGAAGCGATGGGGCACCCAACCAATGCAAGGAAGGCCCTGGGATTTGTATTCGACGCCAGGCGAGGCCTCATGGCCACCGGGCGCTGGGGCGGGCGCGAAGTCAACGGTTTGATGGCAGGGTTCTGTACTGAGCCTGCAAACCAGACATACAGCATGGAGTCGATGGTAACGCTGCCATATCTCTTACCCGCTTTGAGGTTTCGTCCCGAACTGGCCGGAGAGGTGGCGCGCTATGCGCTCAACGTGGCGGCGAACATGCGATTGTTCTATCCGGAGTATTTGCCGCGCGAAAATCAGAGCCGTCCGGACCTGCCGCCGATGTTCCCCTACGAGCGGTTGAGCAAGGAAGAAAAGGGACACAGCCCGTATGCAACTGGTGACTTTGCGGGACACCGCTCCATCTATGGCGGCGCATACGTGATGTGGCTGGACAAAATGATTGAACCGCAGGGAGATCCGTGGCTGCTGCGCTGGGACCTGGGTAAGACGAACTTTCTGGACACCGATCTGCCACCGGCATTTCTCTACTACAATCCCGGACCCGGAGTTCGCCGGGTAACGGTCGCGGTGTCGCAGCACACCAGCCGGGTCCACGACCTGAGCAACAATCAGCCGCTCCCGGCGCACCGGGGAAAATTCGAACTGACCCTGGCCGCACAAGAAGCCTGTGTGATCGAGATTCGCAACCAGGCGGGCGCCGCCGTCGAGCGGCTGCCCAAATGACCACGGAACAGACCGATATAGCGCAACTCTTCCCAATGAGGATTCCCATGAAGAGCAGCTCAGGTACGATGCCTTCGATTTCGGCTCATCGGTTTTCGCGCCGTTCTTTTCTGGCTGCGGCAGCCGCTGCCGCAACGTGTTCGCCATTCGCCGGCGCCTCTGTGCAGCAGGCTGCCCCGGAGAAGAAGCGCGACAATCCCCAGGACGAAAAGGGGATGTTTGCCTGGCAATTCCCCAGCGCCGACAACGAAGCGACCTGGCGCAACCAATCTTTCAGCATCGACCGGTGGTGGGGCGATTTTTCTCACGACTTGCCCGACCAGATGGATATGTTCACCGACAATCCCTGGGCCATCGGCCCCTTCACCAAGCACATGAACAATCCGGTGCTGGCCCCGACTCCGGGAGCTTGGGACCGGGGACATTTCTCCGGCGGCGTGCACAACGGATCCATCGTCGTGAAAGACGGCGTCTTCTATTACATCTATCGTGGCGAGAGTCCGATCGATATCCAGCAAAACAGCCCCATCGACTACATCTGCGACATCGGAGTGGCCAGCAGCAAGGACGGAGTGCACTTCGCCAAGGACAACCGTCATAGCCCCTTCTTCAGAAAAGGCGAGGACCGTCGCTTCAGTTACGAAGACGTCAACGTGGTCCGGCGCGGGGATACCTTTTACCTGTTTTGCAATCAGTGGTTATGGGAAAAGCAAGGCGACACCAGCATGAACGGGATCGTGGTTTCCACGTCTACCGATCTTCTGAACTGGACCAGGCCCGGCATCCTGTTTCCCCAGTCGAAGCGCATCCATCGCAACGGCGTCGTCCTGCAGAGCCCGGAGAACGAAGCCATCCGCGTTAACGGGAAATACGTGATGTACATCGACGACAATCTGGTCGCGACCTCAGAAGACCTGCTGCATTGGGAATCGCGGGAGAACCCGCATCGGATGCCGGGCGGCGAGTGCTGCTTTGCGCTGGGCGACTACGATCCGGCGCAGCCGGAAAACATCGTGCTCTTCACCGGCGGGGCGCACACCGGGCACTTCTACGGAGTCGGCGAAATTCTGATCTCCAAGACCGATGTGGCCAAACCGGTCCGTTTTCTTCCCCGTTCACCGCTCTTTGCGGAAACCAAATACCCCTACGAGAACGGCTTCTCCGCCGAGCCGCCACACAAGCCGATCTCCAGCTTCGCGGACTGCATCTTCTTCAACGGCCTCACGCGATACCAGGGCAAGTGGTGGGTCTACTACGGCGGCAGTGAATACTACACATGCCTCGCCACCGCTCCGGCCGTTCGCTGACGCGCCATCGCAATATGCCTGACGAGCGAAACGGTCACGGAACCAATCCGCGGCCGTCTCGCTCAGGGATGGATGACGCGCGTGGCGACGATCGATGTGGCGTCGGGCGCGCCGGCTACTGCCTGAGTCCGAATGAGTGCTTCAAAATATACAGGCTGAGTGGGGGAACCGGAGAAGCCCAGGGCTTCCTGCAGCTTTCGCCGGTTGCCGGCGTCGGCCAGAAAGAGACCGGCGGACTCGGTACCCTCCTGCTGCAATCCTTGCAGAATAAGAACGCTGCCGCGGCCATTGGCAAGCGGCAGCAAGGAGATGGTGGCGTAGTCCTCGCCGGAGCTTCCAGTGAAGGTCAGGCCGTGGTACGTATCCAGTTCCCCAGGCTTTGGGTGCATGTTCTGGAAGAACTTCAGGCTTTCGCCCACGACGCCTTCGCGCTCCTGAAAGTTGAGCTTGTCCTGAAAGTAGGAAACCCAGGGATTGGAACTGGGGCTGCCGACGAAGACAAATGCGCCTTGTTCAAGATCGCGCGGGCGCAACTCACGAGCGGAACGCACGGTGATACGATCTCGCGAGTTACCACTCACCCGCATCAGCGTGTCAACCACCACTACGTCGGCATAAGAGGTTAGAAGCGATCCCGAAAGGTATTTCATCACACGCGCCTCACGGGCGGTGGGATGAGTATTTGACAGTGCTGCTCCACTCCTGTAAGCGGGACTTAAATACTGCTCAAGAGTCACAGGCTGCTCATCGACCAAACGCATCATGCCGTAGTTGATGTCGGCCACCACCACCTGTACCGGGCTGTTGCTTGAATCGAAGAGCGCGGCCAGCGGCCATGGCGGTGGAGGCGCGACAGCGACTGGAGGGTGATGAAACCAGGCAGCAATGGTGGTGGCCAGGAAAAGGGCGGCCAGCGCCCAGGGCAGTGCGCGCAGCACGTGCCCAGAGTTGAATCCTGCCGCTACCTGCTCTGAAGCGGCCGCTTGCTCGGCGGGTCGAAAGAGCGTTGTATAAGCACCTTTGGGAATCTCGACAACAACAGCTTCTCCATTTCCTTCCCCGTCAAAGTACTCATGCAGCTTGAGACGCAACTGGCGGACATGTACGCGAACAGAACTGTCCTCGACAACGCTGTAGTCCTGAGCCTTTCCGAAGACGGCGCTTCCGATCCGGTGCTCGCTCAAGTCCTGCGCCTGGCTGTGGAGAGTTCTCTCTGCCAGGAAGCACAGCAGATCCCTGAGCCGCGCCGATTTTTGAAACGGTGGGCTGGCGGTAATCCTCTCAATCAGTTGCCAGCGGGCATCTGCCCGAAGTGCCGGATCCACTTCCGTCATCCGCGTTCGATCCCATCCCGTTGCATTTAATTCAGTCGCATGCAACTGCGGACGCTTTGATGCGCTTCATCCGCAGGAGGCATCCTAGCACATCGTTCAGCCTCCGGGAAAGACCTGCGTGCGGTTAGAAAGTCTCTTCCACGGATGAAGACTCCCGCTCTTTGGTCAGGCTGGCTGTTGGGCCAATTCGGCCCCTCGCTCATTTCCAATTGGTACTCCAAGGTATGGGTCAAAACTGCACATCTTTTTTATCCTTGCGCATTAAAACATGTAACTCACATGTATGCCACATTGATTCTTAATGATTTATGCGGTGAATCCCTTTTCAGTCGTGCAGTGCTTCCTTGAGAGTTTTCAAGGCTTCGACAGCCCCGTTTTTTCTGTCGCGTAACCGCGGTACGAATACCCGAATTCCGAGTACCACGAAGGGCAGCTGATGACAGACCTTGCTCAACGCTTTGGCGAGAACCCGATACTCAAGCCGCAGGACCTGCGCCCGAGCGTGCCCGGCATGGAAGTTACATGCCTGTTGAATCCGGGGGTGTTTCGATATCAGGGCAGCGTCTGGCTGCTGGTGCGCGTTGCCGAGCGGCCAGCACAGATTGCGGGCAAGACTTCCTTTCCCATCCTGAGTGCCGATGGCCGGCTTGAGGTGCTGGAATTCGATTCGAGCGATCCCAGGCTCGATCTGAGCGACCCCCGTGTAATCAGCTTCGATGGGCAGGACTACCTCACGACGCTCTCTCATCTCCGTCTGCTTTCGAGCGAAGACGGTATTCACTTTACCGAGCCTGCCGGAAGCACGCCCTTCATGGGAAGTGGAGAGCTTGAGACATACGGCATCGAGGACTGCCGTGTGACGCAGATCGGCGATACCTATTACCTGACGTATACACAGGTTTCCAGTCACGGTGTCGGCGTGGGTCTCAGAACAACCCGCAACTGGCGGGACTTTCATCACGCGGGCATGATCTTCGCTCCGCACAACAAGGATTGTGCGATCTTCGAGGAACAGATTGGCGGGAAGTACTACGCACTGCACCGTCCCAGCAGCCCTGAATTGGGCGGCAACTACATCTGGCTGGCTGAGTCTCTCGACCTCGTTCATTGGGGCAATCACCGCTGCCTGGCCCACAGCCGCAAAGGCTCGTGGGACAGTGCGCGAGTCGGTGCGGGAGCAGCTCCGATCCGCACGGCGGAAGGCTGGCTGGAAATCTATCACGGCGCGACCAAAGAGAATCGGTACTGTCTTGGCGCTTTGCTGCTTGATCTGAGCGAACCCTGGCGGGTGCTTGCCCGGTCTGAGACTCCCATCATGGAACCGTCGACTCCCTATGAATTGGAGGGCTTCTTCGGCCAGGTCATTTTTACGAATGGTCACCTTGTGGATGGAGACCGAATCACCATGTACTACGGCGCGGCTGACAGCGTGATCTGCGGTGCGGAATTTTCCATCCAGAGCATTCTCAGCAGCCTCGCTCCGACTGCGGGGGCGAAACCATGAACCGTCTGCGCAAGGAGTTCGAGGTCTTTCTCAGTTGTCCGCACTCCATGCAGGTATTGATGGTTTCGAACATGATGTATGCCCTGGTTCTGCCGGTGATTGAGATATTCGTCGCGGCCTATGTCATGAGAAACTCGCACGCCGTAGCCAAGGTGGTCACTTATCAGCTTTCCATCTATGCCGCGACACCTTTGGCGTTCTATTTGAATGGGAAGATGCTTGGCCGCGTGGGAGCCAAGCATCTTTACGCGGCCGGCATGCTTCTTTCGGGCGCGGCCATGATGCTGATGATGAACCTCAGCATCCTCACTCCAATTGGCGTTGGGACTTCCGGCTTCATCATGGGGCTGGCCACCGGTCTCTTCTGGGCCAACCGCGGATTCCTGGCGCTGACGGCCACCAACGATGGCAACCGGAACTACTACTACGGCCTGGAAAATTTCGTCGCGGTGTTGGCCGCGGTCGTGGTTCCCGCGTTGATCGGCTGGTTCATCAGCGGGACCACTCTTTACGGCTGGCTTGGCGGCATTCCCAACCGCGCCTATCACATCATCGCCGTGGTTGTGTTTGGCCTCACGATTCTCGCCGCAGGCATCCTTGAACGCGGTACATTCCGCAACTCCACACACACGCGTTTCGTCTTCTTCAAGTTTCATCCGCTGTGGTGGCGAATGCTCATGCTGGCCCTGCTGAAGGGGCTCGCCCAAGGTTACATCGTCACGGCGCCCGCCATGCTCATCATGCTGCTCGTTGGCCAGGAGGGAACACTGGGCGCAACCCAGGCCATCGGCGGTGTCTTTTCGGCGTTTCTTATGTATACGGTAGGCCGTTTGGCCGCGCCGCGCCATCGCATCGTTGTTTTTGCCGCAGGACTTTTTCTGTTCTTTTTTGGCGCAGTCGCCAACACAATCCTTTTTAACGCAGTCGGCGTGCTCATCTTCATCGCCTGCCTGATCGTGGCAAAGCCTCTCCTCGACCTTGCCTATTACCCAATCGAGTTGCAGGTGATCGATGCGGTCTCCCAGTTGGAGCATCGCACCGAATATGCCTACATCTTCAACCACGAATTCGGACTGTTTACAGGCCGGTTGCTGGGTTGCGGACTATTTCTGGCCCTCGCTTACGGATGGTCTGGAAACGCAGCTCTCAAATACGCATTACCTGTAATTGCGCTCCTGCAGTTGTTATCCATCCGGGTGGCTGGCCAGATCTCACGGGGTCTGTCCGCGCTGGAAAGAAATACTTTCCTCGCCGCTGGCCGCGCCGCAACCACAATGGAGGCCTAGGAACCATGGGAACGTTTAGGAGAGAGACGATGAGTTACACACGACCCCCGGCGCACAAAAAGTGGCGCTTCTTATTACTGCTGTTGGTGGCGTTTGGCTTGGTGGCAGGCGTCCCCGTCGTGGCCCAATCGGGCCGAGCAACTCTAACCGGCACCGTAACAGATACAAATGGCGCCGTGATCCCAGGTGCGGCCATCACGCTCAAGGAGACCCAGACGGGAAGCTCCTACGACAGCAAGTCCGGCCCTGAGGGCCTGTTCACGTTTACCGAGCTTCCTCCGGGAAATTACGCACTGGAAGTGAACGCTGCCGGCTTTGAGGCATACCGGCAGGTCGGCATCGACGTGCTCGTTGGCAGCACTTCCACCGTCAACGCTCAGTTGAAGGTCGGTTCCGCGGATGCTTCGGTGACCGTGAACAGCGACGCTTCGCATCTGGAGACCGAATCCTCCGATGTCGGCTTCACCATGTCGCCCCAGGTGCTGGAAGCGCTTCCGCTGCCCTTCGGCGGCGAGATCCGCAACCCGCTGGAATTCGCGGCGCTCTCGCCCGGATTCGCCGGCACCATGAGCAACAACCCCTCCTCGCCACCCGCCGGAAACTTCAAACTCAGTGGCGGACAAACGGGCGGCGAAGACATCCTGCTCGACGGCGCCACCACCGAGCTCGCCTCGGCCAACATGCAGGTCACCTATAACTTCAGCGTCGAGGCCGTCTCCGAGTTCAAGGTCATGACCAACACCTTCGACGCCCAGTTTGGAAGCGCCAGCGGCGGCGTGGTCAATCTCGTCTCCAAGCAAGGAACGAACACGCTTCACGGCTCGGCTTACGATCTGCTCAAGAACCGCGTCCTGGATGCCAACAGCTGGACCAGTGACTACGCTAACGCGCAAGCCGGCAAGATCGTAGACACGAAGCCCATCGACACCCAGAACGACTTCGGAGCAAGTGTCGGCGGACCAGTGCGCGTTCCCTGGCTTTACAACGGCAGAGACAAGACCTTCTTCTTCTTCAATTACGAGGGCTTCCGGCAAGAAAACGGAGGGACCTCGCAGCTATCGGCACCCACCCAGGCCATGCTCGGCGGCGATTTCTCGTCCCTGTCAGCACCTACGACCATCAACGGCCAGACTTTCCCGGCCCACATCCTTTACGATTACTCGACCTGCACAGGCGCCAACCAGGGACAGCCCTGCCAGGCTTATCCGAACAACAAAATCACCGAGGCCGCGGATCCGGTGTTTGCCGCCGCTTCCAAGGTCATGCCCTTCTCAACCGCCACCAGCCCTTACTTCAACATCGAAGACAGCAGTTCCAACCACGAGCAGGCCGACGAGTGGTCCATACGCGGGGACCAGAATATCGGCACGCGCAACAAAATCACAGGCAGTTACTTCACCGGCAACATGCCTTACGTCAGCACCCAAAGCCTGGGGTCGCTTTACACCGGCGGCAACATCCAGGGCAACAAATATGTGCGCATGGGCTATGACTTCATCATCTCGCCGATGATGCTCAACCACTTCAACGCCGGCTTCACTCGGCGGCATCGCCTTGAAACCTCGGGAGAGGGCGGATTTGGCGGTAACTGGGCGAGTAAATTTGGCCTCAAGGGCGTAGGCGAATCGGTCTTCCCTCGCTTCGACATCAACTATCCGAACAGTGGCATCAGCGAGCCCAGCGATGGCCAAAGCGTCTTCGACGACAACGTCTTTCAATATGACGACGCGGTCTCGTGGCAGAAGGGCCGTCACAGCTTCCGGTTCGGCGGGGAATTCCGCGCCGCACAGTTCAACCTGGGCATCCTGACCGGCAGCGCCGGCCATTTCAACTTCACCCAAGGCCCCACCAGCACTCCGGCTGACGGCAACTCCGGCTTCGGCTTCGCCAGCTTCTATCGGGGAGCCTTCACAAGCGTAAGCGGCGATCAGTCCGATATTGTCATTCCCCAGGTCAACGGATTCCGTGCAAAGTATCTTGCCTTCTTTGTCGCCGACGACTGGAAGATCGACAGCAAGCTCACCGTCAACCTGGGCCTGCGCTACGACATGCCAATCCCGGTGACCGAGCAGGCAAACCGCATGTCCTATGTGGATCCAACCCTGCCGAACCCTGGGGCGGGCGGCATTCCCGGCGCTTACGTCTTCGAAGGCAGCGGCACGGGACGCCTCGGCGGCAGTTCCCCACAGTCGATCTTCAAGAAGGCCTTTGGTCCTCGCGTCGGCCTCGCCTATTCGGTTGACCCCAACACCGTCATCCGCGCCGGCTACGGCATTTACTTCTCCACCCAGCGCATCGGAGGCTTCGCCGAGGACGACAGCCAGGGCTTCTCCTCCAGCTACACCTACGCTATCCCGAGCACTCCTCAGACACCGGTTGGTGTGCTCTCACAGATCACGGCCTATCCCGGCAAACTGCCGCCGTTCATTGACCCCACAGTCATGAACAACCAGGGCAACGCGCTCTTCCTCGAGTCGAAGATCGACCGTCCCGGCACCATCCAAAACTGGACCCTCGATGTGCAGCGTCAACTGCCCTTCAAGACCATTGTGGACGTAGCCTACGTCGGCGGTCATGGCGACCACCTGCAGGCATTCCTGCATGACCCCAACCAGGGCAACCCGGCCAACATGGCGCGGGGCGCATGTTTGCAAGTCGACATTGCCAGCCAGGCGGCAAACCCGGCTTGCGCGGGCCAGACCGTGGTTGCGCCTCCCTATGCTGGATTCAGCGGCTCAGTTTCTCAGGCGCTGAGGCCGTTCCCGCAGTATGGAACCGTCACGCTGGATTCAGCCACCATGGANNGATCCTTTCGGCGACTACACTTACAACGCCATGCAGGCTCAGGTAACCAAGCGGACCAGCGCCGGGCTGACAGTGTTGGCCAGCTACAGTTGGTCAAAGAACATCACCAATGCCGACTCGGAGTATCCGACCGAGGCCGCATGGGAAGGGAACGACAATTCCGGCGCGCTGAACACCTACAATCTGAAGCCCGAGAAGGCCCTCAGCCAGTTCGACATCCCGCAGCGCGTCGTCCTGGCCTGGACTTACGATCTACCCTTTGGAAAAGGCAAGAAGTTTGCCAATCAGGGCGGAGCCGTGAACGAGTTGGCCGGTGGATGGAAGATTGCCGCCGTCCAGAAGTACCAGAGCGGCACCCCGCTAACCGTAGGCATGCCTGGCGGATCCTGGACCTCAGGCATCTTCGCAGGATATGAAGGCGCAACCGGCGAGGGAATCATCCGTCCCAACACCGTTCCCGGGCAGAGCTTTAATGGGCTTCACGGCAAGTTCGTCTATGGCCAGAGTGTCCGCTTCAACTCAGCCGCATTCACAGCCCCTGCCAACTTCACCTTTGGCGACGCACCAAAAGCCCTTACCGTCCGCGAGCTCTTCAACAAGAGCGAGGACTTCAACGTCACCAAGGCCATCCCCATGTTCACCGAACGAGTCCACACCGACTTCCGAGTGGAGTTCTTCGATGTCTTCAACCGCCACCAATTCAGCGGCTTCAACAACACGGTCGGCACTCCTGGCTTCGGTCAGGCATCCGGCGTTGCCTATGGCCCGAGAAACATGCAGGCCTCTTTGCGGTTCGTCTTCTGACGCTACCGGGCAAACCAGCCCTGCTACGTCTGACGTTTGACAACAACCCAACACTCCCGGACCTCTTCAACGAGGTCCGGGAGTATTTCACTGTTGCGCGACCCACAAACCAGACAGCAGGATGATCGGTCCATTAGAAAAAACACGCTACAGGATCGCGCAATGGCAATCAGTGACGTGAAAATAAACTACGATGAATCCATGTTTCGCATCCGCAGTCGGCGATTTCTGGTTTTCGCTGCAGTGATTCCGATTGCATGCCTGCTCTCGTCAGCCGGCGCCGCGCAGGTTGTCAATCCACAGATACAGACCCAGGTAGAGGAACACTTTCTCGCTGCTCAACAGGCGCAGCAGCAGGACAGGCTTGATGATGCGGTCCATGAATACCAGGCAGTCGTGAAGCTTCAGCCGGGGATGCCCGAGGCATACGCTAACCTTGGGCTGCTTTATTACGCCCAGTCAAAATTCGAAGATTCCGCGCGGGCGCTGTCGACAGCCGCCAAACTGAGACCGGGAATGCGCGGAGTGAATCTCTGGCTGGGAATTGACGAAGTGAGACTGGACCATCCGGCGCAGGGTGTGACTCAATTACGCGAGGCGGTTCGCCTCGATCCGAATGAAAAGCTGGCCCAGAGCTGGCTGGGGACCGCGCTGTGGGATGCGGGACAAATGGATGCGGCTTTGCTGCAATTGCGAAAAGCCGCTGCGCAGTTTCCTGACGATCCCGACCTGCTATTCGCACTCGGCGAGGCATACGGCAAAGCCGCCAAACAGCAGTCGGAGCAGCTACTGGAAGACTCCACTGGAACAGCTATTTCGGATCGAATCTACGCAAGTACGTATGCCGCTGAACACGATTGGACCAAGGCCGAAGGCCATCTGCGCCGCGCCATTCTGCGCGATCCGCATTCGGTTGATGCGCACGTCGATCTTGCCGAGGTTTTTCTTGATCAAGCTCGACTGCCGGCCGCGCTTGAGCAGCTTGAGCAGGCGGGTGCGCTGTCTCCAAATTCGGCAACCGTTCTGGCCCGCAACGGTGAGTTGCTGATTCTCTCCGGCCGGCTGCCAGAGGGACTTTCCCGCGTTGAGCAAGCTATCGAATATGACGAAAGTGAAGCTCTCGACGCATTGGGGCTTCCCGTGGAGGGCCGCATCGCTGCCAACGGAGCGAGCGCCGAGCTTCTCGCGCTCTGTCATGCAGCGGAGGAGAAGCTGCAGGCGATGCAACCATCAAGCGTCGCAGGAGATGTTGCACTGGCGGGCCTCTATGCACTTTCGGGAGATGACGCCGCCGCTGCCCGCGCCTACCAGCGGCTTGCCCCTCCTCCGCAAATCGCGAAACCGGCTGAGAGTGTTTTCGCCCAGGCCATGGATGCGATGCATCGGCACCGCGATGACGTGGCCGAGGCGGCTCTTCGTCGCTGGTTGGCACTTCACCCCGGCGATCTTTCCGCGCGCTTTGAATTGGTTGTCGTGCGTCGTAGAATCGCCATGGCGCAGATTGCCAGGTTGCTTGCTGTTGCGCCGGATTCCTATCATGTACATCAACTTCTCGGTCAGCTTTATGTCGATCGGGGAGAAGACGAAAAAGCACTCGCTGAATATCTTGCAGTGGCTGCGGCGAGGCCGAACCAGCCGGACGTGCACTTTTGGCTCGGCCACCTTTATTGGAAGCATGGCGATGCCGATCATGCGCTTGCGGAGCTCACAAAGCAGCTGGAACTCGATCCGGGACATCCCGAGGCCAACGGCGAACTGGGTGCGGTGCTGGTAGCCGAAGATCGCGCGGCGGAAGCGATTCCGCACCTCGAGCTGGCGATCCACAGCAAGCCCGATCTTTGGCCTGCTTATGCGCAACTGGGCCGGGCCTACGCAATGGAGAAGAACTACGCGCGCGCCGAACAGGTGCTGAAGCGGGGGCTGGCGCACGATCAGGATGCCGCCACGCATTATCAGCTCGCGATGGTCCTGCGTGTTGAAGGTAAGACCGCGGAGGCTGCGCAGGCCTTTGCCCAGGTCCGCGCCATCAAGAAAGAGAAAATAGCCGCCGATTCCACCAGCGACACTGCGAGCCAGGGGGCAACCCCATGAGGATGCGCTGGCAATTTGCCTGTCCCGCTGCCTTGTTGGTGCTGGCATCCTCATTAGGCGCGCAAAGCGCGGCTTTGGACGAAGGCGTGAAGTTGATCCGCGATGGCCGATTCGATCAGGCCCTGGTCAAGCTCGAAGATGCGCATCGCCTTGCGCCCGGCAATGCGACCATCGAGAATCTGCTCGGGATTACAGAAACCAAGCTCGGCAATATCGATGAGGCGAATCGCGACTACCGAAACGCGATTCGTCTCGAGCCGTCACTCGCCGCTGCGCACAAAAACCTTGGCTTCAATCTCCTCATGACCAGGGATTTTTCTCACGCGGAACCGGAATTGCGAGAAGCTCTGCGCCTGGATCCACGGGATAACTTTGTTCATTACTATCTGACGTTGCTTGCCCTCGCGACTGGCCGCGACGCCGATGCGCTGGAGCAAGCCGCGCGCGCGGGCTCGCTCATTGATAACGATCCAGAGGCCAATTCAGGACTCGTTGCGGCTGAGATCCGCCTGGGCCATGCCGAGGCGGCGTTGAGCCGCATCGCGAGCATGGAGACAACCAACCAACTTTCACCCGCACGCGAGTATTCGATCGCTGTCCTCTTGACACAGCACTCGTTTTATAACCAGGCACTCCATTGCTTTCAGCGCATCGCTTCACTCGATCCGTCTTGGGAGAGCCGGTATAACCTGGCGCTGGCAATGCTTTACGATGGTCAGTTTGCAGAGGCCTCCACGCTGCTTGACACACTGCACGCCGAGCGGCCTGCAAATGCGGATGCCCTCACGTTTCTCGGCTCGGCCTATGAGATGCAGCAGAAAATCCCTGAGGCGTTGGAGGCCTATCGCGCCGCCGCCATAGCCGACCCCTCCAATCCGGATCGAACGCTGGACTACACGCGCCTGCTGATGGACATGGACCGGTATGACGAAGCCATCGAGTTCCTCCAGACCAATATGGCGGAGACCGCCGCGACCTCTCCACTAAAACTGCGCCTGGGTGCGGTGGAGATGATCAAGGGCAACTATTCTGCCGCGCGCGATGCCTTCCAGGCTGTTCTCGCCACCAATCCCGACCTCGATGCGGCATATGTGGGTCTGGCCCAGACCTATGCTCGCGAAGGCAACGACGTTGAAGCGATTCACATCCTTGAGGCGGCGCGTGCGAAGCTCCCCGGCCATTACCTGCTCGAGTATTACTTTGGCATGTTAGCCAGCCGTCTTGGACGCGAGCGTGAAGCTGTGGAAGCGCTCGAGAGTGCCGCGCAACTTGAGCCAAAATCCCTCAACCCGTTCTTTGAGTTGGGCAAAATCTATGCGTCGCGGCAGGATTGGTCACGAGCGCGCCAGGCCCTCGAGCACGTCATCCAGTTGAATCCCCAATTCCAGCCTGCTCACTATCAGTTGAGCCGCATTTACGCGCGTCTCGGCCTTAACTCTCAAGCCGCGCAAGAGGAGCAGTTGACTCGCAGACTGCTCGATGAGCAACGTGATACCGCACTTCGAAGACAGCGGGATCGCGGCGCAAGCTTCCAGCCCCAGCCGCCCGGAACGCAGTGAAGTCCCAGCCTCGCAGCGAAAGGTGCAGGTTGCTCATCAAGATCGGTAAACCATGCCGACTTTTCCCGGTGCCGGCCCTGTCGAGTTGCTGCAATTCTGGAACCGCTCCAGGCAAATCCTCTTGCGCAAGAACTCCAAGGTGCGGTGCACACGACGCCCTGTCCCGATTTGAAACCATCGAACCGGCTTCGTTAGAGGCCGGTTCGAATGGCGGATCGATAAGAGGTTGGTCCGACCGATCCGCTCATTTCACGGTGATCGTAAACGTCTCCGTGCTCTTGCATCCACCGGCATTGGTGTAAGTGGCCAAATACGAGTCGGTGCCTACGGTCAGCGGAATGCTGTTGATTTGACGCGAGGTGGATGCGTACCCGCTGGGACCGCTCCAGTTCCATGCCCCGCCGCTGCTCGGCTGCGGGCCGAGATCCACAACCGTGGATGGCGAGCTCACGGTTACGGTGGACTCTTCGCTCCAGGCTCCGTTCACATAAATGTAGGGAACGATCGTTGTCGGCGTGCAGCTAATCGTCAAGGCAACCGTCGTGCTGGCGGTCAGACTGCCGGAAGTTCCGTTGATCGTCACTGTTGCGGTTCCGGTGGCGGCCGTACTGCTCGCGGTCAGCGTCAGTACGCTGGTTCCGGTGGCGGGGTTGGTGCCGAACGCGGCAGTTACACCGCTGGGCAGGCCCGACGCAGCCAGCGTTACACCGCCGGTGAATCCGTTCTTGCCGGAGACCGTAATGGTAGTCTTCCCGGAAGCCCCCTGAACGACCGTCAAAGAAGCGGGTGAAGCGCTCAAAGTGAAGCTTGGCGCTGGATTGACGGTCAAGGTTACTTTTGCCGTCGCGGTTGCGTAGTCTGCCGTGTTGGTTGGCGTGAACGTCACGTTCAGGGTCTGCTGTCCGGCGCTCAACACCGTCCCGGCCGCCGGCGAATACGCAAATGTTCCAGCCACCGTCGCGGTAGCGTCCAGTTGGGTTGCACTCAGTGCCGTACCGTACGTGATGGCCTTCGGCGCGCCCCAGGTGATTGCCGGCGTCCCCTTGTTTACAGTCAGGGTTACGCTTGCCGTCGCAGTTGTGTAGTCCGTCGTGTTGGTCGGCGCAAATGTCACGTTCAGTGTCTGCTGTCCGGCGCTCAACACCGTCCCGGCGACCGGTGAGTAGGCGAATGCTCCGGCCACCGTCGAAGCGGCGTTCAGCTGGGTTGCACTCAGCGCGGTGCCATATGCGATTGCTTTAGGCGCACCCCAAGTGATTGCCGGCGTTGCCTTGGTCACTGTCAGGGTAACGCTTGCAGTCGCAGTTGTGTAATCTGTCGTGTTGGTCGGCGTAAATGTCACGCTCAGCGTTTGCTGTCCAACGCCTGGCACCGTCCCGCTTGCCGGCGAGTATGCAAAGGTTCCCGCCACAGTCGAAGTAGCATTCAGTTGCGTTGCACTCAGCGCCGTGCCGTATGGGATGGCCGCCGGTGTCGCCCAGGTGATCGTCGGCGTCGCCTTGTTCACTGTCAGCGTGACGCTTGCCGTGGCTTTCGATGAAGTGTAGTTTGCGGGATTGGTTGGAGTGAAAGTAACCGTCAGCGTATTCTTGCCAACCGCCAGTACCGTCCCGGCAGCCGGCGAATAAGCGAAGGTTCCGGACGCTGTGGAGGTGGCGTCCAACTGTGCCCCGCTCAGGGCCGTTCCGTAGGGGATTGCCGCCGGCGTGGGCCAGCTTAGGGTTAGCGCAGCCTTGTTCACGGTCAACTCGACAGTTGCAGTCGCC
>PLPU01000205.1:0-2868 GCA_003159975.1 Acidobacteriaceae bacterium
CCGCCTCGCTTGAGATAATCTCATCAGTCCAGAAACTGAGGTTAGATTCCGCCATGCCACCACCGCTGCACACCGTCGACCTGATTCGGAAGAAACGCGATGGCGGTACCTTAAACGCGCGCGAGATCGGTTTCCTGGTTGCCGGCGCGGCGGATGGATCGATTCCGCTGGAGCAGCTTTCGGCCTGGTTGATGGCCTCGTGGATTCGTGGGCTCACCCTCAAGGAAACGCGTTCCCTAACTATTGCCATGCGCGACTCGGGGGAAAAATTCTCGCCGGCAAGGTTGGGCAAGGTCGCGGTGGACAAGCACTCCACCGGCGGAGTCGGAGACAAGACCAGCTTTCTGGTTGCTCCCATCGCGGCGGCGTGCGGGCTGGCCGTGCCGATGATCAGCGGCAGGGCGCTGGGACACACCGGCGGAACGCTGGACAAACTGGAAGCGATTCCCGGCTACCGGACTGCGCTGACACTGTCTGAATTCGAGACAGTTCTAATGAATTGCGGCGCATCGATCGTGAGCCAGACGCCGTCACTGGTACCCGCGGACCGTGTACTTTATGCGTTGCGGGATCGCACCGGCACGGTCGAAAACCCGGGACTGATCGGCGCTTCCATCCTCAGCAAGAAACTTGCGGCGGGACTGGATGCGCTGGTGCTGGATGTGAAGACCGGCTCCGGCGCCTTTTTGCGCCAATACGACCAGTCNNGTTGCGCTGCTCACGGACATGGACCAGCCGCTGGGACAGGCGGCGGGCAACTGGATCGAGCTGGTCGAGGCCGTGGAACTGCTGCGCGGCAAGCGGCCCACGGAAAGTGAAGACCTGCGCGAGCTTTCGCTCATCCTTGCCGGTTGGATGATTTACCTGGGCGGCGCGGCGCCAAGCGCGGAGGTTGGCCGCCAGTTTGCCGAGGCGGCGCTCGAAGACGGATCGGCGCTGGCCGTTTTCTTCAAGATGATCGAAGCGCAGGGCGGCGACACAAGCGTATTCGACGATCCGCACTTTCACAAGCCGGGTGCAACGCAAGTGCTTGAAGCGTGGGAGAGCGGCTACGTCTCGACGATGGACACGACGAAGATCGGCTGGGCCGTGCAGCGGCTGGGTGCGGGCCGCGAGAAGGCCGGAGAGCCGGTCGATCCTCACGCGGGAATTCTGTTTCACGCGCGGCGCGGGGCATCTGTCGAGCGCGGCCAGACTATTGCCACGCTGTACGCGACTACGCCTGGGATGCTGGCCGAACCCGCCGCTCTTCTGAGGGAAGCCATCACACTCTGCATGACGCCGCCGCAGGCTGTTCCGATGGTCAGCCGCATCTTCACGCGCGAATCCGCGGAGGCGTATCTCAAAACGCGATCTCTTTAATCAGCGGCGGACGCTGGTCGAAGTCGCTATAGCGAATCCAGGTGGGCCGCACAGCGAAGTAGACGACGCCGGGCGTGTTGATCCGCGCCTCAGCGCCCGGCCACAGTGCAAAGTAGGTCTTGAGATAGCGCTTCAGGTCATCGCCCGACGGGAGAAAGGCGACTCCTTCGAACTGAACCGTCTGCTCGCCCTCCCAACCCACAACGAACGAGCAGGACGGACGCTCCACGAGATTTGCATATTTTCGCGACGATGCCTTGGCGTCGAAAACGATCTCCAGTTCCGGGGTGGTCGCGATGCCCACCAGCGCCGACTGCGGAACGCCGTCTCTCGAAAGGCTGGATACGACTCCATAGCGAATTCGCGCCATGAATGCATGAATTGGCGCCTTGTCCATCGCTTTCTCCTGAGACTCAACCACTATAAACCGCGGAACGATTTTCCCGCCGATCCGGGCGATGCTATAAGGTAGTTGAAACAGTAAACAGTTGTCAGTTGTAAGTTGTCAGTTGTCAGTTGTCAGAATGCGGTGCGCGCGACTGATCACTGAAAACTGAACACTGACCACTGCTTTCAAGGAGCATCTTCTTGGATCGATTCACGGGAATCCTGGGTATTCTGGCCGTGTTGCTGGCGGCGTGGCTGGGCTCGACCAACCGCAGACACATTCGCTGGCGCACGGTTGCGTGGGGTCTCGGCCTGCAGTTTTGCTTCGCCTTCCTGGTGCTGCGCTTCGACTACGGGCAGCGCGCCATGGCCTGGGCCGGCGGCGTGGTCAATAACATGCTTTCCGCCACCTTCGCGGGAACGCAGATCCTGTTCGGCCAGCTTGGGCTTCCCAACTCCGGTGCATTCGGCAAGCTCATCGCACCAAGTTCGGGAGCGATTTTCGCGTTTCAGGTGCTGCCGACCATCATCTTCATCTCCGCGTTCTTTGCCGTGCTCTACCACATTGGCTTGATGCAGATCATCATTCGCGGCATGGCCTGGGTGATGCTGAAGACCATGCGCATCTCAGGCGCGGAAAGCATGAATGTGGCGGCATCGATCTTCATGGGCCAGACCGAGGCGCCGCTGACGATTCGGCCGTTTCTATCGAAGGCCACGCGTTCGGAGCTGATGGTCATTATGACCAGCGGCATGGCCCACGTCTCGGGCGGCATCATGGCGATGTACATTTCGCAGGGCGTTGAAGCGCGGCATCTGCTTTCGGCGGTCATCATGACTTCGCCGGGAACCATTCTGGTTGCAAAGATGCTGGTGCCGGAGACCGAAGTGCCCGCCACAGAGGGCAGAGTCGTCATCCCCAGGGACGAACTGCATAAAGAAGAAAACCTGATTGGAGCGATTGCGCGCGGCACCATCGACGGCGGCAAGCTGGCCATGAACGTGGCCATCATGCTGATCAGCTTTTTGGCGCTGGTGGCGCTGCTCGACATGCTGCTCACCTGGATCCACGGCGGCATTCCATGGGTTCCAGGCTCGCTGGGACAAATCCTTGGCTAC
>PLPU01000294.1:0-3139 GCA_003159975.1 Acidobacteriaceae bacterium
TACCGTATGCGAAGATGGACGACCCGCAGTCGCTCAATCTTTATGCGTATGTCAGAAATAATCCACTTGGAAGTGTTGACCTTGATGGCCATGATTGCAGCGGCTCGAACGCTGGCCAAGGTTTCTGCAATTCGCAAGTTCAAGACAATATGCGACAGGGGATGAGTGCAGGAGACGCGTACGCTGGCTGGCAGGCACAACAGGGGCAGGCCCAACAACAGAGTTCCCCAGGAGCTTCTGCTGCGTCTGGGTCTGTCCCAACAATCCAAGGCGTCGCTGCCAGTGGGACATATTCTTCCAGAAAAGCTGCTGGAATTGCTGCGGAAAAGGCTGCCATTGGGGACACACGAGCAGCTAAGAAGCATGGCAAGGTTGAAGAGTGGGGTGGTTGGGTTATATCCAAAAACGGAAAATTCACCTATACGGTCCCGGTAACGTTTGGCGATCCGGGTCACTTCTTTGGAGACAATGTAACGATTCCTGAAGGGTATGCGGCAGTCGGGGGATACCACACGCACCCAGGTCCTGACCCCGCAGCAGAGGATGGATTTTCTGGGGCTGATTGTGGCTTTGCCAATCGGCACGGTATGCCCGAATATCTTGGCGTTACCGCGAATGGGAATATTCGAGTCTTCAACCCAGGTCCTTATGATAGATGGCTTGGTGCTCCTGGTACCGTGATCGGAAATGCCCCTTAAAATCAACACTTTCATCAGAAGGAGTTTCAAAATGAAAGGGTTCACGTACATGACGATGTTGAGATGGGGTTTCTGCTTGCTGGCAGCAACCATGTTGCTGTCGCCGCGAATCGCGAGTTCACAGTCATACCCTGCGAAATCGGCGGCTCTGAGCGTGGGGATGGTTGCCTTGTTGTCTAGCCCTCAAAGCTATGACGGCAAGGCTATCCAGATCGTTGGCGTTTTGTGCATAGAACATGAAAACGATGCGATCTATCTTCACTACGAGGACGCTCAGCATCTGAACAATCAAAATGCGCTGTATCTTCGCTTGTCAGAGTCCCAAAGAGAGCAATTCAAAAAACTCAATCTGAAGTACGTCATCATCGAAGGCGTGATGTATGCGAATGGTCCTGAGCGTTCGGAATACGGAGGCGCAATCGGTAATATCACGCGACTGGACGCCTGGGGACCAACAACCGGCGCCGATGCTCTACCGGCAAAAAACGATCCGCGACACAGCCATTAGGAAATATGAATCCAGTTACGCTTAGTTCCGTATACGTTGCGAGCAAGTCTAGCGGGAAGCCCGCAAAGAGCCTATTCGTTGCCGTTGTGTTGTTCGTCATGGGGGTATCGGCCAGTGCAGCACCGAAGCCGTCAGTTGCTGAACTGGCCGCGATCACAGAGAGAGGCCAGATGCTTGCCGAGTACGATACGGCGGCGTGGAAGGCTACGGATGCGCTCATGGTAGCACATCCAAAACGACTACTTCGAAGCGCGATACTATTCGAGTGCGATGGGCCGGTTCATGTCCCCCGACTGGGGTGCGAAAGAAGAGCCGGTATACCTATTCCTGGCATTTGTTCGATATTAAGTTCACATGGTAGAGGAGCAACGATGAAGACACTCGGAAATCAGGGGACATGATACGTATTCACAGGAATTTTAGCTCCTCAGGCGGATGCCCCCGAGCCTGCCCTGAGCTTGCCGAAGGGTCCCTCGCTTTTGGGGACCGGGGATGGAAGGCAGGCGGCCCACTCATCCTGGTATCGCAGTCCTGGAGGAACGGCATAATCAACCCCAAAAAATCTTCGCCGGTTTTGCCGATAATTACCAGCAATCGGCGCACACTTAAATCATGAGACGCCCAACACAAGAATTCCGGCAGAACCCCGTCGATGATGGACCCCATCCGCACCACCCCGGAACAAAAAAGACCCCGTTTCTCTTTTGCCGAATCTTCGCCGTTTTCGATTCTAAGTTGTACCAAAATAAAAAGATACATCCATCCACTTTCATTCCCTTTTCCTTCGCCCGGCCCCATCCATTCCGCTTTTCCCCTGCGGAATGGCCGGGCAGCCGCCAAGCCAGTGCGAGCCTCCCGCGAGCGTCTGCCCCACCGCAGGCGGCCAAAAAAAGTCCCGCAATTTTGCCGATAGTTTCCCTTGCTTGGCGCACAATGAATTCAGAGTGCCCACCAGGCTCCGAGAGTGCCGTGCGCAAAGCCAGGCAGGGTCGCGCACGACTCGCACAAGTTCTCTGTTTTCAGGAATTTGCCTTAGAGATTCCTGAAAACAAAGGAACTTACGGTAGANNGGGGGGAGGGGGTATACGCCCGTGCGAGCCTCCCGCGAGCGTCTGCCGCACCGCAGGTGCCGTCTGCCCCACCGCAGGGGTCTAACCCCGCTACCCCCCGCTGGCTCGCTGACTCGCTGACCTGCTGACCTGCTGCCTCGTTGCCCATAGAATCAAAGGGTGCCCCTGACCTTCAACATCCTCGCGGAAACCGAGTCCGGCGGACGCCGCGCCCAGCTCCATCTGCCCCACCGGACCGTCCAGACGCCGGTCTTCATGCCCGTCGGCACCGCCGGCACCGTCAAGGCCGTCCCCCAGGACACGCTTGAAACCCTCGGCGCCGAAATCATTCTCGGCAACACGTACCACCTCTACCTGCGCCCCGGTCACGAGCCCATCCGCCGCATGGGCGGCCTGCACAAATTCATCGGTTGGCCGCGCGCCCTGCTGACCGATTCGGGCGGCTTCCAGGTCTTCTCGCTCAGCCAGCTCCGCAAAGTCACCGACGAGGGCGTCCGCTTCCGCTCCCATCTCGACGGCAGCAGCCACTTCTTCACCCCCGAGCACTCCATGGACGTGCAGATCGCCCTCGGCGCCGACATCTGCATGGCCTTCGACGAGTGCACCGAATACCCCGCCGACCGCACCCGCGCCGAGGAGAGCCTCCGCCTCACCATGGCCTGGGCGCGCCGCTCGCTCAATCACTTCCGTGCCCACCAGCACGAAGTCCCCTGGCAAAATGAACTGTGGGTGCCCCCGGTCCCTCGCACTTGGGGACCGGGGAGCGATGCCGCCAACCACGAACAGAGGCTCGGGACCCAGTCCCTCTTCGGCATCGTCCAGGGCGGCATGTACCGCGACCTCCGCCGCGAAAGCGCCGAGCG
>PLPU01000294.1:3145-11654 GCA_003159975.1 Acidobacteriaceae bacterium
GGCGTCGGCTATCCCGACGAGATTGAGCAGTACGCCCGCATGGGCGTGGACATGATGGACTGCGTGCTACCCACCCGCGCCGCCCGCCACGGCCTCCTCTTCACCAGCGAAGGCCGCCTCAACATCAAGGGCAAACGTTACGCCGAAGACCAAGGCCCACCCGATCCGGCCTGCGATTGCATGGTCTGCCGCCGCTACTCCCGCGCCTATTTGCGCCACCTGATGCAAGCCGGCGAAGCGCTTTCCGGCACGCTGAACTCGATCCACAACCTCGCCTACTACCTCGGCATCATGGAGCGCGTCCGCAAGAGCCTGCACCCGCAGGGCTCATCGGCGCTGTAGTCCTAAGCGTCGATGGCCGCGCCGAGCAACTGTTTCAACGCCTGCACGTAGTCGGTCAGCGCTTGGCGCCCTGCCTCCGTCATGCGGTAAAGCGTCTGCGGCTTGCGTTGCACAAACTTCTTCTCCACCGCAACATAACCCGCTTCTTCGAGCTTGAGAAGTTGCGCGCCAAGATTGCCGTCCGTCGAGCCGGTCTTCAAGCGCAACCAGGTAAACTCCGCCTCCTCCACGCCCGTGAGCAGCGACAGCAACGCCAGGCGCAGCTTCCCGTGGATGACGGGATTCAGCTCCGGCAACTCAGGCATGGGAGACCCCTTGTCCGGTTCCGTTCACCTTCTGCTTGCGCGAATCGGCGATCATTCCATAGATTCCGAAGACGATCTGGCAGAAGAAGATCGCGACCAGAAACAGAATCCCCGCCTGGTTTTCCGAAAGGAAGCAGGAGGCCGCTCCTGTCGTCAGCCACACGACACCACAGGCAAACTGCATCTTCCACTTGAGAATGATGCTTGACGTCATATTGGCAGCGCCGAGCATGGCCCCGATGATGGCTACCGCTGTGTGAGTATCCATCCTGCCGCTGAAACCAAGCGCAAACATGATGGGAAACGTGGAGATGCCCATGCCTGCCCAGACGGAACCGATGGAGCGGCCGATGGTGGTCGCAGGCTGCTTGCGGCTCTTGCGCGCGGCCAGAATCCAGCTCAGCACAACGCCGCCGATCATCGTCACAGGCCAGGCCAGGTAGTTACGGCTCCAGGTGGGCCCGCCGAAGCCCCCTGAAGACCAGGCGATAGCGATATAGTAAGCCACGCCCCAAAAAACGAAGGCCCAGCCCCAGCTCTCGGTGCCCCGCCGCCCCTCGGCGATCATGTTCTCGATCAGGTTCAGCCTGTCCTTCAGCTCAAGCCCTTCCATGTTTTCGGTCATTGGAATCCTCCTCGGATGTTTCATGAATCTCCAGAGTTGTCTCTGTTATGGAGTACTCTATTTTATAGAGTATTGGAAGTCAAGAACTATTTTGAACTTTTTTCGGAGTCCTTTGTGAGGTCTCGCCCAGGCCGCTTCGATTATTCCGGCAACACGAGGCTGCCCTTTACCTCAAAGGTCCCAGCGACCGACGGCGCGCCGGTGTTGGGCTGGCCGCCACCGACGGATACGGAATAGTTGCCCTCCGCGATGACCGGCTCGCCGGCTTCAGAGACCATGCTGAGGTCACGTGGCTTGAGGTCGAAATGCACCGTTTGTGACTGCCCAGGTTCAAGGTGCACGCGCTGGAAAGAGCGCAACGCATGAATCGGCGCCCCAGCCGCATCGGGGAAGCTGAGATAGAGCTGCGCCACTTCATCGCCGGCGCGTTTGCCCGTGTTGGTCACAGTGACCTCAGCGGTGAAAGGCTGCCCCGCCGTGACCGCGCTTGCCGGCAGTGTGAGATTGGAATACGAGAAGGTCGTATAGCTTAGCCCGTAGCCGAAGGGGTAGAGCGGAGCGCCTTCGAAATAGCGATAAGTGCGGCCCTTCATCGCATAGCTTTCAAAGGGCGGAAGCTGGTCGACGCCCTTATAGAACGTCACAGGCAGGCGCCCGGCGGGGTTGTTCTTGCCGGAGAGAGTTTCGGCAACGGCGGTCCCCCCCTCCTCGCCCGGATACCACGCATCGACGATGGCATTGACGTGCTGGTTGGCCCAGTTCACCGCCAGCGCACTGCCGTTCGTGAGAACAAGAACAACAGGCTTGCCCGTGGCGACAACTGCTTCGAGCAGGTCCTCTTCCGGCTTGGGCAGGTCGATGCTGGTGCGATCGCCTCCCTTGAAGCCCGGCTCGCTCACCTGCATCTCCTCGCCTTCCAGTTCGCTGCTGATGCCCAGCACGGCAACCACGACGTCGGCGGCTTTTGCTGCGGCAATGGCTTCGGGCTGCGGACTGAGATCCACTTTCTGCCAGACCAGGGTCGCAACGGGCGTTCCATTTTCCGGCGGGGTGTACTCCACGTGCAGGGCTACGGGCTTACCGGCCTCGATATGGACGCGTCCCAGCCTGGCCTCCGTCGGGTCGGCGCTCCACGCGTTGGTGACGTTCTTGCCATCAAGCCGGATGCGAAACCTGCCGTTGGCCTTGATGCCAAGATTGTAGTCGCCCGTCTCCGGCGCACTGAGATTCCCGTCCCAGTTGATCGAAAGCGGGTGTACGCCGGCAACTTCAGGCGGCAAGGGCTGGGCAGACGCATCCACCGTGAGCGCTGTGCCTTGGGCCAGCGGCTTCGTGGCTTCAGGGCGGTTGATGTCGGTCATGTCGAGTTTGGAATAGCTGATCGCGATGCCTGGTTTGCCGCCGGAGGTGAGCGCCGAGGCGGGAACCGGATCGGCATCGTGACCGAGAAACTGTGTGCCTGGCACGTAACTGATCGTTGCGCCCGCAAACTCCTTGCGCAGGCCCTCGAGGATGGAGACGGTATGCGTTGGCGTGCCGGTGTANNGATTCGTCGGCAATCCTGCCCGCCATTGCGCGATGCTCCGTGCTGTCCAGCAGCCTTTCATCGATTTTGGTGTACGGGTCCATTTCCGGCGGGTCAAACATACCCAGCTTCATGCGTGCGGTAAACAAGCGGATGAGCGCGGTGTCGATCTCGCTCTCTTTCAGGAAACCTTGCTTGACGGCATCGATATACGGTTTATAGTCGTGATCGTCCTTCACCCTGAAGCCGCCGTCGACACACTCGTTGTCCATTCCGCGTTCCAGGCTGATCGCGGATGCCTGCGGCTGCGTCGGCTCGTAGTGATGGTTGCGGTAGATGTCAATGACCGCGCCGCAGTCGGAGACCACGTAGCCTTTGAAGTTCCACTTGCCGCGCAGTTGATCCTGCAGCAGAAACTCGTTGGCACAGCCCGGTTCGCCATTGATGCTGTTGTATGCGCACATCACGGAACCGGCTTGCCCCTCCGTCACCGCCGCGCGGAAGGCAGGCAGGTACGTGTCGAGTTCGTCGTGCTTGCTCACAGTTACGTCATCCACGTGACGCGTAGGCTCAGGGCCGCTGTGCACCGCGTAGTGCTTGGGCGTGGAGATGGTGCGATAGTATTTCGGATCGTCGCCCTGCATGCCGGTGACGAACGCAACGCCCATGCGCGCGGTGAGGAACGGGTCTTCGCCGTAGGTCTCCTGGCCGCGGCCCCAGCGGGGATCGCGAAAGATATTGATGTTCGGCGCCCAGAAGTCGAGGCCCTGGAAGAAGCCGCTGTAGCCGCCGTTGGCCTTCACTGCCTGCACGTGCTTGATGCGGCCCTCGGTGCTGATCACGACCGCCATCTTATGAATCGCCTCCGGATCGAAGGTGGCGCCGAGGCCTATGGGCTCGGGGAACTCCGTTGTCCCGCTGGCTACCACACCATGCAGCGCCTCGCTCCACCAATCGTAGGCAGGGATGTTCAATCTCGGGACGGCGCGGGCCTGGTTGATGAGTTGGCTGGCCTTTTCTTCAAGCGTCATACGATGCACCAGGTCGGCGGCGCGCTGCTCCGCGGGCAAGCTCGGGTCGAGATACGGAGCCTTTTGCTGAGCCAGGGTCGACCAGCCGCANNACTGTGGCCGATCAGCTTGCTTTCCGCAGGTTGATCCGCATTGGAATCCACTCGCCCGCGGGCCGGTGGCACGGCATCGGGAAAGGGTGCTGAAACGCGGCCAGCTCACCGCTTACACGATTCACGACCGCGTCCCAATCGCCCGGCGAGCTCTGGCGGAAGAGGCGAGCCGTTGGATACCACGGGGTGGTCTCGATCTGCTGCATCCAACGCCAGTCGCTAAGATAAGGCAGCAGAATCCACACCGGCTTGCCCATGGCCCCGGCCAGGTGCGCGATGCAGGTGTCCGTAGTAATGACCAGGTCCAGCGTGGCCGCGAGCGCCGCCGTTTCTGCCAGGTCTTTGTCGGCGCTCGACCCGTCCCAGACAAAGACATTGCCGGGAAGGGCCGCCAACTGGTCTGCTCCCGGCCCTTTCTGCAGTGAAATCCACGTGATGCCCGGAGCGCGCAACAGCGGCAGCAGGGTGGCCAAAGGCATGGACCGCTTGCTATCCGCCTTGTAGCGTGGATTGCCAGCCCAGGCCAGGCCCACGCGCAGGGAGCGCTTGGCGTAATGGCCGTCGCAAAACGAAATGGGGCGAATGTCTGGAAACTGTAGCCGCTTCTGAAAAACCAGTTCCGGATCGGCCCCAAGATACGCTCCCGGCCACGGCGCCGTCTCCACAGTCGTCTGAAAGACAGCAGGCAAGCTCAGCAGCGGGCACTCCAGATCGAACTCCGGTGGCTCGGCGCCCAGGAGCGCAGTGTGCGCGTGCCCTGCGCGCACCACCGCAAGCGAGCGCATCAGCGGCTCGGCCGCAGGCTGAAGCTGCAAGACAGGCACGCCGCCGCGCGCCGCCACCAGCGTTGCGTAACGGCAGAACTGAATGGTGTCGCCAAGTCCCTGCTCGGCGTGAAGAAGGACCCTCCGGCCATCGAGGGGTTCTCCCTGCCATCGCGGCTCAGGAAAGCTTCGCGGCCTGCGATGGACCTCGCGAAAACGCCAGCGCGCCTCGTAGTTCGGCCAGCCGTGCTCCCAGTCGCCCAGCCGCAGTTGCGTGAGTGCGAGGTTGTATCGAGCGCCGGGGTGCGATGGGTCGCGCTCGACCGCGGTCTCATGGGCGCGCAGAGCCTGGTTCATCCGGCCCAGATCCAGCAGCGAGTTTCCCCGATTCGAAGCGGCGGGCCCGCTGCCCAGTGCCTCGGCCCTCTCAAAGCCTTCCACAGCCTCATCGAATCGCCCTTCCGTATGGAGCAGGATTCCCTGCATATTCGCAGCCTCCGCGTGTGTGGGATCGCGCGCGAGAGCCCAACGGAGCCAGCCCCAAGCCCCCGCCAGGTCCTTTTCAGCCGCGCGGAACTGGCACCAGGCTATGTGCGTTTCCACCTGGGCTGGATTGAGCGCGAAGGCCTTGCGCAGATACGTTTCCACTTTGGCCGGGTGGCGCCTTTCCCGCTCCAGAATGGCCAGGTTGACCCATCCGGCAACCAGGTCCGGACGCAGTTCCACAGCCCGCTGCAGCGCTGCTTCCGCCGCCGGATCCCGGCCCTGCTCACGCAACAGGCTGCCCAGGTTCATCCACGCGGCGGCAAAGTCCGGCCGCGCTACCAGCGCTCGCCGGTATCGGATTTCTGCCTCTTTGGTTCTGCCCATCCTTGCCAGCACAAAGCCCGCGGCAAACTCGCCCTCCGGCAGCCTTGGACGCAGCCGAAGTGCCTGCTTATATCGCTCAAGCGCTTCCTCATCGCGCCCCATCGCGGCCAGCGCATTGCCCAGTCCCAGATGCGCGCCCACCAGCGCCGGTTGCCGTTTGAGCGCCAATTCAAACTCGCGAACAGCTTCCTCAGCGCGCCCGGTCGCTGTCTTCAGCTCACCCAGGCCCATCCGAGCCAGCGCGTTCACGCCGTCCAGGCTGATGGCTTGGCCGTAGGCGTTTTCCGCTTCTTCGCAACGATCGGCGGCCTTCAAGGCCTGTCCCAGCGCAACCCAGGCCGTGCCCATCCGCGGAGCTGCATCCACGGCTGCCGAGGCCATTTTGATGGCCGCATCGGGCTGTCGACTGGCAAGCGCCACCAGGCTGATGCCCACCAACGCCTCCGGCTCACACGGATTCTGCTCCAGCATCCGCTGATAGCCGGCAGCCACCTCCGCCAACCGCCCGGTCAAATTCCTTCCGCGGTTTCTCTCGATTGCCGGAACTTCAGTCGCAGTGGCGATCACAGTCTTGCCCTATCTCCAGGATGGTGTCTCCGACGATTCACACACTTTGGAACCTAGAACCGGGCGGTCAGGAACTCAACCGAAATCCTTCAGAAATCAAGAGTCGCGGCGCGCAGTTTTCCCGTTTTCAGCGCTGGTTCAGAATCGGAACAACCGCGCATCGACTCCGCATTTAAACTATCGGGGACTAAACAGGAGAAAGTATGACGACCTCAATTGATGCCGAATGCCGCGTTCCGCTGCTGGAGCGCGAGCAGATTCCCGCCGAGCTCGCCCCGCTTTACGAAAAACTCGAAGCCGAGCGCGGATGCGTGCCCAACATGTTCAAGGCGCTCGCGAACGTGCCGGCGCTGGCCCTGGGCGCTGCCGCATTGCTCAAGCCGCTGATGGCCGAGGGCGCGCTGGTCGGCTGGTACAAGGAGTTGATCGCCACCCGCGTGGCCTCGCTGAACCAGTGCGACTACTGCATCGGCGCGCACCGCTATCTGGCCGGCCAGCGCGGCGCCACGCCGGAGCAGGTAGCCAGCGTCGGCGAGACCGCCGCGGACACATTCGAGTCCGGGCCCTTCACCGAAAAGGAAAAGGCCGGCTTCCGCTACGCCGATCTGCTCCACGCCTCCGGCCACGCCATCGACGACGCGGCCTTCGCAGCCGTCAGCCTGCATTTCAACACCCAGGAGATCATCGAACTCACCGCGGTGGCCGCGGCCTTCGAGTTCTTCCCGCGCATCAACTCCGCTCTCCACATTCCGGTGACGCCGCTGCCGGATGAGGACTGACTACCCTCTCTCACGCCGCGTTCAATAACGTCTGGCCGCTCCATTGCGATTGCTTTCTTGAGGCGCATGCCCGCATAAAAGCCGCTATCCGCCGTGAACCGTTGCTTCCCATCCCCAACTGGTTGACACCCTGATTCGTTCGTTATGGCGGCTCAAGGAGGTGATCCCGCGGCAATTCAGCTGCGGATCGCACAGATAAATTCAATGATGGAAAAAGGACCAGGGTGGAGTAGAATTCCGGGGAACGAAAGAGCGCTCGGCTGCACCGGACGCCAGAGAAACGCGAGAACAATGATGATGCGACACTGCCTGTCCTCCGTTGAGCATTCGGACTTGCCATCGCCGCAAGGAGAAAGCCGATGATGCTCTCACCAAAGGGCCAGGTTGCGCCATGGGATCGACCTGCAACTGATTGGTCTGCGGGAGTGTTGATAAACGCCGATCGGAGCGTCAGCTTATTGACCGGCTCGCTCTGGGTATTCATCTTCGAAAGCCGCACTGCTCAGGTCAAATGCGCATTTGCCTTCGTCGGCGTCGGAATCGGTTTCAGCCCCACCGTCTATCCATCCCTTCCGTTTGATTTTGCAATGCCTGGAAACACGGCCCGAATCCATTGCGGACACGTTTTCACCGCAGCCAATCTGGATGCCGCCTACGGCATGGTGATCGATGTCGGCGTCACGGACCCAGCGCTTCGTCTGAACAAAGGGACTCTTCGAATCACTGCATTCGATTTCAGCTTCAAGGCGTATTTCGCTTATCAGCAGATTCCCGGACCGAGTTTAATGCCGAGCATTGGCGCCAGCATTTTCGAAGGGCGTTGGCGGCTTTTTGCCCTGCTTGATAAGGCCACGGGAACCCTCTGGAACAATAACATGCTGAATGCGCAGCGCTCCAAGGCACGCCGTTGAGGGCTGCAACCGGAGCTTCTTTACTTCCCCAGCTCCTTCAGGAAAAAGTCCGCCATGATGTGATTGGCCTCGATCCCTTCCGGCAACAGCGGGCTATACCAGAAGGCGTGCGGCAGCGCGTCGAAGACCACCAGCCGCGCATCCACGTCCGCATGCAGATAGGCCCGGTGCAGATTCGCCGTCCCGCTCAGCAGCAGGTCGCGTCCGCTGGTGATAAACAGCGTGGGCGGCAGCCCGTGCAGGTCGGCGTAGATGGGCGAGAGTACCGGGTCTTTGAGATCGGTTCCGCCCGCATACTCTGAGTTATGCGGCCCCGGTCGCGGCGCATCGAGATGCCCCGACAGCCCGCGCAGCGCGTACATCGCCTGCGAATCGCCGTCGCGCGCAAAGTCGCCCATGCCGCTGAAGATTCCCAGCGCAGCCGGCAGCGGCAGTCCCAGTTGCTTCAGCTTCACGGCCACTTCGCCGGTCAGAATGGCTCCGGCCGAAGTCCCATAGATAACAATGTGGTCCGGCTTGTAAGTCTTCAGCAGCTCCTTGTAGACGGCCACTGAATCGTCCACGGCAGCCGGAAACGGAAACTCGGGCGCCAGCCGGTAAAGCACGGCCACGACCTTTATCTTCGTGTAGCTGGCAATCGGAATCGACTCGGTATAGGACCCCGAATCCGAGTTAAAGCCGCCCCCATGCAGGTTCAG
>PLPU01000294.1:11698-13977 GCA_003159975.1 Acidobacteriaceae bacterium
GTCCTTCGTCCGGCATGGCGCTGCTCAAAAAATGCCGTGACTGGATGCTGAGGTCGGCAGGCACAGGCACAACCCGCGTTACGTGCGCCGTGCCGTCGGCGTCGATGAAGCTGGTGTCGCGATTGGGCGCTTCCGCAGCGGTGGTAGGCTGCGAAGCAGCCGGCGGTGCAGTCTGCTGCGCGGCCACAGCAGCCGAAACCAGCAGCAGAAGATAGGCGGCATGACGAGGCATCTGATTCATGAGATCGGTTCCCCCGGGGTATGCGATTTAACGCGATTGGCTGGACTTCGAGAACGCTCAGGCGCAGAGGGACATCAACCTGTCCAACATATCAGAATGCCGGCCTTGAACCTCGAGTTCCTTTCGAGGAGAAAGATTCATGGAGAGCGCTGTCCACGATCGCCGCCGGTTTCATCCCATGCGGTTTCCAATGCAAAACATCCGGCAAGAGCGCTTTTGCGCGCTCCCTCTTGCCGGATGCCTGCTTAAGCAATTTGTATTAATGCGGTAAAACCAGCAACCCGGATTCCAGCAGCAGCTCCGTCAACTTGTCCAGCGACTGCGGGAATTTGTAGCAGATGGCTCGCACGCTCATTCCCAACAGCGAAGCTGTCTCTGCCTGGGTATACTCCTGCAGCACAATCCGGCTCAGCAACTGCCGGTCCAGCGACCCCAGCTTGTCCAGGCACGATTCCACGTCGAGAACGAAGATCACCGCGTCCTCAAACGTCTTGACTGGCCGGCTTGATACCCAACCCCGCGCAACGGGATCTCCCAGAATGGAAGGTGACCTCCCGACCTGCATCGAAGCATATAGATAACGCCGCAACATTTTTTCCGTGTGCTTCCGGTAGAAGGCCAGGCTGACATCGGGTTCCCTTGCCGCCGCCTTCTCCACCGTCCTTTTGTCCAGCTTCGCTACTGGTCGTGGTTGTTCCTTCCTTCCCAAGTCCGGCCAGGCTGTGCTTAAACTGGCTGCTCCCCAAATCAACGGCAACTGGAGTGCTGCGCTCATTGCGCACCTCCCGTTGTCTCTGCCACCGCCCAAATACTGACCAGCCGCTTGCGGACAGGCCGCCCAGCACGCTTCCGGGTCTCCGGCGATGGAAATTCCTTCAGTTTTGTCTCACAACCGAGACAGTAGACACCCCCTTGAGTCTGGGGGCGGTACCAAAGACAGCCGCACCCCTCGCAAACTTTTATTTGCACGCGCAACTCCATGACTGCATCTCCGTGTACGCATTTTCTCCCGACGGACTCTGTTCTTCGTTGTTGTTCCGCGGGGTGAAGAAAGCCGGGCACGGCAACTCAGGTTTCTTGTGCCCTGATGAGGGATTGCCACCTGTGCTCTCTCGTTTCTTGTCATGTCCATAGCGCGCAGATCCTGGAATAATCTCGACTGTCCTGTCCCGAACGCCTCTGCTGGGCGCCTTCGAGCAGGCTTGGGATAACCGGACTGAACCGCAGTCCGACGGTCATTGTTCATTGGCCGCTGAAAAGGACGGTTTTCCGCCCTGCTCAGCCCTCAGGCAATGAAGCTTTCTGAAAAGATTCCCACAAGCCAGTACGAGATGAAGTAGCCCCAATCTAGTCATACTGTTCTCTTGCGTCAATCTGTCCCGGCTGTTTTCCGCTGCTGCGCTTCCCAATCCGCAAGCGAGCGTTGAGAATGAAGGCCAATCAGCCCGGATCGCATTGCCAGAAGAAATGGGAACGCAGGGGTACCCGTTGCTGGTGGCGGATTTTCCACAGATGAATTTTCGACAGATGCATGAGCGTCTGCGCCAGGAACTGCTGCGCAGGATCGAACGGGGATCGGTGAGCGTGTCGCTCCTGGCGCGCCAGACAGGCCTTGGCCAGTCCCATCTCTCCAACTTCCTCCACAGCCGGCGTCAGCTTTCTCTCGATGCAATGGACCGGGTCCTCGCCGCCCAGCGTTTGGCCGCTGACGACCTTTTGCCCGCGCGCTATAACGCTGAAACTCCGTCGGCAGGCAAAGACGCCCTCTCCGTCCCCATCGTCTCTCACACCGTGGCGCTCTTTGAATCGTTCATCCGCCCGTCCGCTGTGCAGTCCATCCTTCCCGTGCCGGCCACCGTCCTCGAGTCGTTCCGCGCGCGCTGTTCCAGTCCCCGTCGCGCGTGGCAGCGGTTTGTCGCGGTACGCGTCACGGCAGCGGACGCCCTGCCGATGGATCCCCTGGTGCTGCCGGACGGGATCGCGTTGATCGATCGTCATTACTCCTCGCTGATGCCCTACCGGCCCAACAAGGCGAATC
>PLPU01000294.1:14050-15216 GCA_003159975.1 Acidobacteriaceae bacterium
ATTCGGGCGGGACAGGGGAACTTGACCGTTTCTCTACCTTCAATGCTTGTTCAGTGCATGGGCGATTGATTCGGTTCCAAGTTCCTCTCGGTTGCGCGAATCCGAGGATCGGACTCCGAAAAAGCACCTAAACAAACGTGGCTCTGGTCCTTGGCTGAAACAGAAACAGCAGCAGTGCACCGGCAATGATCGCGCCGACCCCACCTCGGAGCAAGTCACCTCTCAAGCAGTTCACAATATCCGCCAGGACCTGTATGCCGATGATGATGACTGCGAGTCGCCATCCCCAAAGACGGCGGCTAAACCACCCGATTCCTGCCACAGTGAGCGCCACGGAGAGCAGCAGGAATGGGATCCCGACCGAAATGCCAAGTGGTGCAAGTTGCTTGTACGCCGCCGGGTTAAGCTCCCACAGACGCTCCAGAGCGGTGCCTCGCCAAAGAAGTGTAATTGCGGCGAGGCTCGCCATGGAGGCGCCAAAGAACAAGAAAATGCCAATTGCGGTGAACCCTGGCGTTCTCCCGTTATCCCGCGCTTGTTGAATAGAAGCCACTGGCGTCCGTCGGGCAGAGCATCCCCAGCGCCTGAACCATGCGAGGCAACCGCACCGCACTGCCCAGGACACTAGACCGAAGTTGAAAGCGTGGTGCTGATTGTGTTGAACGCGGTGTCAAGGCCCTTCGCGAGCGCATGCATACCCGAAACGGCCCCAAACGCGATCAGTGCGACGACAAGCGCATACTCGACCAGATCCTGGCCGTTTTCCTGTTCAAGCACCTGTTGCATGAACAGATAGGTGCGAAGCAGCAGTGTATTCATGTTTCCGGCTCCTCATTAGAGTTGTTGTTTCGCGATGATCTTCTGGAGATCTGCGCTCGGCATTCTGCCACAAATTCTGACCGAAAACGGACAAACCCGATCAGCCGTTTGGTCAATTTGTTTTGACAGTCAACCGGGCTCCGATTCGCCGCGCATTACCTTCTCAATGACCAGTCCCAAAGGGGTCGAGGACTAGCCATTGGGACGATGAAGACAGTCGCAACGAATCGGGAGATCTCCTTCAAGCCGTTGCAGGTGGAGGTTGGCGCAAGTGAATCGCGATACATGATTCAAGCGGTCCTTCGCCTCCTGCTTGCGAAAAGGCGACGATCTCTAACAGCGGAGAA
>PLPU01000294.1:15253-16521 GCA_003159975.1 Acidobacteriaceae bacterium
GGCGCAATCAACACAACTGCAATCCAGGCCAATAGCCCGATCAGCAGTAGTGAAGACAGCGGTCCTGATTTGAAAGAGCCCATAGAAAATGCACGATCCTTCTGGCGCTGAGGCCATTGAAAGTATGGGAGACTTCCAGAACAATTGTCAAGCGGCTTAACGATGCATCGCAATCACTTAAGCGCTATTGACAGCCCCAACGATGCCTGGTTTAGGGAGTCCCGGTTGGATGCCCGCCAATCCGGAGACTACGAGTCGATCATCACCACGAAGATGCCGAAGTCCGCATGTATCTGGTGCCAGTTCAGCAGTGTACTGAAGACCGACCCGACAGCCGCGAAACGTTGTTCCAGACACCGGCGTTTCGTTGTATTGGGCTGCCTCCCTACGCCGCGTGCGTCGTATCCGGATCGTCGAACCGCGTAAACCGCGACACAAAGTTCAAATGCACCGTCCCGGTCGGCCCGTTGCGCTGCTTGGCNNTCGCCCCGGCGCTCGCTGGCGCGGGAGAGCTGCGACAGCGCCACCACCGGTACCTCCAACTCCTTCGACAAAGCCTTCAGCCCGCGCGAAATGGCAGACACCTCCTGTGTCCGGTTCTCGAAGCCCTTCTTCCCGCCCGACAGCGTAGCCGACATCAGTTGCAGGTAGTCCACCACGATCAAATCGAGGCCGCCGGCCGTCTGCTTCAGACGGCGCGACTTGGCGCGCATCTCCGCCAGCGAAATACCCGCCGTGTCGTCGATGAACAGCCGCGACTCGACCAGTTGCTCCAGCGCGCGCTGCAGCTTGACCTGGTCCTCCTTGAGCAGAAAGCCGGTTTGAAGCTTGCGCTGGTCCACCCACGCCTGCGAGGCCAGCATGCGGCGCAGCAGCGACTCCTTGCTCATTTCCAGGCTGAAGACGGCCACCGTCGCCTTGCTGGTAACCGCCGCATTCTCCGCTATGTTGATCGCCAGCGCGGTCTTGCCCATCGAGGGGCGCGCTGCAATGATGATCAGCTCGCCCTTCTGCAGCCCGCTGGTCATAATGTCCAACTGCCTGAATCCCGTAGCCAGGCCGGTGACTTCACGGCTCTGCTTATACAAATTGTCGATGGTGCCAAAAGAGTGCTGGACGATCTGGTCGAGAGACTGGAAGCCGCCGGTCAGCCCCTTCTCGGTGACCTTCATCAGCTCCGCTTCGGCCACCCCCAGCACTTCCAGCGCCGACTCGCTCTGGTCCGCCGCCCGCGCGATGGCCATGGAGCAGATGCCCATCAGCTTCCG
>PLPU01000131.1:0-4341 GCA_003159975.1 Acidobacteriaceae bacterium
TGTAGACGATCGCGCCAACTTCGTCGCTGGGGCCGATTGTGCCGCAGGCATTCGCGCTCGCGCAGCTGATCGTATAGGTAACCGCGGTGTTGTTCGAAGCACTCACGGATGAGAATGTCGTTGCCGCATAAATCGTGGCGGAGGCGTTCACGGCCAGCGATGCAGGCGGTGTGCTAACAAAAATAACTGAGATTGGAGTGGGTTCCTGCGTGATCGGCGGTGGAATGCTCGCTCCGCACCCAGAGATTCCCGCCATCATACCCAGAACAATGATGAAAAGAAGAACATTGCGCCTAAACATGGTGTTACCCCGCACCGCTGCTGTTGTGATGTCGAAGAACCAGGCTGCTTTGCCATGCGAGCGGCAATCGTGTAACTCCGAGCATAACTCACCGTATGGCTGGCTGGTTTGGCAGCGTTGGCAGTTTAGGCATCTGCGACATCTCATGATGCGCGACCAGGCCCATCGCAACCATGCCGCCCACACCGACTCCGAGAATAGCCCAGAATCCCCCCGTTGAAACACCCGTGTGCAGATCGATCACATCGCTGTAGGGCACCTGCGTAATCTGCGGATCGTTGTGCAATTGCAAACCAAACGACTCATCGTCGATGTTCACGATCCTGCCCACGAAGGCCGCGCCGCTGCTGACTTCAACGCCGACCCAATTGCCCAGGCCGCGCTTCAGAATGCGCGCATGGACTTTCTCCGCAGTGAGTCCCCGTGGCGCTGCAAATGCGGCGGGCTGCACCAGCAGAGCGCAGACGAGTAACGTGGCGACACGTCGCACGTAGCTACGACTTACAATGCTCATCTTCGTTTCCCCCTGGTTTCCGCGCGCAACGCTTAGAGGGATAAAGCTCCGACTTGGTTATGCTTTGAGTAAAAATAAAAAACGGGACAGGCTCGGCGCCCATCCCGCTTTCTAAGTGAATGCTATCTTCTCGTCGCCGCGAAGCTATGCGTAGATACCTCTCTGCTTGATAGTGAAAGCCACACGATCGATGGCCAGCATGTACGCCGCGATGCGGTTGTTCACGTTGTGGGCCTCGGCATAGCGCACCACATCGTCGAAGCTGTCGCGCAAAATCGTCTCCAGTTGCTCGTTGACGATGGCTTCCTTCCAGAAGTAACCCTGCCTGTCCTGCACCCACTCGAAGTAACTGGCAGTCACGCCCCCTGCGTTGGCCAGAATATCCGGCACAATGAAGATGCGCTTGTCGGCCAGGATCTCGTCGGCAACCGCGGTAGTTGGACCGTTTGCTCCCTCCACCACGATGCGCGCTTTGATCCTGTCGGCGTTGCGGCTGGTAATCACATTCTCGGTGGCCGCCGGAATCAGGATCTCGCACTCACTGGTCATCAGCTCTTCGCTCGGCATCGCCTCTGCGCCGCGGAATCCGAGCGTCGTGCCGTTGCGGTACTTGTACTCGATCAACTGGTGAATGTCGATGCCGTTGGGATTTGAGAGGCCGCCATCCTGCTCGGCGATGCCCACAATCTTGTAGCCGTGCTCCATCATCAGCCGCGCGGCGTTCGAGCCCACGTTGCCGAAGCCCTGAATCACCACCCGGCAGCCCTCGATCGGCATTTTCAGATAGCGCAGGCTCTCGTCGCACACCACCAGCACCCCNNACTACGCTGGTCACCGTGTGCCCCACGTGCATCGAATACGTATCCATGATCCAGGCCATGGTCTGCTCGTTGGTGTTCACGTCCGGCGCTGGAACATCCTTCTCCGGCCCGATGAAATCGATAATCTCCGACGTGTAGCGGCGTGTCATCCGCTCCAACTCGCCCTGGCTCATCTTCTTGGGGTCGCAGATCACTCCGCCTTTGGCCCCGCCAAACGGAATATTGACCACCGCGCACTTCCAGGTCATCCAACTGGCCAGCGCCCTCACTTCATCCAGCGTTACGTCCGGCGAGTAGCGTATGCCGCCCTTGCCGGGGCCGCGGGCAATCGAGTGTTGCACCCGGAAGCCGGTGAACATCTCGATCTTGCCGCTATCCAGAGTTACGGGAAAATGCACGATGATCTCGCGGGATGGAGTGCTCAGCACCTTCCACAGACCCTCGTCCAGATTCAGTTTGCGTGCCGCAAATTCAAAACGCGCGTTTTGCGCCTCCCAGGGATTGATCTCCTGGTCCAAAGTAATTGTTGCCATACACCTCTCCAATTTCCGATTGTCTGCCGCCCCGCCCTACGCTCAGGGGAACAAGCACAGTTGCAAGCTATAGATTCAGATAGGTTTGCTCCATTCAGGCTGGGCAATCCCCATCCGCTCCACATCCGGGCTCTTGCCCGGCGGCAAGGTTGGGCATGCGGATCGAACCGCATAAGCCCAAACCCCAGTGAGTCTAGGCCTGCCAATCGGCACAGTCAAGCCAATGGGTACCTGCCTGACAACCCCTCCGGAATTGATTTTCCCATTCCAGTATCGGGTCTACACCGGAACCAATAGGTGTACCCCGAAAGGAAGCCGCCAAAAACACGCATTCTTCGCCGCGCTTCATCGCTGTTCGGCCCCCTTTTGACCCCGGACCTCGAGCGGGCAAGAATCGCGCTGTTCTGTTCCAATCCAGGGGACCAAACCTGAGCAAAACGATGCAGACTCGCCTGCCCTGCATGTGGTGTCTTTATAACCTGATGAACAGTTGTGTTGCCTCTTAGGAAACGCAGCGCGAACGCCTTGCGTTCGTGTCGCTTCGCAAAGCAGAGACCGGTGCTGAAGCATTCCTCCGGGGCAAGAATCAGGGGTAACGAAGATGAAGTCTTTCTTGAACCGGAAGGTGCGGCTCGCATTTGGCTTTGCCATGTTGACCCTGTTGATCATGGGGTCGATGTCCTATCGCTGGATGGTCATCGCGGAACAGAGCAGCCGTTGGGTGCGGCACACCCATGCAGTGATCGAGACCATACAGGATCTGGCGCTTGCCATGGAGAACGTCGAATCCGCCAGCCGCGGATTCGTACTCTCCGGCAAAGAGTCCGACCTCATCGCCTATCGATCAAATGTGTTGAAGGCCGAACAGGATCAGGCGACCATCCGCACCCTCACCGCGGACAACCCTGTGCAGCAAGTTCATTTCCCCACCGTTGAAACCCTGGCCACCGAACGGATCCAGCATGCGGACATGATTATCGGCCTGCGCCGCAACGAAGGCATCGACGCGGCGGTTACCGCCATCGGCCTCGGACCCGACGACGAGGTCAATGATGAGTTTCAAGCGGTCATTGTCAGAATGCAGGATGAAGAACTGCGCCTGCTTGCAATTCGCATGACGGAAGCCGATCGCGACCGGGACCAGACCCGGATGGTTCTGATCGTCGGAACCCTTCTCGGAATCCTGGTCGCCGGCCTCGCCGCCTGGTCCGCGGTGCGCGACAGCATCCGGCGCGCCACCGCCGAGGAAGCCCTGCAGCAAAGCGAAGAAAAATACCGCATGCTCCTCGACGGAGTGCAGGACTATGCCATCTTCATGCTCGATCCGCGCGGCACCGTGGTCAGTTGGAGCGCCAGTGCCGCGCATATCAAGGGATACACCGCGGAGGAGATAATCGGCCAGAACTTCTCGCGCTTCTTTATGCCCGAAGACGTCCGCCGGGGCAGGCCGGAAGAAGTGCTTCGTCTGGCTGCCACCAACGGCCGCCACGAGGAATTCGGCATGCGCGTGCGCAAGGATCAAACCCAGTTCCTGGCCAGCGTCACCTTCATCGCCTTGCGCGATGCGGCCGGCAATCTGCGCGGCTTCTCTGATATCTGCCGCGACCTGAGCGAGCACAAAGAGTCGGAAGTGCGGTACCGCGGACTGCTTGAAGCCGCTCCCGACGGCATGGTGGTGGTGAACCAGAATGGCGAAATTGTTCTGCTCAACGCTCAGGCCGAAAAGCAGTTTGGCTACCGCCGTGACGAACTCCTCGGCCAGAAAGTGACCAACATCATTCCCACCGGCTTTGCCGAACGGTTGATCGCCGATGGAACCCGCACCGCCGCCGAAGCCCTGGCGCAGCAAATCGGCACCGGCATTGAGCTGAACGGAAAACGCAAAGACGGAAGCGAGTTTCCCATCGAGATCATGCTCAGCCCGCTCGAAAGCGCCGAGGGTATCCTGGTCACCGCGGCAATCCGCGACATCACCGTGCGCAAAGATGCTGAAAAGCACCTGGCGCAGATGGAGGGCAGATACCGCGGCCTCATGGAAGCAGCCCCCGATGGCATGGTGGTGGTGAATCAAGCTGGTGAGATTGTCCTCTTGAATGCGCGCGCGGAAAGCCAGTTCGGCTATCGCCGCGATGAGCTTTTGGGTCAGAAAGTAACCAACATCATTCCCACCGG
>PLPU01000131.1:4429-6760 GCA_003159975.1 Acidobacteriaceae bacterium
ATGGAAGCAGCTCCCGACGGCATGGTGGTCGTAAACAAGGACGGAGAGATCGTGCTGCTCAACGCCCGCGCGGAGAAGCAGTTCGGATACCGCCGCGATGAGTTGCTCGGCCAGAAGGTGAAGAGCATCATTCCCGAGGGGTTCGCCGAACGGCTGATCGCCGATGCGCTGCGCACCACCGCCGAGGCGCTCGCGCAACAGATCGGCACCGGCATCGAGTTGCATGGGCGGCGCAAGGATGGCACCGTGTTTCCGCTCGAAATCATGCTCAGCCCGCTCGAAAGCCCTGAAGGCATCCTGGTCACTGCGGCCATTCGCGACATCAGCGAACGGAAGTTGCTCGAACGCCAGTTGCACCAGAGTCAGAAGATGGAGGCCATCGGCCAACTGACCGGCGGTATTGCGCATGACTTCAACAATCTGCTCGGCGTCATCATTGGTAATCTTGACTTGCTCGACCGGCTCGTTGCCGATAATCCGGCGGCCATCAAGCGCGTGCGCACCGCGCAAAAAGCAGCGACTCGCGGAGCGGATATTACCCGGCGCCTGCTCGTGTTTTCGAGCAATGAAGAGTTGAAGCCGTCTGTGGTGCTGCTCGGCGATTCGATCCAGAACATGATCGAGCTGGCCGCCCACGGCCTGGGCGCGGATATCAAGATCACGACGCGCATCGATGATTCGGTGCCCCCGCTTTTTGTTGACCCGGCCGGGCTTGAGAGCGCGCTGCTCAACCTGGTGGTGAATGCGCGCGATGCCATGCCGAATGGCGGATCCATCATCATCGCCTCCCATGAGCAATACCTCGAGGACTCTCATCCCGCTGTGCGAGCAGGAGATTTGAAGCCGGGCCGCTACGTCTGCATCGCGGTAACCGACACCGGCAAAGGCATGTCGCGGGAAACACTCGAGCGAGCCTTCGAGCCGTTCTTCACCACCAAGTCGCGCGACAAGGGCACAGGCCTCGGCCTGGCCATGGTCTACGGCTTCGTCAAGCAGTCCGGCGGCACCGTCCGCGTCTACAGCGAACTGGATCATGGGACCACTGTGTCGTTCTATCTGCCCCTGGCCGGAAATCATCTGCACCCCGCTCCGCTGGATGCGCCGAAGCCGCTCAACACTGAGTTGGGCTGTACGGTACTGGTGGTGGACGACGAGGAGGATCTGCTGGAAATCGCCACCGCCTATCTCGAAGAGATGGGATTCATTTCCTTTCAGGCCAGTGACGGCGCCAGCGCCATTGAAATCCTGAAGCATCACCACGAGATCGATCTGCTGGTCACCGATATCGTCATGCCGGGCGGAATGAACGGCGTGGAACTGGTGCGGAAAGCGCGCGTCTTGCGCCCCGATCTGAGAATCATCTATTCCTCCGGATTTCCGGCAGAGGCGCTGGCCGAGCGAAGCATGTCGCTGGTGGACGGCCCCCTCCTGCACAAACCTTATCAACGCAACGAATTCACCTCCATGATTCACAACGTGATGGACAGCGACTATGCCACGCCAGGGGATTAGACCCTCTCCCCTTACTGCCGGAGTCAACCGGTATGTTCGGCAGCTCCAAGCGGAGAAACGATGAAAGCAATCAAAAAAATCCTGGTCATCGACGACGAAATCGACGTGTGCGAAATCGTTTGTGCGGCGGCGCAGGCTATGGGATTTGATTGCCTGGCCGCGACGGATGCCGCGACATTCCTCAAAATGCTCACGCCCGATACCACTCTCATCCTGCTCGATCTGGTCATGCCGAAAATGGACGGCATTGAACTGCTCAGGCTTCTCGCCGAGCAGAAGTGCCAGGCGGGCATCGTTCTCATGAGCGGCACGGGCAAGCGCATCATCGAGTCAGCCGGACAATTGGCGCAGGCTCTCGGCCTTACCATCGCGGGCCATCTGCAGAAGCCCTTCCGGCTATCGGAATTGGAAAAGGTGCTCGACCAGCACGCGGAGTCTGCGGCAGTAGAAGCCGCGCGGCAGGATAGCCGGGTCATGCTCCGCAAGGAGGAGATTCGGCGCGCCATCGTTCGCGATGAGTTTGTCCTCCATTATCAACCGCAGATTGAAATCGCGACCGGCCGAGTGATCGGCCTTGAAGCACTGGTCCGCTGGCAGCATCCAGACCGCGGTCTCATCTTCCCTGACAGCTTTATTGGCCGCATGGAGAAGACCGGGTTCATTGACGAACTCGGCTGGCTAGCCGTGAATCGCGGAATGAGTGAAGTGGCCCAGTTTGTCAACGGCGACGGGATAGCCCCCATGTTGTCGGTGAATGAGTCGGTGTATTCCCTTCACGACCTGAAATTCCCCGACATTCTTCTCTCGCTCGCCGAGAAG
>PLPU01000381.1:0-3685 GCA_003159975.1 Acidobacteriaceae bacterium
CTGCCGGTCGCGCGTGGCGATCGCGGATCGATTCGCTCCAGCAATCCCTGCACCTTCTTCCCTGCTCCGCGAATCCAAAGCAGCACAGGAGAAATTCCCCATGTCACAGAAAATTGCTTTCATTACCGGTGGAAACCGCGGACTCGGCTTCCAGACCGCCCTCGACCTCAAGGATGCCGGCATAAAAGTCGTCATCGGTTCGCGCGACCTGGCTCAGGGCGAAAAAGCCGTCGAAAAGCTGCGCGCCGCCGGCGTGGATGCCGATGTGCTTCAGTTCGACATCACCAAGCCTGCCGACTTCCAAACCGCCTACAAATACTTCGACTCCAACTACGGCCGCCTCGACATCCTGGTCAACAACGCGGGAATTGCCGCCGGCGTCTTCCCCGGAACCGGGCCCGAACACTCCGCAACCCTGGTGGAGGCCGATCTGCTCCACAAGGTCTTCGAGACCAACTTCTTTGCTCCCGTCGCGCTGACCAATGCCCTGCTGCCTCTGCTGAAAAAGAGCCCCGCCGGCCGAATCGTCAACCTGTCCAGCATCCTCGGTTCGCTCACCCTGCAGGCCGACCCCAATTCGCCCATCTATCACGCCAAGTCGTTTGCCTACGACGCCTCAAAGACCGCGCTCAACGCCTACACCATTCACCTTGCCTATGAGCTGCGCGACACCAACATCAAGGTCAACTCGGCGCATCCTGGCTGGGTGAAGACCGATATGGGCGGCGACCAGGCTCCCATGGAGCTGAGCGAGGGAGGCAAAACCAGCGCGGCGCTCGCCACTCTTCCCGCGGACGGCCCGTCGGGTGGATATTTCCACCTCGGCAAGCCCTTGCCGTGGTAATGCCAGACCCGGCACATTCGGTCGCCTGACGGACCTGTCCGTCAGGCGACGAGCACCGCGTGGGGGCCATCAACCAGCATCCGCCGCGCCGCAGTGGTTCTCCACGCAATGCGCATGCCCGCGATCAGCAGCACAAAACCGACAAATCCGAAGATCGGATATTGCAGGTAGAGAATCGGCGAGATGATTCCCCACAGCGCCAGCGGCAGCAACTCATTGCCCCAATTCATGTCCCCGACAGCCGAGAAAGCCGCCACGCGAATGGGCACCGCCGCCAGCGATATGGCGAGGTAAGTCAGAATCACCGCAGCCCGTTGATACCGCGGGCCGCCCACACCCTTCGACCCCTTCATGATCGCACTGCCAATCAACCATCCCACGGCTATCGCAACGTAACCCAGATAGAGGTGTGTGAAGATTGTGAACAGCGCATAGACAGCCATCGCCACCCCTGCCGCGAACACTCCATAGGTCAGGCCGTGCATAAATGAATCCGGACTGGCCAGCGCACGCCCGCTGCGCGCCGCCACACCGCACTTGGCGCAGGCCAGCTTTGAATTCACCCGGTAGAACTCAATGAAGATGGGGCTGCCGCACAGCGCGCACCGCGGCGCCTCCGACTTGATGGCGTATTCCCCCTCGGCTGCCCGCGGCCTGCGCCTCTGCTCTTTCGCGGCGTCCTCAAGCTCGCCAAGGCCGGTGAGTGGTTTCCAAGGTTCCGGCATGCTGCAGCCAAGCTTAGCATGACCCGCAACTCACCCATCAAGAGCGACTTTGGCCTTGATTACGAATGAATCGAATGCCCATTACGAAAGAGTCCGCGTGCGGCAATTCGTTTGTGCCTTTGGTTTCGGCGGCGGGCGCAAGAAGCTGAGAGCCCTGAACCTGAACGCGCAATCCCGCACCCCGGATGAATTGCATTCTCTCTCGCGCCTTCGTGAGACAACTCGCCGATGTGTTTGCCTCTCTAACTCAGTCATGGAGGGATTATGTCCCACGTTAAGGTTCTTGCACTCTCAGTTCTCGGAATCGCCCTGCTCGGCGGTGGAGTATCTCGCGATTCAGCCCAGGTTGCCATCGACATTGGAGTGGCGCCCGATTGCCCCTACGGCTACTTCGACTATGAGCCGTATGACTGCGCCCCCTACGGCTACTATGGGCCCGACTGGTTTGATGGCGGCCTCTTCATCGGAGCGGGTCCGTGGTTTCACGGCCACGGCGGCTTTTACGGCCATGTCGACAACCGCTTTGACCCCCACCACGGCTACAACGGACCGCTGCCTGGACGAGGCGAAGAGCGCTTCAACCACTTCCACGGCAACGAGGCGCGCGACGGGAAGGGCCACGTTGGCGATGCCGGCCATGAAGCCGGCCGTGAACATGCGCTCCCCGGATACCACGGCGGCGGCGGCGGCGGACATCGGCCTCGCTAACGCTCGGCCGAGTGATCGGTGCACAGTGAAACAGTGAAGAAGTGAATCAAGTGAATGCGACGGGGCGCGGATTGCGCCTTGTCGCATTTTGAGTAGTGAGCGCCAGGTCAGCGATCAACCGGAAGACGACTGTAATTCCGACCAAATCAAAAAGTAGCTGTCATCCTGAGCGACGGCAGTGAAACGCAGGAAGTCGAAAACCCGCCTTAAGCGAAGTCGACGGAAGCCTGCAGTTGCTTTTCGGAACCAGTTCGCCGGCCTCTCGACTCTAAAGCTAGCTCAGCAGAATCGGGACAGCCGGCCCTTCCACCAGCGGCTTCACCACCGGAATCTCCGTCTTAACATACGAAATCTTGCCGGCTTCAATCTCGTCCTGCGCAATGCGGCAGGCCTTGTTGGAGCGGCTGGGCACCAGGGTGTGCGCGCCGCTCTGGATCTGGCGAGCGCGACGCGCTGCCACCAGAACCTTGCGGTAGTTGGAATCGAATCCGGTTTCAATCGTTGCGGGGATTTTTTCAGTCGTCATCGGAATCTTTGCCTCCGTCACCTGAATCGTTACCTTCGGAATCGTTGCCTTCTGAATCGTCGCCTTGCGAACCGCTGTCTTGTTCGTTGGAGTCGTCCTCGTCCGGATCATCCCCAAAGTTGAACTGCTGCTGCTCTGAGGAGCTGCTAATGCCAAACGCCTCCAGCACAGGCTTGAGCCGCTCCTGCGAATTATGCTGCAGGCAAGCGGCCGCCACTTCCAACACCCGGCGCGACCGGTAGGCGATCGGTTCGCCATTGCGATAGTATCGCTCGGCAAGCACGATGGCCTCAAGCTGCGCTACCGCCCGGTCAAGAATGTCGTTGACCAGAATATAACCGTACTCGCGATAATTCTCAATCTCCTTGCGCGCCGCCGACAGCCGCCGGAAGACCTCTTCCTCGTCCACCACGCCCTCGGCGCGGCTCCGATTGCGCAGCCGTGTGCGCAGCACTCGCGGGTTCGGCGGCATGATGAAGATGCTCACCGCCTCAGGCATTTTGGCCCGCACCTGCGCCGCACCCTGCACGTCGATATCCAGCAGCAGATCGTGACCCTGGGCGCGCGCCTCGTCCAGCGACCTGCGCGCCGTTCCGTAGTACCTGCCAAAAACCTCGGCATGTTCCAGGAACACGCCCGTGTCCAACATCCGCTGAAACTCTTCAGACGAGGTGAAGTTGTATTCACGCCCATTTTCTTCAGAGCCGCGCGGGGGCCGCGTCGTCCACGAGATGGCGAACTCGACGCCGCTCACCTGCTTGCGCAACTCGCTCACCAGCGTGCTCTTGCCCGAGCCCGAAGGCGCCGAAATAATAAAAAGAATTCCTGCCACGTGCCATTGTCCTTCAGTCAGGTGTCAACACCCCTGACAGATGTGTCCTA
>PLPU01000381.1:3701-6907 GCA_003159975.1 Acidobacteriaceae bacterium
AGCAGAAAATCGAGCTTCTTGCCCAGTTCTCCGCCCCCGGCCAGCAATTCGCGGAAGTGGCCGGTGTGCGTGTGCATCCGCGCCAGCTCCTCAGAGATGTCGGTGCGCTCCACCAATACGGCAACCTCTTCAAGCAGTCGCTGCCTGTTAAATTCAGGACCCGTTGCTGCCAGCAGCCGCTGCGTGAGCCGCTCCTGATAACGCTGTTCGATCTCGGGGCACAGCACGGCAATTGCTTCGGTGGCGTCGGCGAGGCGGTCAAGCGTGCCGTGAAGAATGGCTCCAAGCGCCTCGCCTTCACGCGCGCGCATCGCATTCAGTTGCGCTAACAGCGCGGGCGTCTCCTCAAGCACACTTCTCGCAAGCGCGGTCATATCCTCTTCGCCTCGGTTCTCGTTTTGCAGCGCACCCGGCAGGCGCAGAATCGCATTCAGCTCAGGCTCGCCGTTGAGGCCGAACTCGTCGCGTGCGGCATTGAATGCCGCGACATAGCCGGCCACCAACTCGCGATTGTAGCCGGCCTTCTGCTGCCCGGCCCGATCAATCGAAAGTGTCAGGTCGACGTGGCCGCGCACCAGCGACTCCTTGAGCACCTTGCGCAGGTCCATCTCAAGAGCGTCCAGTCCGGAAGGAAGCCGCAACTGCGCATCGAGAAAACGATGATTGACGCTCTTCACGCTGAGCGTATAACTGAGCTGGTCCTCAACTCGAACCTGTACACGCGCAAACCCGGTCATCGAATAAATCGGCATTGGTGATTACTCCTTCGGGCCATTGGGCAGGGCCGACTCGAAATCGGGTGCATATACGCCGGCTTCTCGCGCAAGTTCTCCGGCGGCGGGAGTCTCAGGCATATCCATGAACTGGAGATGATAGAGACGCTTATAGGTGGGTGACGAGATCAGCAGTTCGTCGTGCGATCCAATAGCCGTAATCCGCCCATCCTCAAGCACGGCGATGCGGTTGGCGCGGCGAATGGTGGACAGCCGGTGAGCGATCACCACCACCGTGCGCCCTTTCATCAGGTTGGCCAACGCAATCTGCACCAGCGACTCGCTCTCCGCGTCCAGAGCCGACGTAGCCTCATCCAGAATCAGCACCGGCGCGTCCTTCAGAATGGCGCGCGCAATGGCTACGCGCTGGCGCTCGCCGCCGGAGAGCCGAAACCCCTTTTCGCCGATCACCGTGTCGTAGCCCTGCGGCATGCGCAGAATGAAGTCGTGCGCCAGCGCGTTGCGCGCAGCCTGCTCCACCACGGCGATCTTCACATCCGGCTGGCCATAGGCGATGTTGTTGCGCACCGTGTCGTTGAAGAGAATCGTTTCCTGCGTGACCTGGGCAACCTGCCGTCGCAGCGAACCGAGCGTGCAGTCGCGCACATCGTGCCCGTCAATCGCAATGCGCCCCGAGGTGACATCGAAGAAGCGAGGAATGAGGTTGACCAGCGTCGACTTGCCTGCTCCGCTGGGACCCACCACCGCAAGCACTTCACCGGCCCGCACTTGCAAGTCCACGTTGTGCAGAATCTGGTGCTCGCCCTCTTCTGTCGAGTAGGAAAACCCAACGTTCTCAAACCCGATGGATTTTGTGAACCCCTTCAACGCAACCGCGTGCGGCCGTTCTTTCACATCGTCCTCGGCGTCGAAGAACTTGAAAATCGACGCCGAGGCGCCCAAAGCCTGCTGGAAGCTGTTGTAGAACGATGCGAATTTCCGCACCGGGTCGTAGAGAGTGAAAAGCAGAATATTGAAAGTGATGAAGTCGCCAACCGTCATGCGGTGGTGCTGGATTTCGTTTCGCCCGACCAGCAGCAGCAGCGCAATCGCGACATACCCGATCGTATCCATCAACGGCGAACTGATCGATTGAATGCGTACGCTGCGCATGTTGGCGCTGAGCAGCCGGCCGGCTGCTTTCTTAAAGCGCAGAATCTCCCACAACTCCGTGTTGAAGGCCTTCACGATGCGGTTGCCGCTGACTGTCTCGTGCAGGATGTTCTGGATCTCCGCCAGTTTGTCCTGTCCCGAACGGGTGCGCGTGCGCACCTCTCTGCCGATCTTGCGCGACGAAGTAACCACCACGGGAACAAACAGCAGCAGCGCCCAACTGAGATGTCCCCCATAGCGGATGACAAGCACCAATCCAAATAGAAAAGTGAAAAACTGCTGCAGGAAATCGCCTATAACGGAGCTGACCGCGTTTTGCACCCGATCGACATCGTTGACAAGCGTTGACAGGATGGTGCCCGTCGGGTGCTTGTGAAAGAAGCTTGAGGAGCGGCGCAGCGTCGTTTCATAGAGGTGATTGCGCATATCGGTGATGAGTCCGAAACCGGCGTAGTTCACCAGGTAGGTCCCCGCATAGTCGCAGATCCCCTTCACCAGCGTGGAGGCCACCAGCGCAAACGCCACCACCGTCCAGGCGTTGTGCATGAAATGGGGAACCACGAGACGCAGGTCGAAATGCCAGCGCGAACTGGCGACGCCTAACGTGATGGGACCGTCAGCCGTATTCGGAGCCAGCACCTGGTCCAGGATAGGTTTGAAAAGCAGCTTGCGGAAGTTATCCAGCAAGCCCACCAGCGCCAGAAAGAACACGCCGGGCAGCCACTCCAGTGTGTACGGAAGCCCATAGCGCAGAAGCCGCAGGACATTCCTCATGCCGGTTGGCCTGCCTGACGGATTGCTACCCCTGCGATTTGCCGTTGCCGATGGGTGCTCAACTCCATCCCAGTATTGTATCTGGCTGGTTCGGCAAGGCGCCTCTTGCGCGGCCCCCCNNAAGCGCCTTCGCTGGGTCATGGTTGGCGCAATGCTCTTTAGCGCAGTCAACACGCTTCTCTGCCAGAATGAAAGTTTCTGGCGCAATCCTGAAACTGCGATCCGCGGCGATGGACTGTCCATCCATAACCCGACCAACTATACGTTCCAGTTCTTCCTGGGGAATGGCTGGCAGGCTTACGTTGCCGCCTGCCTGGCCTATTTCGCGGCAGCGTTTCTGCTCGTGTCGATCCTTCCCAGAAGGTCGGCGCTGACCGCGATTTTCTCGTTCCTCTTCGGTCACTTATATGGCGCATCGAACTGGCTCGCTGTTGGCTGGCGCCTGGGAGTGCAAGGACCCGCCGCGTATGCAATCGTGCTCAGCACGGCACTGGCGCTTTCGGCATTTGCAGTCCCGGGCGCCGCGGTTCTGGACATCAAGCGGCT
>PLPU01000575.1:0-8008 GCA_003159975.1 Acidobacteriaceae bacterium
CCATGACCAACGACGAGCAAGGCCGGAAGGGTACGCGCAGGCGGCTTTGGCTGGCCCTGGTGCTGGTGTTGGTTTTGCTGGCGATTGTGATTGTGCCTCCGCTGGTGAGCGTGAGCCGCTACAAAAAGCGGATTACACAACTGGTTTCCGCTTCGCTGGGCAGGCCGGTGCGGCTTTCGTCGGTGGAGTTGCGGGTGCTGCCAAGGCCGGGCTTTGTGCTGACCGATCTGACAGTTGAAGAGGATCCGGCTTACGGCGCGGAGCCGTTTCTGCACGCCAGCACTGTGATCGCCTCCATCCGTCTGCTGCCTCTTTGGAGAGGGCGGCTTGAGATCAGCCGGATCAGCGTGGACGAGGCCAGCCTGAACCTGGTTCGGACTGCTGGGGGGCGCTGGAATCTGGAGACACTGTTCGGCGCCCCTGCGGGGCAGGTGGGGCAGACGAGCCAGACGACGGGTGGGGGCGCAGGGCTGCTTCCCCTGCGCCGAAAGATTCCGCTGCCTTACCTGGAAGCGACCAACTCCCGCATCAACATCAAGAATGGGGCGGAAAAACTGCCGTTTTCGCTGGTAAACACTGATGCATCTTTTTGGGAAGAGGCTCCGGGGGATTGGCGGATACGCGTGCGAGGGCAACCTGCCCGCACGGACGTGAGCCTGGACCTGGCCGACACCGGAGTTGTGCGTCTGGAGGCGAGCATGCGCCGGGCAGCCGAGCTCCAGCAGATGCCGGTGCACCTCGACATGGTGTGGCGGGAGGCGCAGCTAGGCCAGTTGAGCCGGCTGGTCATCGGTTCCGATCCCGGCTGGCGGGGCGCGCTGACCGGGGAATTGCATCTGGACGGGACCGCCGATTCGGCCCAGGTGAAAACGCGGCTGATGGCAACGGGAGTGCATCGCGCCGAGTTTGCGCCGGCGGCGCCGATGGATTTCGATGCCAACTGCGGGTTCACCTACCACAATCCCAGCCGCGCGGTGGAGAAGCTGGTGTGCGATTCGCCGCTGGGCGACGGCCACATCCGGCTGGCAGGCGACTTGCCGGGCGATGGGGCTTCACCGCGGCTTTCAGTGGAACTGGACAGGATTCCGGTGGCCGCGGGCCTGGACGCGTTGAGGACCGTGCGCAGCGGGTTCGGGCCAGGTCTTGAGGCCAGGGGATTGGTGAGCGGGAAGATCAACTACGCGGCGGACGCAAAGGACGATAGCGCGACGGCAACGACGGCTCGCGTCAAGCCGGGCAAGGCGGAGGGCAAGACGGGGAGCAAGCGGGAGCAGGCTGCGGGCGTGACGGCAGTGGGTCCGCTGACGGGCAGCTTTACCGTGGAGGGATTCCAACTGAGCGGGGATGGGCTTCGCGAGCCGATTCTGGTGCCCAGGCTGGTGCTGGAACCGGCGCCCGATGCGAAGCGGGCAGTGCAAACCATGGACATGAAGGCTGGGATCCAATATGCAGGCGGGCCGTCGGCTTTGGTGGCGACAATGGCGGTTCCGGCGGGCGGGGCAACTCCGTTGACGGTGACTACGCGGCTGGCGGTTTCCGGTTACCAGGTGACGGTGAAGGGCCCGGCGGCAATTGCGCGGGCCAGGGAACTGGCGCATCTGGCGGGGATGGCGGATGCGGGGATGCTGGACGGGCTGGCGGGCGATGCAGCCCAGGTGGACCTGAGCGCCGAGGGTCCGTGGCTGGCGCCGGCGGACGCGGCGGCCGATCGCCTGAGCGGAACGGTTAACCTGCACAACGTAAACTGGAAGGCCGATTACCTTGCCAATCATCTGGTGATTGCGCAGGCCACGCTGCGGCTGGACACGAGCGGAGAGCAGGGTGCGATTCAATGGGATCCGGTGGTTTTCTCGTACGGTCCCGTGAAGGGGACGGCGAGTGTCGATCTGCCGGAAAACTGCGGGCCCAGACAGGTGTGCGAGCCAAAGTTCACGGTGCAGTTTGGCGCGCTGGATGCGGCGGCTTTGCAGGCGGCGGTTCTGGGCGCGCACGAGCAGGGGACCCTGCTTTCGGAACTGATTGCGCGTTTCACGCCGGCGTCGGCGCCGGTGTGGCCGGCATTGGAGGGGACGGTGCAGGCGGATTCGCTGATTCTTGGGCCGGTGACGCTGGCGCGGCCGTCGGCGACGCTGAGGATCCTGAGTACGGGAGCGGAAATCACCGGGCTTGATGCGGAGATGCTGGGTGGCCGCGTGCATGGGTCGGGCACGCTGCATACCGGGAATAAGCCGGATTATTCATTGGAAGGACAGTTTGAGAAGCTCAGCCCGGCGGAGGTGGGAAAGCTGCTGGGAGTGCATTGGTCGGGCGGCGAACTGGATGCGGACGGCAAGGTAGAGCTTTCCGGGTTCACTGACAAGGACCTGACCGCATCGGCGAAGGGCACGTTGCATTTCGCGTGGCGGCATGGGGTGATGAGCGGGCCGGCGGCGGTTGGGCATGTTGCTGCCGCGGCGATGCGGTTTGAAGGCTGGGCCTTTGAACGCTGGACCGGGGATACGGAGATTGCCAACGGCGCGATTACGCTCAAGCAGAACCAGATGCGGGTCGGCATGCGCAAGCGGGAACTGGAAGGCTCGGTGACGCTTGGCGATCCGCCGAAGGTTCGGTTTGCGGCAGCGAAAGAGACGCAGGCAAAGCGGTAGCGCATTTTGGATCCAACGGCCTACCTTTCATCCAGACCTCTGTGCGCTCCCACTCATTTGGCAAAGAACGCGAAATGAATGGGGCACGGTGGGTTCTGTTAACACTCAAGTTGAAAATGCGGTAACGCACTACCCGGTAAAATAGAGAAATATGGCTTTTTCGATTGCTTCTTCCCCTATTCTGGTTCACTGCGAAGGCATTCTCTTCGACATGGACGGCATTCTGACCTCCTCGATTGGGTCGGTGGAGCGGAGTTGGACCCAATGGGCGCAAATGCGCGGAGTGGACCCCGTGCATGCGTGCAGCACCGCACACGGCCGCCGCGCCATTGAGACGGTGCACATCCTGCGCCCGGATTTGGACAGCGAGGCGGAGCTCAAGGTGATTGACGACATTGAAGCTGCGGACGATGAGGGAGTGAGCGTGCTGCCCGGGGTGCTGGAACTGCTGGCCGCGCTGCCCAAGGGCCGCTGGACGGTGGTGACGAGCGCAACGGAACGATTGACACGTGCGCGGCTGGCAAAGGCAGGCATTCCNNGCTTCGGGCGCACAGGCGGGACGGGCTGCGGGCTGCGTGGTGGTGGCTACGCCGTTTTCGCATCCGATAGAGGCGCTGGATGCGGCGCATTACCTGGTTCCCGATTTGACCGGGGTGAGCGTGGAAACGCTGCCTGGAGACGAAGGGTTGGCGTTGCGGTTTATGCCGATGGACGTCAGGGGCTAAAGCCCACGTCGTTCTTGCGGCAAATCGGCACGACTAAAGTCGTGCCCTTTCGCACAGCTTCGCCAGGTTCCCGTTCTTGAAAGAGCAGTAAAGTCCTGCCGTTTCAGAGCATCGATAGGTTATTACTCGTTGGCTTCGATGCGGCGGCCGTGGGTGTCCTGCAGGGGGCGGGAGTTTACCTTGAAGAGCGCAGCGAACGTCCGCAACTGGTTGCGGCTGAGGCTGACTACCTGTTCATAGACGAACCAGCGAACGCCCTCCGTGCAGGGCGGGGTGGTCAGCGAGCCCATGTAGGTCCAGTAGCCGCGATCGGCGGGCAGAAAGCCGGCGGGGCTGACCATGTCGGTGACTTTCTCCGTTTGTCCCGTCTTTGTGGGCAGGTGCGGCCAGAGGGTGGCCAGGACGGCGTTGGCGTCGCCGCGATCTTCGGCGAGGCGCACGGCGATCACGGCTTGCTTGCCGTCTGCGCTCTTGTGCACCATGTGGACGACCATGTCTGTGAGCTTGCCCTTGACCGCCTCCTCGCTGGGGTGGTGGAAATGGAACTGGACGAGGTCATAGCGGACGCCTCCGGCGACGATGTAGCTGCCCGGATCGACGTGGACCACGACGGTGTGGCCGTTGTTTTCGAGGGTGACAGGGCCGGCGATGTAATGGAACTCGATGGGCTGGAGGTTCTTGTTGAGGCGTGCGTCGCGGATGTCGATGGGCGACTGCTCGTGGCCCTGGGAACAGACTTTCCAGGCCGGGTCGAGCTTGCCCCAGGCCAGTGCGCCGCGCTTGCCTTCGTAGTCCCACGGCGTTGTGGTTTGCGCGGCGGCGAGAGCGGCGGCGCAGAGAAAGAGCGCGGCAACTGCGGGAATACGCATAAATTGCTCCTTGAATCATAGATGCTAGATTCATAGACGCTTAGTGCGCCAGAAAGCATTTTACGGCATTGGTAAGACAGCTTTCAGCTCTCAGCTCTCGGCTCCTGAGATACGCGATGCTATTCAAAAACTGCCCAAATCTGAGTGCAAATTGGCGGTTTTGCGCAGTTGCCCTCCCTGTAACTTCTTTGTTGTCTTCAGCCATGAATTGACGGAATGGCTAAGTGCTTTGTTTTCATAGAAACCAGCAGGGGGGGTAGGGGGGTACAGGCTTTTGGCCTCCAACCGCCAGCTCCGAGCTCCTATTTTCTGGTACTGACGGAGGGAGGATTGAGGCATTTCTTTCATGGCGTCCTTCCTCTTGTTTCTATTGTGCGCGCAAAGCACTTAATTATCGGCAAACCACCACCTGCGGTGGGGCAGACGCTCGCGGGAGGCTCGCACAGGCCTCATTGCTCTCCCATATCTCCACAGGCCGAAGCCGGTTCACTGCTCAGGAGCGAGACCCCCCTTCGGCAGGCTCATTGCAGGCTTTCGGCCACGCTCGGGGCAGGCTACGGGGCACCCGTTGATTGTTGTACTACGGCACGTATATACGCAACGCGCTACAAATGGGTGAATGGAAGAGCCGGGAGAGCCAGTGCAAGCATGGTGGAATCTCGTTCGAGCTGGCGGTGGGGTGACAAGGCACGGGTCCCGCTCGCCGATCCAGCCGTCCGTCTGAGGTTCGCAAATAGGTGGGTCTGTGCCCAGCTCCCGATACCAGGATGAATGGGCGACCTGGCTTCCATCCCCGGTCCCCAAAAGCGAGGGACCCTTCGGCAAGCTCAGGGCAGGCTCGGGGGCACCCTCAGCGTGGACTGGAGATCTCACCGGGACCGGGGCCACCCGCCGCTCGAAAATCAGGACTTTGCGCACCCATACTCCGGGTTTGGGATATGGACCACCCGGCATCTTCAATCGCCGAGGCTTTTTGTGAGCGGAGTTGAACAGACGCGTCCGATCGCGGCCGGGTAGATTTGCGGTGCGTGACTCTCAACGTTATGCCCGAGAAAGTCGCGTTGCCGTCCCGGAAGGTGCCATGACATTCACACGCAAGACCCTGTCGTGTCTGGTTGCAAGCACGACGATTCTCTTTGGCACATCCACCGCTATTGGGGCCAACCGGATTTCGGCGCCGGCGCGGTCAGTCGCGTCTACAGAGCTCAAAATGCAGGTCCTTCTCGATCGGGCGAATTTCTCACCCGGTGAGATAGACGGGAACGCCGGAAGGGACAGCCGCGAGGCCCTGGCGGCGTTCCAGAAGGCGCGCGGGCTGGCGCCAGGCGCACGGAACCGCGCGGCGCTGCTCAAGGCGCTCGACGCCGGCGCGGTTCAACCGGTGATCTCTTATACCATCAGCGCGGAAGACGCAGCGGGGCCGTTTGTCGAGACGATTCCGACGGACGCGACGGAACAGGCGAAGCTTCCGGGCCTTTATTACACATCGGTGTTGGAGGAGCTGGGCGAGAAATTCCACTCTGCGCCGGCCTTGCTCAAGCGCCTGAACCCCCACGCCCGTTTCGCCGCGGGAGAGAATATCCGTGTTCCCAACGTATTGGGTACCGAACTGGCGGAGTCCGACGCTGCGCGGGTTGAGGACTCAGGCAGCAAACGTACTCCTGCCGCAGCCCGGAACGGCAAGTCTGAGGCAGCCAAGGTGGTTGTGTCGAAGAAGGCATCGGTCCTGATGGTCTATGACCAGGAAGGCCAGATCCTCTTTTATGGCCCGGTAACCAGCGGCAGTGAGCACGATCCGCTGCCCCTTGGGAACTGGGCGATCACTTCGGTGGTGCGCAACCCGACGTACAACTACAACCCCGATTTGTTCTGGGATGCCGACCAGGCGGACGCCAAAGTGAAGATCGCAGCGGGGCCGAATGGTCCGGTGGGTGTTGTATGGATGGGGATCAACGTGCCGCACTACGGGATACACGGCATTGCTGAACCTGGGGAGGTCGGTCATTCCCAGTCGCACGGATGCGTGCGGATGACCAACTGGGACGCCACAAGGGTTGCCGACCTGGTCAAAGTTGGGACGCCAGTCGTGTTCGAGGAATGAGAAAGCGATGCCCGCAATACACCGCACAGCGGTCTTTCTGGAGGTTGGGGCTTGAAGGTCTACGCTTGCATTGCCGTTCTTTTCTCCATGCTTCTTGCTGTGAACGCTACCCCCAGCATTCTCGAAATGTCGCCGCCCATCAGCGGACTCGCGCTCACGGATCTGAGGGATAGCTTCGAAGAGATTCACAACGGACACCGCCATGAAGCGATCGACATCATGGAGCCGAGGGGAACGCCCGTGCATGCGGTTGTACCCGGAATGATCCGCAAGCTATTCCTTAGCAAACCGGGTGGGAACACGGTATATGAGTTCGATGAAATGGGCGTGTATTGCTACTACTACGCGCACCTGGACCGGTACGCGGAAGGGTTGCAGGAGGGAAAGCGGGTGGAGCGTGGGGATATCATCGGTTTTGTGGGATCGACTGGGGATGCGAATGCGAACGCGCCGCACCTGCATCTGGCAATCTTCGAGTTGGGGCCGGAAAAGCAGTGGTGGAAAGGGACGGCAATTGACCCCTATCCTGACCTGGTAGACGCGGTGAAGCGAACGAAATAGCGAATTGTCTTGTTCTGTTCGCGGCCCAAGCGAGCTTCAGCTGGCGGGGCCATCAAGGCCGGGTCAGGCATCTCGATTTGGGCTACCCAGGATAGCTCTCATATCGTCACCGAGCCGGGAGTTGCCGGGTTTTTAAGCGGTTTACGCCGAGGCGTGCACTGAGTAGCTGGGCGCGGTGGTGGCTTCGGGCACGGGACGGATATAGCGGGGGCTGCGGCAAACAAGAAAAGGGACCCATGTGGCGATTGTTGCCGGACGGGTCCCTTCTGGTTTTGAGGCTGTGCGCCGCGACTACTTGGCGGCGGTGGCGATGCCGGCTTGCTCGGCTAACGCGGCGGCCTTGTCGGTTGCTTCCCAGGTGAAATCGGGCTCGCTGCGGCCGAAGTGTCCGTACGCTGCGGTCTGCCGGTAGATGGGGCGGCGCAGGTTGAGGCTCTCGATGATGCCCTTGGGGGTGAGGGAGAAGTTCTTGCGGACCAGCTCGGTCAGCTTGGCTTCGCCGACCTTGCCGGTGCCGAAGGTCTCAATGCGCACACTGACCGGCTCGGCGACGCCGATGGCGTAGGCAAGCTGGACTTCTGCGCGGTCGGCGAGACCCGCGGCCACGATGTTCTTGGCGATGTAGCGGGCGACGTAGGCAGCGGAGCGATCGACCTTGGTCGGGTCCTTGCCCGAGAAGGCGCCGCCACCGTGACGGCCCGCGCCGCCATAGCTGTCGACGATGATTTTGCGGCCGGTCAGGCCAGTATCGCCCATAGGTCCGCCGATGACGAAGCGGCCGGTGGGATTGATGTGGTACTTGGTGTGCTCGTCGAGCCACTCAGCGGGAAGTACGGCCTGAATGACGTACTTGAGGATGTCGGCGTGGAGGTCTTCGTTGCTGACGCTCTCGGCATGCTGGGTAGAGATGACGACGGCGTCGATGCGGCAGGGCTTGTGGTTCTCGTCGTACTCGACGGTGACCTGGCTCTTTCCGTCGGGGCGAAGATAGGGCAGCTTGCCTGACTTGCGCACCTTGGTGAGTTGGCGGGTGAGCTTGTGGGCCAGCGCGATGGGGGCCGGCATCAACTCGGGGGTTTCATTGGAGGCGTAGCCGAACATCATGCC
>PLPU01000080.1:0-3905 GCA_003159975.1 Acidobacteriaceae bacterium
CAGGGAGATAACCGGCCAATGTTTATGAGACGCGAAATTGCTAAATAGCTCGATGTGGCGCGGGCGGGAGAGAAGATGTATTATCTTTCAGCCGGTTTTCTTATCTTCAGACAGAGCAGTTCCAGTCGTAACTGAAGTGCAGAATGGCGAGTGCTGGAACATTGAGACCTGTGTGTAGCCAGGTCGGGTTCTCAACGGCCTCGGGGATAGCTGGAATCCATTGTGTGCTGATGTTGCGAACGACGTGTGAAACTCCGAGTTACACAAGCATAGCGTCGTCCTGGCGAAGATATGGCAAGATCGGCATCTGAAAGCGCACTTTTCCAGACACATCAAAATGGGCACTCTTTGGCCGGTTAACAGGCCAAAGCACGTCTCCAGCCCTGCGCTTGCTCGAAACACGCATTGGCGATTACGCGCTCGCCGAGGTCGAAGGGCATCCGCTCAAGCGAGTCCGCTTGCTTGTTATATACGATTCACAGTGGCAGAATACTCCCGCTTGTTTCCAGGGCATCAGCTAACCGGCGATCGAGATCTGCAACCAGATCATCGCAGTTCGGATAGTTTGCCGCCAGAGCAAGAACGACGACTCGCAACGCGTCCCTTGTACAGTTCACGATATCGCCTGAAAACGATATAGATGTTATGCAAGGAAGATCGGGATCGAGGCCCATCGCGACCTTGATTGGCCTAAGCTTCTTAATGAACTTCTTGTCCGAAAAGAGCTTGTGGAATTGCGCACCGCCATGAACAATTGTGCTTCGCACGTCATAGCCTACCTTCATGAGTTCGCGAACGTAGACAGCCTTTCTGGACCCAACGAGCAGCGCTGCGACTCGCAGCGCCAATCTAAACCCTATCTCTGATGTCGTATCCGGCGTTAGGCAGCTCTCCAGAGCGGTGAAGCAATCGACAATCTGGTCTTCCATCATCTGCCGCGAGCATGCATCGTCGAACCTCGACAATGCATGCTCTATATGTTGATCGCCCCTCGTTCTAACGCCTCTGACTGCGACGATAAGCTTTCGAAGGTTCACAAGGTCTGAAGAGAGCAGCTTATACGGCGCGCCCAGTCGTTTTGCGGGCAACAGCCCCCCGATCACTGATCGACCCTCGACGTCGTAGTGGAAATAGAGGGGAGTGGACATATCGCCGGCATGGAGCAATTTCATAGCGCGAAGGATATCGATGCCCGGCCTTGGATCTAGGGACGAAGGTTTCTCATCCGGCCCACATTTCTGGGCAAGCGCATACGTCATATCTTTGTGATGTTGTGGCGTGAAATGTTGGGCTATAAGGAAATTGCTCCCAATGTAGGTCAGATCGCTGTGACCCAAGGGGCGTAGTTCCCACCCATCACCCAGGTCAATTTGCGCCAACTCCGTTTCAAAATTTGCCAGAGGAACTACAAGGCCGGGCATGCTGTCTCCGAGTCATTTTTATTGATTACTGATTATATTGATGAAGGGTGAGGTAGAGATGTGGTGAAAAGCGCTGGCGCTATGCGCCTAGGGCCTGTTGCGAAGAAGCTCATCAATACTGACTCGTGGACCGGCGGTTATCCCGGCCCTCCCGCGTACGTGCGGGAGCTGGATGCGTTGCTGCATTTCGCTGAGCAGAATGGTTATCTGGGCCGCTTCATTCCGAACTTCGAAGCTCGCGATCGGCAACGCGATAAGGCCCTGAACGAATTGCGGCTGGCATACCTTTTCAGGAGCCTCGGGTTTGGCATTCCTGAATGGGACCCTGCGGGAGCGAACGGTAAAACAGGAGAGTTCAAGCTGAGTTGGAAAAATGAGCCGCAAGTGTTCGTCGAAGTAAAGAGCCGCGGGTGGGAAAGCGAGTTGACCCCGGAACAGATCGCTGCGGGACTGGCGCAATCAAACAAGTACGAAGTCTGGAAGGGCGGAGCGATAGGAAACTGGGAAGCCGTCCACGAATGCATTAAAGCCAACAATTGCTATCCGAAGTTTCTGACGAGCTGTCCGAACCTTCTAATCATGGCCGATGATCTGCGCGTTTCATTGGGGGACACTCTGTTTCAGGTCGAGGCCGCACTTTTCGGAGAGAAGAGGTTTTACGTGGAGGATGGGTATTTCACGACGAATCGCTTTGAGAACATCGGTGGTCTTGGAATCTTCAATTCCTTCTCGAAAGCACCGTCGCGGGGCATCGAGTATGAGTTCATCATTTATCGAAACCCGAACTCGCTACCGGCGACGGCGCTGCCACCATCGTGGTCGGTCTATGAGAAAAAACTGTCCTGCATAGTCAAAGGCACCGATCCTCGGCAAGCGATCACTTATTTATAAATCTTCTGCCTGACTGTCGCATGGCGACAACATCGCCGACGGGCTTCGGCTGATCTTCAAAGGCCAGAAGGTTTCCGCTCTCGGTGGAGCGCCGATGCCGACGATCATTGAGGAACTTGCCTGTTCCTCCTGCTGAGACGACAACAAGACAAACCACAGATCTAGCCGCTGTTCTGATCGGTACAGTGGGCTGGAAATTGGAGAACAGCTCTGATCCGGCAATCCACTCTGACGGAAAGTCGCCATATCGGACAAATGGATTCTCGAATGGCCGGTTAACAGGCCGAGGCACTCAGCGAGACTCGTTCCATCTCAGCCAAGGTGGAATTCCGGTAGCTCGCCAGCCGATTACCACCAGCGCATCCCTCTGGCGCGGCCAAGATTTGCTTTATTCCCGGCCAAATTATGCTTTATTTCACATTTTGCGGTGTGAAGCATAACCTTGCAGTTTGGCAAAGTTACTCGGTGCCGCCACACGGTCGCTCTTCTTCGTACTTGGCAAGTACCCAATTCTGGTAGCCGCAGACCGTCTCTCTATTGGCAACTTCTGCCTGCCAGTCGGACATCGGGTGTGCGGGGTCTTCCTGCCAGGGGTCGGACGTCTCTTGGATAGGTATCTGGGGCGTTACCCCAACTTCAATCCGCTGGTTTGAGCGGAAGAATGCGACGGTCTTTTTCGCGGGGATGAACGCCGTGCGTGTGTCCAAGTCCCACACGTCGATGTCGTCAACCCCCGCGGTTTCGCTGTCGTCGATGGCTGCAGCAAGAGACTCGAAAGTCTCGGCTCCGTAAGCCCAGACAATATCGCCGCTCGATCTCTCAATGGCGAAGTACCGCTCCGGCTGATCCGGGAGGACATATCCGTTCTCGTATAGATTCTCTTCCTTCGCGGGCAGCAACTCCTCACTCAAGAATCTGCGGCGTTCGGCATGGACTGCTGTGTTTTCCATTGCGCAACTCCTTATTCGGAGAAGATTGCTTTGACATTCAGAGCGGCGGCGATCTTCTTTGCCGTCGCTCTGGTGAAGTTCCAGTAGAAGTTCTGGTGGATGACATTGATGCCTTTGGGCTGCAAGTTGCCCGACAGCAGAAAGAGGGTTTGGCCGTTGTGTTGAAACCTCACCGGCGTGGCCTGGGGACATGGCACCATCTCGCCGCGCAGAGCCTCGATTTGTCCAGGGGTGTATGCGTCGGACAACCTCGGACCGTGGAGCGTGGGCTGCGTCATTTTTGATTGATTCCTTAGGCGGCCACGTTCGTGCAGGCCTGTTCATTGGTTAAAGGCGCCAACCTGCCGGCAGCGCGCTCGGCAGCCCACCAGGCATCCCGTTCACGGATCGCGGCTTCCCGTAAGCGCGCAGCGTACTGCTCCAACTCCTTGCGGCTCATGTGTTTGGTGGCTTCGTAGCTCTCAATCGCGCGAGGCCCAAGGTAGCGGGGAATGACGTTTCGTGCCAAACGGCCAGTCGGGCTAGCCATTGCTCGCCGGACCACGGCAGCGGCCACTGCATCGCCGTCATACATCTCAAAGCAGGTATCGAAATTACGGGTCATTGCGCCGTTGCGCGCGATAACAGCGCAGGCGAAATTGAC
>PLPU01000080.1:3963-4855 GCA_003159975.1 Acidobacteriaceae bacterium
CCACGACGGCCCGCTTTTGCCGCCTCAGCAGTTCCCAGTCGATCTCCAAATTGACTACGATCATCGTCATACGTGCCTCGGTTTTGGCTCGCCTGTGAGCGGCCTTGTGATTGTGCTTCTTTTCGAGTTCGCCGGCGGAGGTCGTCTAACAGGCCAGCTACAGGGGCTCACCTTGAATCACGCTGCTTGCTTGCGGCGTCGGCAGCCAGCCACGGGAACTGGTATGGCAAAGCATTTGCCGCAACTGTCGCACCGGTATGGGAGTGGGTCGTGTGGATTCAGCTTCTGGGAATCCCACTCGATTTCGGTGTCGCCTGCATACACAGGCTCGCCGTCTTCATCGAAGCTCAGAACTTCAGCCGTCGCGTTGAGGATGTTTGCTTCTCCAAAGCCGCTGGAGTTCCCGCAGTGAGGGCACCCGAGGATTGCTTTCTTCTTCTTGGACATGGATGTCTCCTGTGGAGATCTGTTGGTCTGAGGCCCCGCTCCTGGTTTTCGGAACCCCTATAGAACCGGCGCCCAGTGCGCGCCGTTGCGGTTTTCGCGCATGGGATGGGCGGGGATTGTTGCGCATCAGGTCACGAGCAGCAACTCTGTTGCTCGGAGTAGGTCCCAATACGTGGCCAGAGCAGGAGCGTGGCGTCCCCAATTCCGCGAGTCTCAAGAACGACGCCGGCACCCGGCATGCCGCTGGTTCCCCCGAAACGGGCAACCTGGAGATCGTGGAAAGCAAGGGTCTTGCGCTTCGGGACGCCGGCGAGCCATTGGGTCATTGCGATCCCAGCACCGTTTCCGGATATCAGTCGCCACTCGATCGGGGCGGCGTTGACGAATTCCAGCGCCTCAATTTCGACGGCTTTGCCAAGGCGTTCCGCCAGACGTAAATGCAGCG
>PLPU01000080.1:4877-40962 GCA_003159975.1 Acidobacteriaceae bacterium
AGGGACGTTTTCGATGTGGCGACCCAATTCACGCTGCGCAAGGAACATCGGTTGTGTCGGGAGAGCACCTGGGTACGATCGGGGAAAGGTGGAGGCCAGCGTGAATCTCCTGGCGCACCTGCATGAGGATCAGGCCAAGCCTGTTGCCGCCGTCTCCAGTGCAGCGAGAACTAACCCCATACTTCTGTTTACCGGCCGGAAGCGACTGGCACAGGCAGATTCCCCAGATGTTGTCATGGAGGGCATTGCCATGGAGGAGTTGGGCGTCATCGGTGGCCAGCAACTTCTCGCGCAGGATCGGCCATGAGAACTTTGAGCGCTGGATTTCCAACATGATGTCGAACTGGGCGGCGTCCCAATCTGGCCGCATCCAATTCTTCGGAGTGTTCTTGCCCAATTTTCTGGCGTTCCAAGGCTTGCAGTTCCAACCCACAAAGGACACGCGGTCTTCCCGGCGGAGTGTCTTGGCTGCTTCAAACGCTGCAGCTGGGGAGTTGTATTGGTCGCCGTCGTAATAAAACGCGGACCGGAAGAGCGGGCTGAGAAAGGCGTGCTTGGCAGTGAAGGACTGAATGATCGAAGGCATGGTGGACTCCAAAGTGCAGGCGCGTAGGGATACAGGATCCGTCGCGCGGCTGCGCGCTCAGGTCCACAGTTCGTCGATTGCAATGGATTGGCTCATGACCTGCTCGAAATCTGCGGTCTTCTTGATGCGGATATCGCCGTCGATGCGCTCCTGGCGCAACAGGATGGCACCTACTCGCACCATTTCGAGGAGAGCCAGGAATGCGGCTGTCACGATGCGGTGCGAGGGAGTGTCGCCGAGAATGGCGGTGAACATGACCGGATTGTCCTCGATCAGCAGCCGGCGGTGGAGGTAGTCGACCATCTGGCTGACGGTCACGGAGTCGGCATCGACGTTGAGGGTGGGCCGACTGGCCGCGCGCTCGGCTACCTGGCGGAAGATGGCAACCAAGTCAAACGAGCCTTCGGAGGTACTTTCCGGTACGCTTTCCTCAACTGGCTCGTCATCGTCGAAGAAACCGCGCATCCCGGGATTTGACCATGTGGCCTCTTCGAGTTGCTGCTTTTCCTGGAGCATCTGGGCGGCTTGTTTGAACCGTTCGTGTTCCAGAAGCCGGTTGACCAGGTCCCTTCGCGGGTCTTCGGGCTGGCCTTCGGACTGATCGCCCGCCGGGCGCGGAAGCAGCACCTTGCTCTTGATGTGGATGAGCTGGGCGGCCACGTAGACGAACTCTGCGGCCGTGTCTACCTCGTTGGCCTGAAGCTGGTCCACATAGGCGAGGAACTGAGAGGTGATCTTTGCAATGGGGATGTCGTAGATGTCGATGTCCTGCTTGCGGATGAGGGCCAGTAAGACATCGAGCGGGCCGTTGTAAATCTGCCCAACGCTGAGGGAAAAAGGAAAGGGCTCAGCCAGGCTGGTGCCGCCCGGCACACCGGAGACCGCCCGCCCGGCCGAGGGTGGCGGCGGGGTCTGTGTGGCCAGATGCTCGGTGCGGGGTGTGTCGGGCATCGTAATCCATTCTATTGCGGAGTAAACGTCGCAGAGAATTAAGGCACTCTCCTTGCTCTCTGAGATGTCCTCGTGGCCGGCCCAAACCTCGTACGTTGTAAGGATTTCGCATAAGTGCCAACTCCCTACAGTCAGTGCCAAGTTGCGAGCATCCCTCGGCGGCAGGATGTGGGCTCGCAAGGATGCTCGAACCGGACAGAAGGGGCCAGAGACGGAATAATCCTGGAACATCACTATCTCCCCACCCGATCGCAAAGTCGAGGGAGGAGCCGAACAATGGATGACGTTTCGGCGCTTTTGGGGATCTATAACGGGTGGCGCTGATCAAGCAGACAGCCGCATCTCGTTTGTCGTGCCTCGGCTCGAATTGATAGTCGGCGGCGATTTAGCGACAATCGGCGTGTTTTTTGGCGCGCGGCACGTCCCTTTCGCCGACGATTTATCAACGGCTAAGTTGGCTGAATCAAAGTACGCCACTTTCCTTCAAGGAGCATCCTCATGCTGTCCGGCCGGAGTGGATTTTCTGGGATGGGCCTTACGCTGAGGCTGTAGCTAAGGCGGACTCGCGCTGCGCAATGGCTGCAATCCGATGGAGCATCCCTTTGAAGATGCAGTAATGGATCGGGTATAGCGCGTACCAATAAAGAAGCCCGCTGAGTCCGGCTGGATCGAAGATTGCGGTTTGCCGAATCACTGAGCCATGGTCGGTTGGTTCAACTTCGAACTGAAGCCACGCACGACCCGGCACTTTCATCTCCGCCACGAGGTTTAATCTGCGCTCCGGTTCAATACTCTCGACGCGCCAGAAATCCAGAGCATCGCCAGCTACCAGTGCGAGAGGATCACGGCGACCTCGGCGGAGTCCCACGCCACCCACAAGAAGATCGAAGAATCCTCGAATCCGCCACAGAAAACTGGCAAAGTACCAACCGTTCGAACCTCCAATCCGCTGGATGGGAGCGAAGGCCAGGGCGGGTGGGACGGACACGTGTATGACCCGGGAATCGACGAGCCTGGTCCCGAATCGAACACCGCCCCAGGACGCGGGTTTGCCGCTTGACGAGAGCGCGTCAGACCAGAAAGTCGCGGCATACTCCAGGTTTTCGTGGTGAAGGGCCCTCTCGACGGCCTTTCTCAACCCCATTGGCCGAATATTGAAAGAGGTCAGCGCCGAATTATCGCGCACTAGCGTCGGGTTCCTCATGCTCTCTATGAGCTTGCGGCCTACGCGCGCATAGATGGGAGTGACCAGACCCAGCCACAGACTCGACAAGTGCGGCGTCAGGACGGGCACCGGAATCATCCATCGCCGCAGTCCGCATTGCCGCGCGTACTCCTGCATGATTTCGCCATAGCTGACCTGGTCGGGACCACCGATCTCAAAAACTGCNNATCGCAATCGGCTGGGCTTTGACCTCAACCCATCGCGGGCAGATCATGATTGGCAAGCGTTGTACCAGAGCACGAATCATTTCAAACGAGAGGCTTCCGGAGCCGATGACGATTGAGGCTCGAAACTCGATCACCGGAATTCCCGAAGTGCGCAGGATATCCGCCACCTCATGTCGGCTCCGCAGATGCGCGGATAACGCCTGATCCTGATTCCCTAGGCCGCCCAGGTAGACAATGCGCTTGACTCCCTGTTCGCGAGCGGAGTCGGCAAAATTTTGTGCGGCTTGCCGGTCTTCCGCTTCGAACTGCCCCGCCGAACCCATGGAGTGGACGAAATAGTAAGCTGATTGCACTCCGGCCATCGCCGGTCGAAGAGAAGCGCGATCCAGGCAATCAGCCTGAATCACTTGCGTAGAGGAAGAAACCCGCGACCGAAGAAACTCAGGATGCCGGGCAAGACAGCGGACGGGGCAGCCTGCTTCTTCAAGCGCCCTCAGGAGGCGACCTCCGATATAACCCGAGGCTCCCGTTAGTAGCACGAGCGGCCGATGGTCCGTACCCTTTGAGGAACTCAATTGGCCTCGCAATGTCCGAGCTGGCAAAATCCTAGCATTGACTGTCTTATAAAGCCTGTACCGAACTGACCGGTAGGTCGTCATCGGCCATCTGCAACCTGGCGATGGTGCAGAGCGGGTTTTCCTTGGGTGGCCGCGCTCGCAATCCACTGGGAAGGCAAAAGCAGGATTGAGGCTGGGACACGGAGAATCTGATTGGCAATCCTCACCTGGTGCTTTCAGTGCGCGTTTCCAGATCAGATTTCCCTGAGAACGAGCGTCCAGATCAACCGAAACTCCATTTTGGTCCCATCGGCGTTTCTCGTTACCGACGTAGCCTCGTTGAGGACGACTTCTCCAGTTCGGTGTGGCTGAGCGATAAGCTTATTCCATGGAAACTGAGCAGCCGAAAATCTATCACCACCACACGCCGCGTCAATATCTGTTGGCCTGGGCCGATGCGGACGAGCGCATCGCGTGGCTCGGCTACGGAAAGGTCAGCCGTTCGGGCCTGACTGTCGTTGGCGGGGAGAATGACTTCTACAGGCTGAAAAAACTTACGGTTCCAGATGTCGACTGTCTGAAGCTATTCATCGACGGATTGCGGGAACATGGCCGGGACGGCCACAAGCGTTTCCTCCAGATGTACCTTCTGCCAACGCGTCTAAAGGCATTGCTCGAACAGCGCATTGCGGAACAACAGCAACGCGTAGCCGAACAAGGCGCCTCCGAAGACGATATGGGCGACGCTGCAATAGCGCAAGCAACGCACATGCTTGCGGTAGCGATTGCAAACTTCAACGAGGACTACCACGCCTCTATCGAGCGTCGATTCTGGCCCTTCCTCGAATTAATCAAGCAACGTGATTTCAGCTTCTATGAAGACTCCAAGAGGGCAATCGACTTCATTCACGGTTTGTTTGTGCAGTATTACAGGACGAAAGCTGTAAAAGAACGGGCTCTCCAGAAGGAGAATGTTCTGTTCGATGATATGGAACGAGTTTGGGACGTTCTGAGTCACATCATGGCCATCGAGGCCGGTGGATCATTCTTTGTCGACCGGAGGAATTTTCAAATTGTCGTTCTCGACAACGACACACAAGTCCCATTCATTACGTCGGACCAGCCGATCATCAACATGCTGACCGACGGGAAAAGCTTCGATGTTCCGGAAAAGATGGAGCTTTACTACCCGCTCAGCCCAACGCAAGCCATGCTCTATTTAGAGAAATCCACGCCGACCGGAAAGTTCAACTATCAGGTTTCGATTGACGATGCGCACCGCTACAACCAGATGATGCTCGACCACAGCGGTCTTCGAGTTTTCTCCAATTCGGAGGAATATCTGATGTTCCTCAAGGAGTGCGCTGGCGTCAAGAAACAATCCCACTAATGCTCGACCCAAAGCTCTAGGTGGCAACTGGGGATCAGCCCGATTGATTTCGTTCTGCCCAAACAGGACGAAGCAATTTGTACCGGGAAGTCTTAGTGCTGTATCTGGAGCGCCCCGCGACGCAACAGTGCGCAGCTGCATGCGCCCAGGGGCGCTTCGGATACAGCGACTTGAAGGAAGCCGCCCCCGATGGAGTTCTATGCACTTTGATAGGGTCTGATCGGGCGCAGCAATTCAAGAGATCCGCTTTGGCGGGCAAGATCGGCGTTTTTGACGGCCGGGCAGATGGGCGGAGCCGGATGATGAACCGTCGGAAAGCGGCTGGAAAGGCAGTTTTGGCCCAATGAGACAAGGGATCTGCGTTCGCGCCGAAGCACGTGCAAGGGTCGAGGATGTAGACAGCGGTTCATGCTACGCACCGATTTGGTTGAGGTGGAGAGCGAAGCAGGAGTTGGGCGGCGGAGAGCCGTTCCACGACGCGCATGGTGTCTCCGCAGACCGGGCAGTTCCAGAGTGAGTGAGGCGCGTCGGCAGACGGTTCAGCCGGCGAAGTTGTCGTTCTCTCTGGGCTGCCGATCAGCTGACGGCACAGCGGCAATAGCTTGGCGCGGTTACGGTTGGCGAGGAAGCCGAAGTTGCGAATGCGGACGAAGCCGGGCGGCAACAGATGGAGCAGGAAGCGGCGCAGGAACTCATCGACAGCGAGCGTCATGAGTCTCTTCTTGTTGCCGTGCGCTGAATCTCTCCAGCGAAAAGTTACGTTGCCATCGGCAAGAGCGATCAGCCTGGAGTTGGAGATGGCGACGCGATGGGTATAGGCACCAAGGTAGCGGAGCACATGTTCTGGGCCGCCGAAGGGCTGTTTGGAATAGACGACCCAGTCGTGCCGGAACAGTACCCTCAGCCAGGTACCGAAGGCGCGCGGTTGAGCTAGCGGCAGAAGCTCGCCGCGGAACTGGAGCGCATTTCGCTGGAACGCGTTGCGCAGTCCGGCGACGAACTTGCCGCGGAAGACACGGCTGAGTACGCCGATGGGCAGGAAGAACGATCGCCGGGCGGAGATCCATCGTGAGTGATCCGGCGCAAGGCCGCCGGCGGCAATGACGCAGTGGATGTGCGGATGAAAACATCCGCGCCCACAATACCCTGTTCGCGGAAAGTAACGAGGTTCGGGTTTTCTATCCGTTCCATCCGCTTTATGGTTTTACTCTTCAGATCCTCCGAAGGCCCAAGCGGGGAGATGGCGCGGTCTGTGTCATCGATCGAGGCGGAAAACGGCTGAAGATCCCTGTATGGATGTTGTTGCCTGATTGCACCGCAATCAAGATCAGCGATGAAGTTCATCTAAGCAAGGAATCCCTTCTTTCTCTCATGTTGTTGCTTTCTCCACTTGCCCCTGAGGATCGCGACCACGATAACCTTCTGCCAACTGCTGTTGACGAATGCAAGGGAGGTCGTCGTGGTGCAACTAAAACTGCTGGGTCTGGCGATCCCGGAAGAAAGCGGAATCGTGCGGATGGATGCGATGATGCGCGCCGATCTGATCGGTCTGATGGCTCGCATTCTGATGGAGGTCTTTCAGGCAGAAGGAGGAAACGTTGATGACAGATCTGGTATACAGTCCGAAGATCAGGCCGGAGCACTTGGCTCGCAGAGCCATCGTCTACTTAAGGCAGTCGAGCGAGAAGCAGGTTCGGCAGAATCTGGAGAGCCAGCGTCTTCAGTACGAAGTAGCAGACCGGATACGCGCACTGGGTTGGAAGCAGGTGGAGATCATCGATAGCGATCTTGGCTCGAGTGCATCCATGGCATCGGCCCGCCGGGAAGGTTTCGAGCGGGTCCTCAGTGCAGTGGCTCTGGGTGAGGTAGGGATAGTCGGTAGCCGGGAGGCATCACGACTGTCGCGCACCGACAAAGACTGGTGTCGACTGTTGGAGGTGTGCCAGATCTTTGGTACGCTCATCGCTGACGAACAACAGATATACGATTTGAATTATCTGGATGACCAGTTGGTTCTGGGAATAAAAGGGACCCTGAGTGTTGTTGAACTGAAGGTGATTCGGCAGCGAATGCAGGCGGGACAGGAGTCCAAAGCGCGCCGCGGTGAGTTGTTCAAAAGGCTTCCGGTCGGCTATGTTCTCGATCCAATGGGCAAGGTCGCCTTGCATCCCGATCAGCGAATTTGCGAAGCCATTCGACTTGTATTCGTGAAGTTTCGAGAGCGATGGAGCGTGCGTCAAACCTTCCTGTGGTTCCGGGATCACGATATAGAGTTACCCGCGAACCCGATCCAGGGGACACAACTGGTCTGGAAGATTCCTACCCAGAGCTTGGTGCGCGATATCCTGATCAACCCCTTCTATGCTGGCGCCTATGTGTGGGGCCGCCGTCCCGTCACAACGTTGCTGGTCGACGGCAGGCTGGAAAAGCATCAAGAGGCTACGCGTCAAGCGGAGGATTGCCGGGTCTTCATCCCCAATCACCATGTGGGCTATATTGACTGGACAACCTATGAAGAGAATCAACGAATGCTGCGGCGTAATTCCGTAAACTGGCAGGGGGATGAATCCATGGCCGCGATTCGCGCAGGACAAGGTCTTCTGGTGGGTCTTCTTCGCTGTGGGCACTGTGGCCGTAAGCTCCATGTACGTTATTGGGGAGGCCGCGGCACCAATGCGCGTTATCTCTGCAAGGGAGATTTTGACGACGGTGGGCAGTACTGTGTTGGCTTCGGCGGCGCGTCGGTAGACCGCCGGGTGGGCCAGGAGCTACTACGCGTGATCTCGCCTCTTGGAGTAAATGCCAGCCTCAGAGCACTGGAGGAACTAAGTGCCGGCGATACCGCACAGCGCATCGCTCTCAGCAGCAAGCTGGAACAGTTGGAGTACGGGGCCAAAAAAGCCTTCGAGCAATACGACGCCGTAGATGCCAGGAATCGTCTTGCGGCTAGCGAGTTGGAGCGGCGCTGGAACGAGAAGTTGGAGAACATCGAAGCTACCAAGCAGAGACTGGCCAGCCTTAATGGAAAAAGATACTCACTATCCGCCGAAGAAGAAGCTCGAATCCTCGCTATGGGAGACAACTTCACTGAGATATGGCAGAGCGATCACTGTCCACCAGCACTGAAGAAGATGATCTTCCGTACTGTTATGGAAGAAATCGTCGTGCGTACAGATGCGGAGAAAAAGACTCTTGAGTTTACGGTCCACTGGAAGGGCGGCACGCATACCCAACTCACGATGGAGCGGCCGCGTTCAGCCACTGACTGCGCGACGTCGATGGAGGCGCTGGAGGTCATCCGCCGCATGGCCGTTCGCCACGGCGATGACCAAATAGCCTCCGTGTTAAATCGGCTGGGATATTCGACTGGCAAGAGCAAGCGATGGAACCAAACCCGCGTGGCTACTGCAAGACGCAACCACGCAATTACCGGGCAAAGGCGAGCGTTGCCTGATTCTGACAGAGTCAGCCTTAATGAAGCTGCTCGAATATGTGGAGTGAGTAGCAACACGATCGCACGGCTAGTAGAGGCAGGCCTGCTGAAAGGTGAACAGGTCACTCCTCGTGCTCCTTGGGGGATTTGCCGCGCCGATTTGAATAGCGAAACAGTACAGAGCATCCTCGACAAGCTTCTCCGCACGGGCAAGCTAATTCTGAAAGGGGGTCCCGTGGAAAACCAGCCCACCCTATTCACTGAAAATGAAGGAGATGATAATGCCGGGCATCATGAGTGAGGGTTCAACTGCAAGCGCTGATTCCAGCTGTGAAGCACGCTGAAGAAACCGATCTCGGCACCGAGATGCCGTGGATCATGAGCGACTTCAAGCAGGGTCTCGGCGCTGGCTTGGAAGAGCAGGTTGTAGACCAGCCGCTTGTTCTGCAAGGCGAGCGGGGCCAATTCCCGCGGCAGTGTGAAGACGGCGTGCACATAGCGAGTGGGCAGAGCAGTTCGCCCTCGCGCGCCTTGAGCCAGCGTCGACGCGCGTTGCCCTGGCATCTTGGGCAATGCCGATTTCTGCATGAGTTATAGGAGATCCTGGCCGTATATCCGCAGCCGGTGCAGCGGTCGCGATGTCCGCCCAGTGCAACCGTGCGACAGCGTGCGATGGCCAGCAGCACCTTCTGGTGTTGCCAGTTGATCCACCTGCGGCTGTGTTCAACAAATGACTGTCCAGCACAGCGAACGATGTCGGCCATCTCCATGAGAGGCCGACTCATGAACTGTGCTTGTGTCCTCCTTGTGAAGAAAGCATGAGGGCATCGAGCGGGCTGGCGGTCGCGCTGAGGTGCCGTTGCGAGAGATGCAGATAGACGGTAGTGACTTCGAGGTCGCGATGGCCGAGCAGGATCTGGATCGTGCGCAGGTCCGCTCCGGCCTCAAGCAGATGTGTCGCGAAACAATGCCTCAGAGTGTGCGGATGGATGTGCCTGTTGTCGAGCCCGGCCCGCTCAGCAGCGATCTGGCAGGCAGTCCATAGGACCTTGGTGGTCACCGGGTAACTTGCCGTGTGCCAGCGGTTGCCAGGGAATAACCACTCCTTCGGCTTGCGCCGAAGTCCGCGCCAGTAAGTGCGCAGCTCTTCGAGCAGCCTCGGGCTGAGCATGACATCGCGGTCCTTGCCGCCCTTGCCCTCGCGGATGTGAACCACCATCCGCTGACTGTCGATGTCACTGACCTTCAGGTGAGCCGCTTCTGCGCGGCGTGCGCCGGTGGCATACATCGTCATCAACAGGATGCGGTGAAATGGGCTATCCGCGGCGTCGATCAGCCGCCCCACCTCCTCCTGGCTGAGTACCCCGGGGAGGTGACGCAACTTCTTCGGATAGGGCGTCTCTGCAATGCTCCAGTTGCGCTTCAATACGTGGATGTAAAAGAACCGTAGCGATGCCAGCCGCAGGATGACGGTGTTCGGGCTGTACTTCAACTTGGAGAACAGCATCGCCTGATACTTGCGAATGTCTTCAGGTCCAAGCTGATCGGGCGGACGGCGAAAGTACCGGCTGAAGTGCGCAACGCCGTGAAGGTACGTGCGGATGGTTGTGGCAGCGAAGTTGCGTCGTTGCAACTCCTCAAGCATGAGCTGACGTAGTTGGTTCACAGAGAGTTCCTCCTCTGCGAACCAAACTACCGGGACAGCCACAAATGTCGACTCAGGAACACGCGAATGCGTCCGCCGCCGCAGCGGCTNNAGCGGCTTCGTTCAAGTCGGCCAGTGTCATGGGATCCTGGGACTGAATCTGGGATCGAAGATCCCGCGCGCCATGGGGCGTTTTTCGGTACTAATCTCGAATGGCTCGTTCAAGGCCTTTGCCGTGACGGTTAGGCCCACGGTCGTAACCTATTGATTCTAAGGGCATCGTTGGCATTGAGAATCATCCAGAATCACCCAAGATCTTGTTTCAGTACCGTCGAGCATAACGTCAAGATTTCCAACTATGAGCTGCCCGACTGACATGAGGGCCTCAGCCCAGTCGAGGCAGAATCTCGGCAGAGGTCGAGGGTGATGAAACGGGCCCGCACTCATTGCTCCTCCAGGGAGATCACGGACCTGTACAAGTCGGCGTCTTTTTCGAGTGCATCAATTTCGGCAGCCAAAGTCAGCCTACGTTGCTGCGAGTCGGTCTCGTCCAACTCCGTCCGCAGAGAATCTAGCGTTTCTTCAATCCTGCGCAGCTCTTCCCGATAATCAATCACGCTCGGCCCTCCTGCCGCGCGATTGTCCTAAATCGCCTTTATCAGGCTCCAGACCCCAATTCTCCCTGAGTTTTGAGGGGCACTCACTCATTTTCGGATGATCAGACATGGGCCACTCGCCACCCTCCATTTAAGGTTGGTTTACATCCCTAAGACCCGGGCCACCCGCCTCTTGCATTCCCCAGAGATGGGTATGATCGAAGCGATGCAACCAGCTATTATTAGACCGTCCATGAAAAGACTGCTGATCATCTCGGTTGTTGCCGTACTGTCCTTCGTTCTCGGCGCCGGTCTGGTTCTGTTCTTGAAGAAAGCAACTGTTCCCGCGGGGTGGATAGCAATTGTCCCGGATAGAGAAGCCGTCCTTTTCGACGAAGCGGCAATGAAAGACGACATTCCGCCGCCAAGTGCCGGAAAGCCGGAAGGCCGAGTCAAGTTTCTGCAACACGACAAAGGGATTCAGATCGGATATGTCTTGAAGCTTCCAATAAAGCCCAATCCTGTTTCCGCTCTCCCTCAGAAGTATAGGCAGGAAACCAAGCTTGCTAGTGGATTTGTCATTGGACCACCCGATCAGATTTCCTATACGGGCGATTTTACCTTCGTCCTGCAGGACAATGACGGCTTCACGCTTGCCAAGATCAAGGGGCCGCCTGAACGGCTGACCGCAGCGTCAGATAATCCCATTCAGGGAGAAACGGAGCAAACCGTCCCGCAATCCATAGCCGAACACACGAAGAAAATCGCCGTAAGTTTTGAGGCCGAGAAGTGCGATGTATGCACTTGGTAGGGTAGCTTGAGCGGTCGCTATCGCCAATCTCATTTCGTCGTACAATACTGCTCAGATCCATCCAGATCGTTATAGCAAGTCCTCGGCGTTTCGTGAACAGAAAACAGGGCAGATTTCATGTCGACGAGTATACTCCGTGCATGTCTGAACCATGTTTGTTTTGCGATAATCCCTCGGGAAGCCGTGAGCATCTTTGGCCTGCGTGGATTCACGCGCGGAAGGATTTCGGCCCGCTTCGCATGCGGCGTGGAGATGGCCCGGAAGTCATTCTTCCCAACCCACAGCAAACCGTCAAATCCGTCTGCGGCGCATGCAACAACGGATGGATGAGTAAGCTTGAAGCGGAAAACATCCCTATAATCGGCTCGATGTTCCAGGATCTTTCGATACCCCTTGACGAGGCTCAGCAATTGACTGTTGCAGTATGGGCGGTAAAGACAACGATGATGTTCGAGTCGACCAAGGGAAGGAAGGCCGAGAACAGGTTCTATACGAAGGACGAGGGCTTCAACCTCCGCGTCACCCGTCAAATTCCGAACCTGACGCGCGTATGGCTGGCCCGGGTCGCCGGTTCGCACCTGAACCAAACCGGGACCGATTTCGCGCTATTATCTAACTCAATCCGCATCGGCACCGCATCGGTCTCGACAATCATCATGGGATATTTCGTTGCGCAGGTTGTGACCATACATCCCGGCAACGAACTGGCCACTCAGCCAGAGGTCACCCTTCACCCCAAGCCGGGCGATTGGAACAATATGACCGTCTCCATTTGGCCTGTCGAACTTCGGACTGTGACGTGGCCTCCGAAGGTATCTTTTACGAATGGAGGACGCCTCGGGATCGGCCGTTTGATGGACCGCTGGCGCATGGGAGACAAAGCTTCCAAGATCACGAAAGATGGGTGAACGTTAAGATCATTTGCGCTTAGCCCCCGCATTGCTGGAACCGAATGAGGCCCTTCGTCATCCTACACTCCCATGCCTCAGAAGCGAGACATGGGGCACCCGTTCATTTATGGATGGTAAGATGTGGGCCACCGGCCGTATCCGATTCTCGCCCGGTCAGGCGCCTTACGTCATGGAGCGCCATTGGCATGATTCGCAGAAGTTCCACACACAGGAGGACGGAAGCATGATAAGGGAGCTTCAAGTTGCCAATTTGTGGGAAGTCAGGCGGTGGCTCATTGGTTGGGGAGCGGATGCCGAAGCATTGGCACCAAGAGAGTTGGTATTGGAAATTGGGACAGCGGTGTCCCGCCTTAATCAGGTTTACTATCAACACACAGTTCCCGCAAAAGACGCTTCTGACTAAGTGCACCTGGAGGTCATGATGGCCGACTCCATCTTTCATGCTGCCGTTTCTGGCGAGAACGCATATACACGACTTCTCTGCAATTTGATGAACCGCGATATGGTCTTCCGCAGAATCCTCGTCGCGCGCTTTCTACAATTGGATGCCGATCAGGTGGCTGACAGCGGCGTAGAAGTCATACCGCAAAGGCGTTTGCCTGATGCTTGCGGGCAGCCTGATCTCCGCATTGAGTCGCCGGAAGCCTGTGTGATTGTGGAAATCAAGACAGACGCGCACAGATCCAGCACTAGCAAGCAAGAGCTAAGCGACGGGAAGACTTATCTCAGTTATTTACATGGTCAAGTTAAGGCCGGGAAGCGAGCTGTCCTCGTGTTTCTTGTGCCCCATAACTGGAAGTTCAGACGAAAGCTTAGAAACAGTATTGCTGCTCTCAAAAAGAGGGGGGATGCAACCTCCGTGCTAGTTGCGCCTGTGTACTGGGAAGACGTTCTTCAACTCGTTTCTGATGGTCGCATTAAATACGAAACGGTGTTCCCAGAGGAACTTCGCCTTTTGCTAGTCGAGCACTTTGGTCCTATCAGTTTTGAACGTGAGGAGATTGAATCGATGTTTTCGTCGGAATTCCCAATTCGAACGATTGTGAAAATGAGCGCCGTACTTTTTGGGCTAAAGCAGAAAGTGCCAAAAAGGAATGCGGGTGAGCTGACCAGTGAGACGAAGGACGAGTTCGGATTTTACTTGAAGAAGGGCAAACGCGATCTGCTCTTCATCGGGAGCTGGGTTGCGTTCTGGGAGGCCAATCACCGCTATCCGCTGTGCTTCGGCGTCCAGGATGACGATCCGAAGATAAAGGAAGCCTTCATATCAGCTCTTCGCATCGAGTACGAGTCGGAGGCGATTTCATTTGATGGATGGTCCATGGGAGGGGTTCCGGCAGAGGATTTCATAAGCGTAGATGCTGTCGACGAGATATGGTCCAGAATTGAGCCCATTTGGAACAGCGTGAGGGATGCGGCACATTAGAGAGCTGCCGCCTTACGAGCAATTGCCCGTCGGGGGGAGGCGCAAATGCTGCCCCGACGCTTCTAGGGCATCGGAGAAGGGCGGGCAGCTAGGCAGTTGTATTAGTTCATAGAACCAGAAGAAACACCGCCAGCCCCGCCGAGATAGGTAACAGTCGGCGACTGTTCAGTGATCTGCTGCCGATTTCAGATGTCAGGTACACCATTCCCCGGCTGGTGCGAGACATGTTGGCGATTCTCCAACGAACTGAAGATCGATGCGTCAAGTATGCAGGGATAGGTACCACACTTCCTACAAAGCTCCTGAATGGCGTCAAGGATGAAGTGGTAGTAATTCCAATCTGAAAGCGCTCCTGCGGTCACTGTGAGAGGGAAGACGTTGCAATTGTTGAGCCATCTCATGACCCGGCTATCGATGGGGATCTCGAACCTCGTCAGCCCCAGATCCTGAAGGATGTTTCGGGCTTGCTTCGGCCCGATTCCTCGTAATCTGCTGGCGAGAAAATCGGCTACCCCCCGCTCGGCGCTGGGCTCGGAAGGCAAAAGCAACGAATTGCATTTTTCGAGTAGGGCAAGCCAACTGTCCTCCTCAAGCTTCGCGAAGTTCCAGGCGAGGTCCGACGCGATCTTCATGCGGTGGGTCCCGACCTTGTGCTCCCCAAGCACCAGGTGTAGTAACTGTTTCCGCGCTTCCGCAGGCTCCCCCTGAACTCGCTCAAGCGAGAGAGGGAAAGGCCTCAGACTTTCAAACTTCTCGATGGCGCTGCCTTCGCCGCTAGCCGCCATTGTCGTGGCACGCATGGAAACGAGCACCTTCCAGAAATATGATCGCGTGATCTCAGCCTTCGGGTAGTGCAGATTCCTGTCAAATCTGTCTTTCACCCATGGGTGCTCTTGCTCGGCGGTCCGCAGGTTTCTTACGGTCGCAATATCGGATTCAGAGACTTGCCAAAGAAGATTCACTGTACACCCTCAGGCCATTCCGCCACCCAGAATAGATCATTGGCACCACAATTACTCCCCCGAAGTCGGCATGGCGACTGAAATCGCCTGGACGAATTGGGGCTTGTGAGATTTGCGTCGCGATGGGCGATGTCAGTCCCGATCTGTAACTCCGGCGGCTTGCTTTTCCAGGAGCACGCAAACCGATGTGAGGGTCTCACGCCGCCTTTCGCCGCGCGGCTGCGCGCGAGAGGCGGCGGCGCTGTTCGGGATCGATGACGAGGGGGGCCATCCGCCCACTTTCTGCGTTCCAGAATCCACCCTGGTAGGCGATGCGGCCGTAACGGAAGAGGCGGGTGAGCATGGAGAGCGCGGAAATCGCCAAGGTCTGGTTGACGAACGGTTCCTGCGCGTTAATCGCCGCAGCGGCGCTGCAGCTCGGCAACGGGTCTTCTTCCTCGCCCAACATTTCCGGGAACAGCTCGGAGACAATCCGCAGTCGTTCCTTGTTCCGTTTGTTCCTGGAATTCAAGGGCTCACCGAGGACGAACTGGCCAGCTGCGCTGTTGTTGCCCAGGTCTAGGTAATAGCTGACGCCGGAAAAGCTCCTGGTGACAGCCGCTGTGATCTCCCTGCGCGCCGCGCGCGAATCCACGCATCCCACCACGATGTCACAGTTGTCGGAGTATCCGTTTCCCCGGAGGCACTCCCTCGTGAAGTTGTTCGAGACGGCAGACCAATTCAGCCCCCAGAAGAGGTTCAGTCGATTCACGAGGATGGTGGCCTTGTTTTGGCCTATGTCCGAGACCGAGAACGGCTGGCGAACGCAGTTCGTTTCTGAAACCGCGTCTCCATCCATGACTGTGACTGATAGACCATTCGGGTGGCCCCACGCGGTAAGGGCCTGGTGGAGGTATGGAAGGTTGAGCAGAAAGGCGCTCCCGGTGCCTCCGGCGCCAACGATCAGCATCCGGATGCGCTGGCGAAGCAGCTGCTCGTGTATTGAGTGTTCAATTTGCATGACTGGCCTCGATGAAGGCGGTGAGTGCTTGGTTTGCTTCCACGAGATAGCGGGAGGGGAAGCGGTCTTTGCCGGTCAGGGACTCCCACAGTCCGGCGAAGCCGCCCTTGTGTGTAGTCAGACGTTGGGCCCCATTCGGGTGAGTGAACTCGCTCTCGAAGAAAGCGCGCTCCCATTGCGGAATGGCCCGGATGGAAGGGGATGTCGGAATGCGCGCCGAGCCGAGACAGATGCCACCGCTGTCGCCGACATTCCAGTAGGGCGCCACATAAAGCTTGGTGTTTGCCGATGGACGCTGGTTTGTCTTGAGAGCGCGGACCGAGAGGGTGTGTCCATTCACCACGAAGACGAGAGCTGGTTGCGGGAAGGAGAGCCCGTTCGACTTCGCCATTTTGCCATCGGGAGACCCAAAAAACATGGGGCGCGTTCCCGCCGGCGTCCACCATGCGAACAGTTCGGGGGTATATGCGAGCACGCTCTCAGGCAGGATTTCGACGCCGGCATTTTGACGGAGGTCGCAGGAGAGGGCGGCAAGGAACTTGCTGGAGAGCGGTTGGGCCGGCCCAAGCGTCGGCGTATCCTGGCCCAGCACGTCATGCAAGGTCACGAAAGCTGCCCCGTTATGGTTTCCGCTGTTCCCACCGTAGATCAGTAGGGCGTGGCGCAACTGATACCGATAGTTCAGACCGATCTGGATGTCAACTTTCATCGAAGGATCACTCCGGTTCTGCCTGTGCGTGCTCAACTGCTGCGAAACAGTTGGGCTCCTCCGCGGCAATGGGCATACCTGGCTGCCTGCCACTGGCCTCCGTGGAGTCGGCGAATTTGTTGAAGTCCTCTGTCAGCAGGCAGAGTTCACGGTTGAGGTGGAGAAACGTTTCAAGGGACCGCAACGCAACGGTCGTCTGGTCAATGTCTGCCGGGTCGAAGCCGACTGCAAAGCAGGGCTCGGAGCTTGCTTCAAGCCAATGATCGGACTCTTCGTCAAAGCATCCTTGGATAGCATCGTTTTTGTGGAAGACGATCATCTGGGAAGGCAGGCAACTCTGTTCGTAATATGAGCTGATGACTTCGCGCACGTCGCCTTCTACCGGGCCCTGGCCGAGCCGGTACATATCGAGAAGCCGGCGAATCCAAGTGCCGAACTTCCCGCTCTGGTGCTTCCGTAACCGGGAGAAGTCTGAGCGCATGACTTTGAGGCGTGCTTTGCGGAGAAATGTGGGGATGGCGCTTTCGACATCCGGAATTTCATACTGTTCCCGATGTCCCTCATCTTCCATGTCCCGCCATTCTTCCAGCTTCTCCACGTTGCATCTGGCATCGAAGTAGTCGTAGACACGCATCCACTTCGCAAGAGATGCGGCCAGTACACGGTAGAAAGTCAAACCCAGACCTTTGGCCTCGGCTTCGAGGGCGCCAATCGCGGCGCCGGCAACCATGTAGCCACATGCAACGGCCTCAGCCGTAATCAGTAGCGGGGAATTTCCGTTCGCTTCTGCAACCCACTCATCGCTCTCGGACGAGATGGCCAGGTAGTAGTCAATATTGCCGTCGATTTTGTCGCCGCCATGCGCCTGTACCCAAGAGGCTAGAGACGCTTCGACGTAGGCCAGCGGCGATGTGCGCAGTTTTCTGATCGCCATAGGCTCAGTCGCGGCCATGTCGTGTTCAGAAAGTCTGCGCAAAAGGGCGAATAAGCGCGCGTCGCCGTCGTAATACTCGTAAGAAGAGGGAACATTGGCCAGGGATGGAAGCGAGAGAGGCGTCGCGGGCGCCAGTGCGCTCAGGCGAGGGGCGGAAGAAGCGCTGATGGCGGAGCGAGGGCTCTGCGACTGTTGAAGCGGCTGCCCTGTACGGCTTGCGCGATGATTTGAGACCGCATTTGCGATGCTTTGCATTGGAGGTGCCTTCCGAGCAGGGAAATAGGAGTTTGCGCCGCCTGCTGAGCGAGCTGGTCGATCTCACTCAGCAGGTCATGCACATGGGTTGATGCCGGGCAGGGAGCCAGAGTGCGCCTGGGCATGTCTTATCCCTTGGAGCCGATGGCGCGGGAGAAGGTGTACTGCATGCTCGTCCCGGTGGCCTCGGGCCCAGTGATGGAGGCGGTGGTGAGTTCGGGGTACTGCGTCGTGTAGTGGTCGCGCACCTGTTCGACGGTGAGGCCTGGTATGTCCGGGAGCTTCAAACCGCCGTAGGAAAATGCCCTGGGAAGAGCTTTGACTAGAAGTGCCATGAGTTGTTCTCCGAATGAGTTCTGGTCTGTGCGAAGGATCGCACGATGGTAGGAATCGGGCCATACGCTGAGAACGGCCTGTCAGTTGGCAGATCTGGGCGTTGCGCTAAACGGCGCAGGCGAGCTCCTCTTCGTCGGCGCCCTCAACCTCGGAATCCTCTTCATCCTCGCTGCCCTCGGGCTCGGAATCGGTCGCGGTCGAGGTTGCGGAAGCAGTCTCAGGCTGAGGCGTGTTGAACAAGCCAGGAGCGCCGGGGATCGATTCGGTCGGAGCTGCATCGAACAGGCTGGGCGGCGCCGGCGGGGCCGCTGGTGTGGGCTTGGCGGGAGCCTGGGGTCCACCGGACTTCGTCTTCTTCCATTTCTCGGAGGCGTCTTTGGATGCCTGTTTGGCAGCATCCGCGGCGGATTTCTTGGCTGCCTCCATCTCGGCGGCCGACTGATTCAAGGCTTGTGCCAGAGTGAGATGTTGGGCAACGTACCCAGTCAGGGCTTGCGGAAAATCGCGGTCGAGCTCCGCGGCCGTTCCGGTCACGCCGACATCCGAAAGGGGCGTGCACAGGGCTGGGTTTTCATCCGCGCGGAGCTGGATGGGGACCACGTTGACCGTCAACGTGTCATCNNGGTGGAGATGAGTGTGGCGATGGGGAAAGAGGTGGGAGCGATACGCCCACAAGGCTGCGTCTGTTTCAGTGTCCCTGGCGGCGTTGGATCTCTGACGGAATAGGTTGTGCCGGCGCACAATGCAACGAACTGCCCGCTCTTCCTCGTGAAGCTCCTCTCGGAATCGCAGACAAGCGCCGAAGCCACTACGTTTACGTTTGCAGTCACTGGAACACCTCAAAAAGAGTGCTCCTGGACGTTCCGCCGGGATTGCGGCTCGCGATACGCTCAAAGGCGCCGTGAAAGTCTGCGGCAAGGAGCGCAAGTGGAAACGACGATCACGATTAGCAAGGACGCCCTGATGATGCTGCTGGTCCTGCCCGGCATTTCCTTCGGGTTGGGGATTTTATCCATGTAGCCGGGGTTTGGCTCAGGGTGGCGGTCCGTCGATAGATCTGACCAACGTGCAGAGTTAGTCGAAAGTGCCGTCTCTAAAGCGGCAGGTCATCGAACTCTGGGTCCACGTCCGGAGTAGCGTCGGCGGCCGGCAATATGGGTGGTTCTACTGGAGACAACTCCGTTGCAGCGCGTAGCGTTTTCTGTGGAGTTTGGATAACAATGAGCTTGGAAACGACAATCTGATTGCAGGATTTCATCTTCCCGCCCTGGTCCTCCCATGTGTAGGGAAACGGTACGCCCTCGGCATATACGCGGCAGCCTTTGGTGATGTTGTCGCGGATATTCTCGGCATGGAATCCAAAGCCTACAATACGATGCCAGACGATGCGCTCGACGTTCTGCGAAACGGTTGCGTCGAATAAAGTCACGGCAACTGCGATGTGAAACGACGCCATCAGCCTGCAATTTGAGAGCGTTGTGATCGCTGGGTCTGCACCTACACTGCCCAGCACTTGTGCCTTACAGAAAGACTTCGCCATAAAGGACTCCGGTGTAGGACGCGCGTCTTGATTGGATGTGCCACTTCGTCCTGGGGCATAGCAGTGAAGCGCGGTTTGGGTGTGACGGCGGCGTCATGCGGACCATTGGGTGTTGCGCATCCAGCGCGCAGCTACTGCTACCGGCTTCTTTGCCGTCGAGGCCAAATAGGACGAGACATCATCTCTTGCCGCAAGGCGCTGTTTTTCAAACGTCGGCAGTGGCCGTCCTGCCAGTTCGCGGACTCGATGAGATGTTTCGCAGAGGCAAGAGAGTGCGTTGATTCGCGGGTAGGAGGCCACGAAACCGTTCAAAGACTGCCTTTCTCACGATCACGGAATGACGCGCGGAGTCGACCAACTTCACCATTGCCGTCGGGCGGATGGTGAATAGCTGAAGCTGGCTCTCCACGCGATAGGCCAGGACCTGTCCGGAGCGGTCCAGATACCAGGCGTGGAGTTCTTCTGGAGACATAGGATCCTCCGAAGCACAATGGCTCACAGGAAATGTCCTGATCCGATCATGGCAATGGGTGCCGTGTCAGGAATACAAGCGGCATTTAATTAGTTGCGGCGGCGGTTAGCTGAAACTTCCGTATTTGCGCACTGAGAGTCGCGATGTGTTCTTCGAGGTAGGCAATCATGTCACCGGCACGGTCGGTAGCCGGCCTGGCCTGAGAGGGGTGGCCAACAATGGCAAGGAGCCGTTCGAGAAGAGCGATGGCATAGCGCGGTGCGTCGGGAGAGTAGCGCACCAGCTTGTATTGGTCGATGGCGATTGCAAATTGCGTGAGGTCCGCATAAGTGAGCGTGTCAGTCATGCCGTAACACTCCATCAGGGCCACGGTGTAGTGAACGTCGTCTGCAATCTGCTGAATGAGCAAAGCGGGCCTCGAACGGGAAACCTGAATTCAGCGGCCCTCAGCGCCGAAGTACCCCGTGGTTATCCTGCCCCGAAGCAATATGGAAGGCAAGGCTACGGGAGCAACAAAGAGAGAAACTGCGTGGGAAAATGGATAGGCTGCACGGACGGCGTATCCGCGCAGCCTGGTGCGATCATGCAGCTCCGAAGACACTACAGACGAGTCGGCATCAGGATGAAGCGGAACTCCTGCATATTGTCAGATGTCTCCGGACGGACCACGATGGGGTGCATAGGGTCCAGGAACTCCATCGTTACTTCGCCGCCGCCCAAGACCTTCAATGCGTCCAGGAGGAAGCTCGGGTTGATGCCGATAACTAGTGCCTCTGCGGAATACGTTGTGGCCAACGTCTCCTCCGATTCTCCGCTTTCGACCGAAGATGACGAGATAAGCACCTGATTGGCGCCCAGGGATAACCGGACGGAAGGGCTTTGGTCGTTGGCGAACTGTCCCACACGCTGAAGGGTCTCGGTCAGATCCTTGACGGCAACAATGGCCTTTTTGTCGTTCGTCTTGGGCATGACCGCTCGATAGTCAGGGAACTTCCCCATCATCTTGCGCACGGAATAGACGCGCGTGCCGATGCGGAAGAACAACGAAGATTCGCTGGAAACGAAGTCCACGAAGTCTTCCTTGGTAGTGGCAAGCAGTGCGGAGAGCTGGCGAACCCCCTTGAGCGCGATGAGGTATTCCATGGAGGTTGTGACGCCTTCTACACTCTCCGCAACCTTTGCGAACGCGAGACGGTGGCCGTCGGTAGCGACCAGAGTGATCGAACCGGGCTCCAGCTGCATGAGTGCGCCGTTGAGGGTGTAGCGGCTCTCTTCGGTGCTGATGGCAAACACCACGCGCCCCAACAGTGACCGCAACTGATGCACTGACAGCCGGGCATGGGTCTTCTCTGGAAACTCAGGGATGGCCGGGAAGTTTGCCGCGCTCATAGCGACCATGGTGGTCCTGGAGCGTCCGCAGCGGATCTGGACCCGATCATTGTCGAGGGTCTTGATTGCGACGTCCTCACCCTCTAGCAGGCGCAGGTAGTCGAACAGTTTACGGGCGGGCACGGTCACTGACCCGCCGCGGGCCACGCGGGCAGAGCAGGTCGTATGGAGGGTCTGATCCAGATCGGTCCCAACGATGGACAGTTGGCCGGACGCGTCGGCCCGCAGCTGCAAGCAGGAAAGAACTGGGATAGTGGTCTTTGTCTCTCGTACCGACTGCGCCAAGGCAACTTCCTGAAGAAACTCCTTCCGGTTGACCAGGAAGTCAGGGAGTGAAGCAGGCGCGATGGTGGGAGGTGGAGCGACGGCAAGCGATGCCATAGGGCGAACCTCGGAGGTAGATGGGGTAAGTTAGATTGTGCTGGATCGGACAGGTGCGGGAACTGAGACGCTTCCGCACCGGGTTTGCGGCTAGGCCTGTGAATTCCTGGCTGTCTCCAGAGCGAGTCGGATGTTCGAGAGGGCTTCCACGGAAGGTACAGTCGCGAAAGTCTGGGCCTTGTAGGTATCCAGCACTTGGTCGACGGTCTGAGGAGACACGTCGGCGGCTAGTTGTCTGGATTGGGTCAGCAGCATGCACTTGTCGTCGAGTGAGCGCATGATCTTCTGGTTCGCTTCGGCCGCGGCGGTGTTTGGGGCGATGGCTCGCCGGGCTTTGGCCACAGCGTCGTTGTAGAGTGGCTCGCCAAGCGCCTGGATGTACACGGCCTTCTTCGCGAGCAGGTCGTCCATGCTGGGGCCATTCGCAGACTGGGGTGCGGAGCGGGTATTCCTGCCCTGCGCTGGCGGCTGTGAACGCGAGGTGCTGCCGTTGGTTTGACCTTTGTCACCACTCTGGCTACCGACAGACGGCGCATGGCCTGGGCGCGAGCCGGGGGGCGTGACACTCAGAGAAGCGCCTGTTGCGCGCCGGAACTCCCTCGCATCTGAAGGCTGCGAGTATTGATCGATTGAAGCCCACACTTTCTCGACACGCTTGAGATACAGGCCAATGCCGAAACATTCGGCGGCACGTTTGAAGGCCTGGGAGTCAGCGCTGGTGACAGCGTTGGCGTCGTCGGACCACATTTCGCCTGTGCCTGCGTTCTTTCCGACACCGGGAATGTCAAGCTCGCAAATGAGGGCAATCTTGCCCTTCAGAACAGGCTTCTCTTTGATGATCAAAGTGATGTTTTCGATCGTTTGCTGCTGGTAGGTACGGCTCCAGCACCCTTCGCCCAGCACGGAGTTAAGGCGGTCAATGATGACCGAGGTCTTGACGTAAGCGGCGAAGAGACCCCGCTTCTTATCCCTGGTCCTCTCAATCACGCGCCAGCGGACGTCGTCGAAGGCGAAGGGCGCGCAAAGGCGCGCGATAATTCGCTTCTTCTCGTCGAGGGCCACAATGGGTGAAGGCGCCGGAGCAGCGGGCTGGTCCGGTATTGTGACCAAGTTTCCACGCGGATCTACCAAAAGTGAAGTTGCCATTTGAACCTCAGCGCCGAACGGATGTCCGGCAAGAATGCGGGCGGGGCGCGGTTGGGCGCGATGGAGTGCAAGCGGGACGGGCGCCCGTCTGTACGTTTGTGAGCATCAGATGGATTCGGCGGAGGAGCCACATTCACACTGGTAGCATGAACCGGCTCGATACATGACCGCCCCGCAGCTCGGACACGACGGAGCATCGCCACAATCGAGCAAATCGGAAATGCTGTGCTGGGTGGTGGCATCTTCTTGCGGTGGCGAGGAATACTGCGCAGCGGTCTGGGCAAACATGGTCAGCTGTTCTCCCTTGAGAAAGCGCAACTCCAGCCAGCGGAAGATGTAGTCCATCAGGCTTTTTGCGTAGCCAATCTGCTCGTTTCCAGTCCAGCCGGAAGGCTCGAAGCGCATGTGCGCGAGCTTTTCGCACAGCACCTTGAGCGGAACCCCGTGTTGGAGGCCGACGGAAACCGTCGTGCCGATGGTGTCCATCAAGCCGGAGATTGTGGAGCCTTCCTTCGCCATCTTGATAAAAATCTCGCCGGGAGAGCCATTGGGGTAGAGTCCGACGATGAGATAACCTTCGTGGTTGGCGATCCGGAAGTGATGCGTCACGGACGGCCGCACCTCCGGAAGCCGACGCCTGTTGGCGCGCGGTGGTCCGTCGAGTGGCTCCGATTCGATGAGGGCCGTAGTCTGTGGCATGACAAGCATCCTCGGCCGCAGAGAGAGCGGCTAGCGCGGGCAAATGAGTGTTTTACATGAGGGCGAGGGTAAAAAGTGCAGGATGATGCACTCTTGCGGGGCGCGCCTACGGTGGGAGAAACAGGAGGGGTCGTTGCGATACCGGATAACGCGAGAGAAGATAAGGGCGGCCAAGATGGCCAATGCCCCCCAGACTACCAATCCGGCACAGAGAATAAAGGCAAGAAGATGCTGATGAATGAGTACTGAAGGAGTGGGCATGGCAGGACGGTACAACAAGGCAAACCGCTGAGGGAACGTCTAGACGCGCTGAATGTTCAGCGGTGTTTGCGGAGCGCGCCTCGCGATTCAGCCCATGAAGGTGCGCGAAAGCGCTTCTTTGTAGGGGATTGAGGGTCTGCCCGGAGCGATTTATCCGTCATGATTTTCCCGCCTACCGTAAAGGTTTTTGATATACCGGCGACGTCATAGCCGTCGGGCAGGACCAGATTGCGGCCGATTTGACCGACTAGCGGCAGAAGGATAGCCGCTGGGCAGCCGGAGAGATCTAGGTCGCGGCCAACGTACAAGTTGTCGTCGATGCTCTTGAGGGCGGAACAATCGGTCATAGCACAATCCAGGGCCACGAAAAGGTCACTGCCGACTGTCTGTAGGGATTTGTTTCGTCTCAGTAGAAGCGATCCTTCAATGCGTACACGAGCGTGGACAGTCGTAAGGGCCGGATTATCGCTGCAGTCCAGAGGGCCCTCAACCTTGAGACCTTCCGGCAGTGCGGCGACAGGCGCTTGGGGAACCACGCGCAGCCCTGCAATAACCACTGAATTCTCAGGCAGACAACCCTTGACCAGCAGCGTTCGTGCATGGGCAGGAGACACCATAAGCTGCTCCGTTCATTCGTTTGTGACAACGATAGAATCATTGCCAAATTGAGCGACGTGACTACAGAATACGCCAAAGTGGGATTCTGTAGCATATATGAAAGCTTAATTTCAAGCTGATTGCGGGAGTGGAGTTTCCTCTAAACCCATTGCGATCTGAGGGGAGGCCGTTCGCGATTGGCGCGGAGTGCGCGTGCCCATTGAACATCGCGCACAGGTGAACGGAGGGTTGTGCGCCGCCCTGTCCGGGACGCTATGGCGCGGGTCTCTGGCTCGACCTTCTTACCGTTGGCAACCACTTCGAAGGTCATTGCCAACTGCGTCTCAGACTTTTCAAATGCGCGCAAGCCCACATAGTCCTGGACCATCTCCTTGACGGACATGCGGTGGGTTACAACGGCAGAGCAGACGATATTGCTCGCGACTTCCCGTATGATTAGCACTCGACGGCCAAGGTACGGAAACTCGCCGTCCTGCCAGTCAGGCAGCGAAAAGGTTTGATCAACGGTCGGCAGGACAGGGTTTCTTCCAGGCCCAATGGTCTTCCCAGACATTCCGCAGTACTCCTCCACAAGGCCGCGCCAGCAGGGAAGTGGACCGGGGAAGCCATTCGCGTTTGTTTTATACGGCGATTTACAGGTCTAACCGATTCTATCGATGGTTACCTTCGTGCGCAAGGATAGGCTTAATTAGAGTACTAGGTTAACTAGAGAGACAATAACCAAAAGGATTTGCGCTGTTCTGCACGATCGCCGGAGAGTGTAGAAGAGCCGCATAAGAAAAGGCGATGCGGCCAGGTGGATTCAAAACGACAGGGTAACCGCAGGGTCACCACCGCAGTTACTCCGCAAGGGCCATTTGCGCGCGCACTTCAGTCGAACACTCCTCAATGCGGCCGTAAATATTTGTTGACCACTTACAACGTCTTGATCTGGGCGCGATCAGAGATGCGTTGCATGCGGCGGAGCACAAGGAACACCCCCGCAATGTCGAGATCGAAAATGGCGGCGATGCGCTCAATGGTGAGGATAGACGGAATCGCCACACCACGTTCGATAGTGGAAATGTAGGTACGTCTTGTGTTCAGTGAAGCGGCCAGCTGGGATTGGGTGAGACCGTGCTCCTGGCGGAGCATGCGGATTCCTCTGCCGATGTTCCTGGCATAGATGGGCATCCTGGGAGCGGGTTGGAGGATTCGCCGGCAGCGGCGGCACAGGCCGTTCGCGGTGCAATACTGGACCAGGCGGCAATGCGGGCAGCGGAGTACTGTGGCGTTTAGCGTGCGGCGAAGGGGCATTAAGGGCTCCAGGCTCCAAAGGGGAGGGTCGCGGCGGCCCGGAGCCCCGCGACTATTGAATGATCTGGTTGTCGGCGCGACTCCACATCTTGTTGAAGTTGGCTTCGTATGCGCGGATGGCGCCAGGGTCGGCCGTGAGGGTCAAGGTGTTGTCCTGTTGCTTCTCGCCGCTGGGCGACCAATTGGCGCTTCCTTCGCGGAGAGTGCAGCCATCGGACCAGCCTTTTATGTGCATGAGGATCCGGGAACCCTTCACGCGAATGGCGATGTTGCGGTTTCCGTGGAAGAGGTTGCCGACATGAGAGCCGCGGCGATCCTCCTGATCGTACTGTTCTCGATCTCGGTAGATTCTTACCTTGCGGCCGTTACCGGCAAAGCGTGTGATGGCCTCCGCCAACTCCCAGTCAGTGAAGGAATACATGGCGACATCCAGATGGTCGCAGTGGGAGTTGACTATGGCCGATGCGTCAATGGCCTCGAGGTTTTCGCTTGGGGCGTAGTGAACAGCGCCGTGGTATGTAGCGGCCGGAACTGACCGGGAGACCAGCGGCGACTGGCCCGCGTATGACGCGCGGGTAGCGGAATGTAGTAGCCCTGCAAGCAGGGATGTCGTGCTGTGGCTACCGCGAAGCAGGGAGAGGGGTTCGGCGGCGGAATTGTGGTGCATCTGACCGGCGTTGTCGCCAACGGCCTGCTCATAAATCCGGTAGCCGCCCCATGCGAAACCTGCGAGAACTAAGAGCGTGACGATAAACCGCATAGGTTACTTCTCCCCAGAAGTGGATTTCGGTGCCACGAGGCGCAGAGCAGACAGAAGACCCGGCGGAAGAGTGATGGGCGTTACCTTATCGAGGTGGCTATGGCGGCATGCGCGGCAACGGCTGCCCTTCAGGGCTTGCTGGAAGCCTTCGGACAGGAAGCTTGGAATAGCCAGCGGTTCGCCGGCTAACGAGATGAAGCTGGGTGTGTTGTCTTCGGTAATCTCGCCGAAGCGCGCCTCAAAGAGCACTCGCCGCAGGTGGCTGTCCGCAGCGCGATGTTTCGGGTCGGCAGATGGGACGATCGTATGCAATGAGATGTGCGTATGAACCTGATTCTCGCTGTATTGGAATATCTCGAAGCGTACCATCACGGTGCCAAAGATGCGCCGGTGCTGTGCGTTGGGCATGACGGTTCGTATCGGCTGGACCAGCTGAAACGGATGACCATCGAGGGGCGCGTAGCCGGCATAGTGCCCTACAGCGCGCCCAGCGCCTCCCGATTCCTCGCCGCGGAGCAGTAGGCGTCCGCTGGATTGACGAACGGCGGCGATAGTGCTGTTGGTGTAGATATGATCCTTCTTGAGAGCTTCAAGCTCCAACGGTGCCAGACCCATGGCGAAGCCGGGCGAGGAACGTGTGGCGGGTGGACGTGGGGGCATGGGCTACTCCAGTCTGCGGCCGGAGTAGGTGCCGGCACGCCGGTAACAGGCTGCACGGATGTCTTCGCCGCCACATCCCGCAAAGCAGTGGTAGAGCGGCGGACGTCCGCTGGTCTCGGTGATGTGGAGGTTGTCGCGTCCAGTATCGCGTCCCGCTTCGGCGCAAGAGGGGCACTGGACGTGGTATGTGCGCGCATGGCGGCGTGAGGCTTCGATGAAGAAGCGGATATCGAATTGGCTTTGAGGGGCTGGTCCAAGGAACTCGGAAGGTCTCGTGGGAATCAGGTCTACCGGCATATCCATGCCATTAGTCAGCGACTCAATGTCACGGCGTGAGCACCTGGGAATCCTGCGAAGGTAAGCAAATTGTGCTTCGATCTCCGGTACTGCATCGCGGAACCAGAAACGCTTCATCACTTTGCGGTGAACGCCAAGCGGACCGCGCAGGCCATTGCCCACCTGGCCGGNNGGGCCGCGAATGGCGAGGCCGAGGCGGTCAAGAAGCGAGTAAAGGTAGATCCGACTGAGGCGGGCAGGGATAGGATCGCTACAAAGGACCCACAAGTGGCCACCGCGGCGGGAATCCTCGAGGGCGGGGGACAAACCATCCTCTCTCATCTCCCTGGCGATTTCTTCGAGGTGTTCCTCTGCGCCTGGGTAATCGGCGTCGAGGGCAAACCATTTGCCGCAACTGGACTGCGGGGTCAGAGCGTAGACGCCGATCGTATGTTGGCCGTCAAGATGGCGTTGGATGTGGGTAGAAGTAAGAGGGGCGGCAACGCGTGCCCAGGCAAGAGCTTCACTATCGGCGGGCAACAGGTAGGAGTTCTGCAGGTAGAAGTCCGTGCCGTTGATGAACCACAGCTTGTACTCGGCGACCATGAGCGGTGTAATCCGTGCGGGGTCGAGCAGCGGTGTGGGGGTGCCGTGATCTGTTGCTGCACTGGGCATTGTGCCTAAAGTAGCCCGGCCGAATCCGAGGGGGAAGGTCAATCACGCAAAAAACGCGAGCAAAATGCGCGCCTCTCGGCCGCGAGGCGGAGAACGGGGACTGGTTGAAGCAGGGAAGCCTATGCAGTAAGCCATGGACGCGGGATATTTTTGGAAGTGCCGTTAAAAAAACGTTGTCCAGCGAGGTTCGCATCTCTGCTGCATTAAAGCCGCCCCGGAAGGGTCTGCGAGGCGGCTATATCCGATTCTGGCTTTAGGCAGCGAACTCGGCAAGCTTCTTTTGTCGCTTGCGTTCACGGGCTTCCTCGCGAGCAATTTCTGCTGCAAGGTACGCTTCAAGGGCGGGCCTGACGGCCTCCGTCGGGCTTTGGAGCAATGGCATGACGGCGCGGAGGAGGAACCGGGCGAGGTAGGTCTGGGGGAGCTTCCATTTTTTTGAAAGATCCTGCAGGGTGCGCAACTCGTCATAGGTGAGTTTGGCACTGAAGCAAAGCAAGGACTGCTTCTTGCCGTGGCGGCGTGATCGCGCCAGGTGTTCCTGCTCGATGTTGTTCAGGACCGAGAGCAGAATCTGTTCCTCGTGTTCACCGGGAGTCGGGGAGACGAGGGAGAAGGCGGCCGAGTTATCTGCGATCGCGCCGAGGACGTTGCTGGTTTTCTCCATCTGTTCACCTTTCAGAGTACGTTAGCATGGGCAGAGGGGCGAATCAAGGGCGAAGACGGGAGCTTTGATTTCTCCGCTTGCAGTGTTTGGCGAGCACGTTGGCGATTATGCGCGAATCCAGAATTTCTCCCGGCTACCTGGGCCGTTACCGACTCTCCCTGGTAGATGCAATTCGACCGATAATGCCGTAGCAGAAGGTTGTTGCTCACTCCTCGCATGAAACCTTCCATGAAGACGGCCTCTGAACAGGATGGTGTTCATAGACCTTGCTGAGCTCCATGCATGAATTTGCACTAGACCGCAAATTTCTCCTTTAGAACATTGGAAAGCTCTATGACTCGAAGGCTATCGTGGGAGCAGCTCATGGCTTCATGCTGGGTCAGTAAGCATTAAGATCTATGACGTTCTCAGGGGCGAGGCGACTGTTAAGAAGACGCTTGAACACCTTCACTGATTGGAAATACAACCTGAAAAGTTGTCCCCTTGTGTTCTGTACTGGCAACGGAGAGTTCTGCGTGATGCATCTCTGCGATCCATTTTGCGATTGCCAAGCCCAATCCGCTTCCTTCCACCTGACTACGCGAAGGATCTGTTCGATAAAAGCGGTCGAAAATGTGCGGCAGATCAGTTTGTGAGATTCCTATGCCGCTATCGCTCACCTGTAAGGTTGCCCGTTCCGAAGCCACACTGATCTTCACGTCCACCGTGCCCGGCTCCGGCGTGTATTTCAACGCGTTATCGAGCATGATCCAGACGAGCCTTCGAAGGCTTGAAAAATCCCCAAGCACGTTGATGGAAGAACCGGAACCAGCGGAAACTGTCAGCGTAAGATTTCGTTCATCGGCGATCGGGCGCGCCATCCCACAAGCCTCCTCAATAACCGCAACCAAGTCCACTCTTTCCAAGGCCGCGTCGAAGGAATTGGCATCGGCGCGAGCCAGCGTGAGCATTCCTTCCAGCAGCTCTGAGGCCTTCGAGGACTCGTCCACAATATCCTCAAAAGCTCTGCGGCTATCTGGATCGGCATGAGGATTTCTTAGCGCTACCTCCGCAACCGTACGCGTAAACGACAAAGGGCCGCGCAATTCGTGGGACGCGTCAGCAGTGAACTGCTTGATTTGACTTACCGCTGATTCCAATCGCTGCAGCATGGCATTGCAGGTCTCCGCCAAACGCTGCAGTTCATCCCCAGTACTTGCCACAGGCAGTCTTTCAGATAGATTTCGTATGCTTATCGACCGCGCTGTAGCCGTGATCCTGTCCACCGGCTTCAGGGCCCTGCGGCTTACCCAGTAACCGCCGGCAGATGAAATCATCAGGAGAATTGGGGCCGAGGCAAGCAGGCCTTCCCAGAAACGTTGCAGCACAACGAGGTTTCCTGCTTCAGGAGCTGCTGCAAGAAGGAACAGAGCCCGCCCTCCGAGCGAGTAGGGACGTACGAGCACCCAGTAGGGCTGGTCGCCAGAGTCGATATGCAGGAACCGCTCGGAATCGCCACTCCTGATTGTCGGCCATTTAAAAGCCGATGCTGCAACAGAGGGCGACGGAAAGGCGAGTTGTCCATCGGCACGAAAAACCTCCGCAAGGCCATTTCCTGTTGCGCGAGCAAAGTCTGCAAAGTCTTCGTTGCGATCCGCTTCCTTTTCGTCCTTTGTCTTGGTCAACAACTGTTGCAATCGATCAACGCGGCGAGAGAGCGTCTGATAGCGTTCGTTCTTCAATGTGCTCTTGAGGTTGATCCACATCGCGGTGCCGAAAAGGAGCCAACCCAGGAAAAAGATGCCGCCAAACCAAATAGTCAGGCGGAGCGAGATCGAAAAAGGCCCTTTCAGCATGTATCGCACCGCAGAGAATAGCCGACTCCACGAATGGTGTACAGCAACTCAATCTCCCCCGGTTGCGTAATCTTCGCCCTAAGTGCCCGAATGAAAACGTACAGGCTGTCATAGCCCACATCGGCGTCCGTGCTCCAGCCTCCTTCAATAAGCACTGCATGTGGAACCACTGCAGGGGCACGGCGCATCAGGGTCTCGAGCAGCGCACACTCCGTTCGTGTTAGCGATACGATGCGTTCTCCACGTTGCAGCTCAAACAGATGTGGCCGGAGAATCAGATCCTCGAATACCAGTTCGTGAGGAATAGGGATTGGGGCCCGGCGTGCGGCCGCCCTAACCTTAGCAAGCAATACATCCAGCGCGAATGGTTTGGTTAGATAATCGTCCGCCCCCGCATCGAGACCATGGACGATGTCCTCCATCGAGTCACGCGAGGAAACAATAATGGTCTGCGCGGTAAGCCGGTCGTCCCGCAATTTGCGAATCACGGTGAAGCCATCCATGCGCGGAAGCATCACGTCGAGGAGCATCAGATCGAAATTATTTGTTCTCCCCAGCTTTAACGCGTCCTCTCCATCGAATGCGAGCGTTACCGTATGTCCCTCGCTCTCAAGCGCGCGGCCAATATGACCAGCGAGGCTTCGCTTGTCCTCGACGATCAGAATTCGCATGATCTGAATCCTAAATGCGGAAGATGAATGTTCGGTGAAAATGACGCTTTCCGGCGGCTTCATCAGATTCGGTTTAGAATCGCCTGCCATACTCCCGCCAGATCGAAAAGTTCCCCCGAGCGTGCGGGAATCAAGTTCAGGAAAGAGGCCTTATGTCTGTACTCAATAGAAGTTGGAGCTTGCGCTCCTTCGGTTTGTTATCGGTCCTGGTGCTCTCATTCTTCGTTTCGCATATCTATGCGCAGCAAACCCTTACAGGCGTCATTTCAGGCTCGGTAGTGGACAACTCGGGAGCCGTACTCAAAGGCGCGCAGGTCAAACTGCTTCCCCTTGGTGTCATTGTCGCCACCGACAGCCAGGGAGAGTATGAGATTCCCGCCGTTCCGGCTGGATCGTACACTTTAGCCGTTTCCTATGTCGGCTTCATGCCCTCTGAAACCAAGGTGGACATTGCCGCCGGTGAAATGAAGAACACGCAAATCAAGCTCAACGTGGCATCCGCGAACGATGAAGTTATTGTTACCGCCGAGCGCTTGCACGGCGAGGCGGATTCAATCAACCAGACCCGGACCGCGGACAACATTCTCCAGGTTCTTCCCGCGGAGGTCATCGTCAGCCTGCCCAACGCAAACGTTGCAGATGCCATTGGACGTCTTCCGTCGGTCTCGCTCTACCGTATTGAGGGCGAGGGCGTCTACATTCAGGTGCGCGGCACTGAGCCCCGCCTGACCAACGTCACGGTGGATGGAATCACTATTCCCGCACCCGAGCCCACTGTTCGCGAGGTTCGCTTAGACGTCATCCCCTCATCGATGGTCGATGCGATCGAACTCAACAAGACCCTCTCCGCCAACATCGATGCCGATGGTATCGCCGGATCGGTGAATATCCGCACCAAGACCGCCGGCGAGCGGCCAACCATTGATGCATTTATGGACGGCGGCTACACCAATATTCTGAATGGCCGCGCTTCGAACGCCGAGGGCGTAACAGTAGGAAAGCGCTTCGGTGCAACCAAGCGGTTCGGAATCCTCCTCAATGGCGCCTATGACTACAATGGCCGTGGCATCGACAACTTCCAGCCCGCGCTCGATCCTTACTCGACCTTGGCAGCGCCTTTCTATGACAGCAACACCATCCGCGACTATCGTTACTATCGGTATCGCTATGGAATGTCCGGCGCGGCGGATTTCAAGCTGAACGACAGCACCAGCTTTTTCGCCCATGGCATCTACTCCGACCTGAAGGACTGGGGCGACAAGTGGTACTACAAGCCCGTTTCGCAGGTACTCTCGGCCCCTGGTGTCTACAGCAGCAAGGCCGCCAAGGCTCCCGCCTTTTACACCTCAAGCAAACGTCCCAACGCCTCCGTGGGGACCCTCATCCTGGGCGGGCGTCACGTCGGCGCCAAGTCCTGGTTCACAGCCACTACCTCCGCCTCCTACTCTTATGAGGTTGACTCCGCAGGCAACCCCAAGGCCGATTTCGCGTGGAATGGCGCATCTCTGGGCAATACCTGTGACTACAGCCTGACCGGAGCGGCAGATCTTTATCATCCACACTTCGGAACTTGCGACACCTCGGCCAGCTCGCCGCTTCTGACGGCGTCTAACTGGGTCTTCCAGGATCTCACCACCTCCACCGGCAAGGACTCGCAGCTCAACCTGACCGCGGCCTCTTCCTATGCCCGCAATTACCACGCCGGTTCGCACTTTGGAACATTCGAGATGGGCTTCAAGTTCACCAACGGCCACAAGGCGCAGGATGCCACCGAGACCGTCTATGACGGCTGGGCGGTCACCGGCCCCGGCACAGCCGCGTACACGATGGACAAATTGCAGAGCGGATTCCACAACACAGACTACTTTGGCGGAAACTTTTTCGGCGGCAACTTCGGCCCCGTTTCGGACTTCAACAAAGTCGTCGACTTCACACTGGCCAACCTCGCTGGATCCGTGGACGCGGTCAAGACCGCGGGTGATACCGCTCCCAATCTCTTCGACTTCGTCGAACAGGTTACCGCCGGTTACATGATGAACACCATCGACTTCGGAAAGCTCCATGCGCAGGCCGGCCTCCGCTTTGAAAACACTCAGATGGACACTCTCGGCCATACTCTCTGCTACTACAAAAATCTGGCTGGCGCACAGAAGTGCGGCTTGACGGCGTATACAGGCAGCGGAGAGCAATGGGTGGTTAACGCAGTCAAGAACAATCCATCCTATCTGGACGTTCTGCCCGACGTGCAGTTGCGTTACGCTCTCAACCAGAACTCCGCACTGCGCGCTGTCTATGCGCGCGGCGTAGCTCGTCCCACCCCCTATCTGTTGGTTCCTTATGTTACAGAAGACTCAACGGCGAGCCCTATCTCGGTCTCGGTCGGCAACCCTGGTCTCCGTCCCGAGCACGCCAACAACTACGACCTGCTCTACGAGACATCGCTGCATCCACTGGGCCTGATTCAGGCGGGCTTCTGGTTCAAGCAGTTGACGGCGCCCCAGGTCCCAACTTCCATTTCCGGCGCGATCAACGTCGCCAACCTTCCAGCGGGCTCCATTCCGCCTGCGGAACTGCAGGTCATCGCGAACTATCCGGGGGATGCAATCTCCATCACCGTCAACGGCCAGAACGCTTACCTCTACGGTTTTGAGGCCAGCTACCAGCAGCACTTGAGCTTCTTGCCGGGAGTGCTGAGCGGGCTCGGCATCAACGCCAACTACGGCTACAGCAACTCGCAAGAGAAGGGCCTTCCGCTGCGCCTCGATCACCCCCGTATCATCGACCAGCCCACCAACACCTGGAGGATTAGCCCCTCCTATGACAACAAGCGCCTCTCCGCCCGCGTCGGCCTCGCCTTCGACGGCCCGAGCGTTTTCCAGTACGGCTACACCTCGCCGACCTTGGTCACAGGAGCTGACGTCAGCGGCCTTGGTCCGACCGGCCCCTCCGGCGACACCTGGACGCTGCCTCACTATCAGGTGGATGCACAGGCAAGCTATCGCATCTGGCGCGGCCTGAGCGCCAAGGTGGTCGGCCTCAACCTCAACAATGAAGTCTTCGGCTACTACCAGGGCAGCACTCAATTCCTGAACCAGCGCGAATACTACAAGCCTACCTACACCGGTGGGCTCCGTTACACCTTCGCTGGCGAGCGGTAACTGCCGCCTGAAGGACTTCTGATCCTCAACTGGGGTATGCGCTTCATCGGTTGCGTATACCCCGTTTTTCATAATTACGTTTCGCACTCTCGACGCATGGCCTGCTCGTTGTCCGCATTCAGCGATACTCATTGTGCATGTTGTATCGGGCAACGATGGCTGGTTAATTGCGAGGACCTGTATGAAAAGATCTTTCCTGTTGTTTGCGTGTCTTATTGCTTTTGCCGGCTCTGTGGCAACTGCGCAGATCGTCCCTGCTCCTTCAACAACCGTGGACGCCGACCTGAAGTTCGTAGTTTATTTCAGCCGTCACGGAGTTCGCTCACCAACCGGAAAACCGGCGCAATACAATACATATTCCGTGGCACCCTGGCCAGCGTGGGACGTGCCTCCCGGCTATCTGACCCCGCACGGCTATCACCTGATGGAACTCTTTGGTTCCTATGACAGGATGCAACTTGCGAGCGAAGGGTTAGCCATTTCGGAGGGATGCGGAGACGCTGCAAGCGTAACTTTCTACGCCGACTCGGATCAGCGCACTCGCGAGACTGGCAAGGCGCTTGCTGAAGGACTTTTCCCTGGATGTAACGTCCAAGTCAAGTCTCTGCCTGAGGGCACCAACGATCCGCTCTTTCATCCGAATCCAACCGACTTTGCAGACGCGGATCCCGCATTAGCCACGGCGGCCATCGCGGGACGAATCGGGAAAAATCCCGGAAACGTCACCGATGCTTACCGCAACCAGATTGGTGTGATGGATAAGCTTCTGTCAACTTGCGGTGCCCCATCCGCTACGCTGCAGAAACGGACTTCTCTATTCGATATCCCTGCGAGCCTTGCACTCGGGAAGGGCGAGCATCTTGCGGAATTGCGTGGTCCTCTGAACACGGCGTCTTCGCTCGCAGAGAATCTACTTTTGGAGTACACGCAAGGCATGAGTACCGAGAATGTTGGCTGGGGTTGCGTTACGGGGGCAGATATCCGGTCTCTGATTAACCTGCACACGGCAGCCACTGACTACACCCTGCGCACTCCGGCGATTGCACAAGTTCAGGCGTCCAATCTCCTTACCGACATCCTTCGGAGCTTGGAACAAGCAACATCGAACAAAGAGGTCTCCGGAGCATCAAGCAAGTCCACAGACCGGATGCTCTTCCTGATTGGCCATGACACCAACCTGACGAGTATCGCGGGCTCGTTGGGTCTGAATTGGATTGCCGACGGACGTCGCGATGATACTCCGCCAGGAGGCGCCCTTGTTTTCGAACTCTGGAAGAATCGCAAAAGCGGTGAGTACAGCATTCGGACGTACTTTACGGTGCAGACTCTCGAACAGATGCGAACCGGTGCCGAGTTGACATTGAGCAATCCGCCTCAGCGGGCTCCCGTCTTTATTCCGGGATGCAGCAAAGCGGACTTCTCCTGCAATTGGCAGGACTTTGAAAAAACCATCCACGGGGCGATTGATCCACGGTCCGTCCAGTCAAGATAGGGCATTGGTTGTTTCTGGGCGCAGTTAAGCAGTTATGCAGAGAGGCTGATCCGGTGGTCCTTGGTTCGCGAGACTGTCATTAGGAATGAAGCGGCTGGGCAGGCGCATGCAAGGGGACTTTCGAGTCGGTTAGTGTCCGCCGAGCTGTCTCCGCATGATCTTCGGTTGATGAGAACAGGGAGATAACCGGCCAATGTT